>JAAYNS010000150.1 GCA_012520755.1 Tissierellia bacterium
AAACTAAGAATTTTGGAATTACAAGCTCTTTACACAGGATTTACACATGGTATAGAATATAAGCCACTGAAATATCAAAATATATTTTTGGGCTATTGAAAACACAGCTGTATATAGCTTGTTTTAGGCCATTAGGGAATTTCCATTGCATCTTCCATTAGTTGAAAGAACTAAAACAAGAGGTGTGATTATGTGTGAACAGGTTAAGGTATTGGACATATTTGCTTTTATTGAAGTTGAAGAATGATGGAAACTTAGAAATGTAGGCCTTCATCCTCAGTGAATTTCTATAAATAATGCTATAATTCATAAGTAGTATTATATTCGACCTTATTTGCTTATAAAAAGTAGAGTTTAATACTAGATCCTTTGCTATAATCATTTATGAAAGGAGTGAAACGATGTTAAAAGAACTAAATCAAGTAGTAGAATATATTGAAGAACACCTAACTACAGACATCAGACTTGAAGATATATCCGAATATGCTGGTGTTTCAGATTATCATTTTCGAAAAATCTTTTATTATTTATCTGGGCTAACATTGAGTGAATATATTAAAAACAGAAAGCTATCAGAAGCAAATAAGGATTTGTTAAATAATGAAAGAGTAACTGATGTGGCATTTAAGTATGGTTATGAATCAATGGATGGCTTTACTCGAGCTTTTAAATCCTGGAGTGGATTTTTACCATCGGAAGTTGCAAAAACAGGTGTCAGCAAATCGTTTCCCAAACTCACATTTTATATCGATGTTAAAGGAGGAGAAAGTATGGATTATAAGATCGTTCAAATGCCAGCATTTAAATTTGCTGGTGTAAGCAAAAGAGTGCCTATGCAATTTGAAGGAGTAAACAATGCCATTATAGAATTGGCCAAAAGTATTACGCAAGAGCATAGGGAAGCAATGCATGCTATTCAAAACATTGAACCTTATGAAGTTGTCAATGTTTCTTATGAACATGAGCATAATTTTATGAAAGATGAGGGAGAACTTACTCATTTAATTGGAGTTTTAACTACAGAAGAAGATGTAAGTGAACTCTTAGATGTGATTGAAGTTCCAGCATACACTTGGGCAGTATTCCCTAATGAAGGTCCTTTTCCAGAAACCCTGCAAAAAACCTATTCAAAAACCTATTCAGAATGGCTCCCTGTTTCTGATTATGAAGTGATTCAAGCACCTGGATTTTCATTTACAAAGATGGATGAAGAAAAAGAAAATTATGCCTATAGTGAAGTATGGATGCCTGTGCGTAAGAAAAAATAGTCTTGCAAAAAATGTAAATATTTTGACGGTACAGTCGATATATATCTTATTGGTATAGGAGGGTATATCTTCCAATCTAATGCTTGTAAAAGTTATACTCATTGTATATAGTATGAGATATAGCTATTTTAATTCAGGAAAAGGCAATTATGAAAGGAGCTGGAGGAGGGTATATGATATCCAGAGTATTGAATAATATTAAAAGTATTGTTTGGCCAGACAGACAAATAATAGATGAAATATTCCTAATAAATATTAATAGAGTATTTTATTTATCAATAGTATCAATTATCATCAGACTCTTTTCAATAGTTACCTTCTTAAACAAAGTACCAACTGAATACAATAATGACAATATTTGGAGAGCTGGGCTTGTATTAACTCATTCTATATACCTTGTATTGCTAATAGTCTTAGCTATCCTGTCCTATAAACAAAGAAATGATACTCAGGTAAGCATGATGACTATAGGGACACAATATATAGCCATTATGCTAATCCTATTGATTGGGGTAGTGATAACATCAATAGACCAATTAGTGACCCCAAGTACTACACCATTTACAATCGCGTGTATTGCAATTGGTGCAATATTTATAATAAAGCCTTTACATAGCTTACTAATGTTTTTAATTGCTTATATTATGTTTTATTTTGCAATGGGTATTGTCTTGACGGATTTATCCATTTTGCTTTCTAATAGGGTAAATGGTTTAACTTCAGTTTCCTTAGGCTTTTTCCTATCTTTTATCTTATGGAAATCAAATGTGACAAATCTTCAACTAAAGGAGCGCATTCTTTTACAACAAAAAGAGTTAGAAGATAAGAACAAAGAGCTTCAGCACATTGCAACCTATGACTCTTTAACAGAATTAGTCAATAGGAGATGCTTTGAGGAACAAGTGTCAAATGTGATGCTCTCTATAGAAAGACATGGGGGAGAGGCCTGTTTATTATTAATAGATGTCGATGATTTCAAGACCATTAATGATAAATATGGTCATCCTATAGGAGATAAAGTCCTACAAAGATTAGCTTCTATTATGAAATCACAATTAAGGAGAATAGATATAGTATCCCGTATTGGGGGAGATGAGTTTGCAATTATACTTGTAAACACTGATATTAAAGCTGCTAAGCTTGTTGGAGAAAAACTAAAGAATAGCATAGAAAAAGACACTCTTATCATAGATGAGCAAGAAATAAATATGACAGTATGTATCGGTATAACATCCATAGATAATAAGACCGATTCCTATGAAGAAGCTTATAAGTATGCAGATAAGGCCTTATATATGGCAAAAACAATGGGAAAAAACCAAGTAGGCATATTACTAAAAGAATTAACCCCTCATATTGAATACTAATAGTTCGAAGATATTAAATTGGTAAACTAAGCCAGTATAGTATATACTAGATCTAGGAGGGGATATTTATGGCAAAAACTAAATCTAAATCCTTAATATTTGTAATATTGTTAACATTATTATTAGGGTGCATACCAAGTGTTGGATTTGCAGAGGGCAGTTTAGACAAGGACTTTGAGGAGATTAAGGCCCTATTTGAAATAGGGGATAAGTATGAGGATTTTCATAAGTACGAGTATGATGCTTATGAAGGCAGAAAAATCATTAGTCTAAACTGGAGCAGTGAAAATAGCCACATTAGTGTTAGTATTGATGAAGATGGAAAGATAATGAGTTACTATAAAAGTGACCATAGTAATTATAATCAACCTATTATTTATAAATTCCCTAAAATAACTAGAGAAGAAGGCTCAGAACACGCTAAGAATTTTATTAAGAAAATATTTCCTGATATATTGGATGAAATAAAGCCATTAGATGAGGAAGACTTAAATAGTATATATTATAGAGATGATCTAAGCGGATTTAATTATCAATATGTAATGATGGTAAATGACCTAGCCTTTAATGAAAACTCAGTATATATTAATGTGGATAATCAAACTGGGGAAGTAATTAGTTTTAATATTAATTGGGAAAAAGGCTTAAAGTTTCCAGATACAGAGGGTATAATATCAAAGGATGAAGCAAAAGAAGCATATATAAATAATATCAATTTAGGATTAGCATACAGGATTAAAGAAACAGATGAGGGTACAAAAGTATACATAGGTTATAGTATTTTAGATACTGACAAAACAGTAGATGCAAAAACTAAGGATATCTTGTCTACTTCCTATAAAAATACTTATCCTATATACGGTGCTACATCTGATAGAAACATGGAGAGCTTTTCAAATAAGGAAGCAGATGAATTGATAAATTCTAAAAAAGTAATAAATAAGCAAGAAGTAAGTAAAAAATTCTTTGATGCATTTAAATTAGGAGAAGAGTATGAAGTTGAAGATCACAAGCTTAGGGGAGACAAAGATAAGGATATTTATATATGGGACGTAATGGTTGTTAAGAAGTTCAAAAATGGTTCTAGTGGTGTAAGCAGTAGGATAGATGCCAAAACAGGAGATATCTTAGACTTTTCTGACCCTGGTACTTGGGACGAAGACTTTGAAGAGGCAAAATATAGTAAGAAAGAATTGCTTGAAAGGGCAAAACAAATAATAAAAGGAAATAGCCCAGAAAAGTATAAAGAAGTAGAATATGTTGAGGATGAAAATGATAATTTAAGATATAGTCAAAACAATGTATCTAATTTTCAATTTATTAGGAAAGCAAATGGTATTAGGGTTGAAAATGATGGTTATAGAATTAACTTTAGTAATGCTACTGGTAAGATATCATCATATTATCATGGTTGGAATGACATAGAATTTGAAGCTCCAGACAAGCTAATAGAAGAAGATACAGCTAAAGAAATTCTATTAGAAAATAGAGAATTAGATTTAGGCTATCAAAGATTAATGAAAGAAGATAATAAAGATGATGTCAAACTAGTATATGACTTTAAAGACAAACATTTAATAGTAGATGCTAAAACAGGAGAAGTAATAAATGCCATTGAAGACTTAATTGAAAAGCAAGGTATGAAGGAATATAAAGATCTTGAAAACACTTATGCTAAGGAGCAAGTACAAAGATTACAGAAGTATATTACGCTATTTGAGGGAGATGAATTCAAAGCAAAAGAAGAAATAAGTCAGAAAGAATTCTTCCAATTACTTGCTCAAACTAAAGATGTATATTCATATCAGGATATAGACTATTTATATGAAAGATTTATTAGAGAAGGCATCTTAAAACAAGAAGAGAAAAACATAGATGGAATACTGACCAGAGAAGAAGCAATAATGTATGTAGTTAGATTATTTGGCCAGGAACCATTAGAAAACTTAGGAGATATCTATAAATTAGACTATGATGATTCAGATGAGATATCGAATAATTTAAAAGGGCATATTGCAATCGCTAGAGGTCTAGGTCTAATAAGGGGAGAAGGCAACTTTAGACCAAAGGATAATTTAACAAGAGAAGAGGCAGTTGTTATAATATACAATATCTTAAATAGATAATATAATAGCTCAAGTGGCAAAAATCCCATTATGGTTTCGCCACTTGAGTTTCTATTCGTCAGACTGGGAAAGCAGGCTGATTTTTTTATGTCCTAAAAATTGAAAATATTAAAGGAATAAGATTCTCTTTTTATAATATACATAAAAAGAGGTGGTCAATGTGAAGATTATATATATAAGTACAAAGGTTCTGTATACATTAATACTTATATTTTTATTTATATTGATATGTATTATTATTTTCAATAGCCTGCACCATAAAATCGAGGAAACATATTTACCAATTACTAATAGAATTATTGGAATAGATCCAGGACATGGTGGAGTGGATCCTGGTGCAGTTTCTAAAAGTGGATTGGAAGAAGACGATATCAACCTGGAAATAGCCTTAAAATTAAAGAGATATGTTGAACAAAGTGGTGGAATTCCTGTATTAACAAGAGAAACTGATGAAGGCCTTTATACTGAAAAATCTAGAACTTTAAGAGAGAAAAAAACTGAGGATTTAAAAAATAGAAAGGCACTAATTGAGAATGCAGGATGTGAAGTATTCGTTACTATTCACTTAAATAGTTTTACAACACCAAGATACTATGGAGCTCAAACATTTTATAGTGATAATGTAGCTGATAGTCAAAAATTAGCATATTTGATCCAAGATGAATTTAAAAATGTTTTAGACGAAGATAATAAAAGAATGCCTAATGAAAAAAAAGATGTTTATTTAATAAATGAAATGGATATACCTTCAGTACTTGTAGAAGCTGGGTTTTTATCAAATGATATAGAAGCTAGGCTTTTAAATACTTCTGAATATCAAGAAAAGATAGCATGGTCTATATATGTAGGTATAATGAGATATTTTAATGAACAGGATGATGTTGATAAGAATTAAAAGTGTGGATAAGTTCTTCCTTAAAAACTCTACAGCTTGTCTGTTTTTGTAATTATAGGTGATAATATTAAAATTATCCACTGGCACCTGTGGATAATGTGTATAAAGTGGATAATAATAGCCCGTCTATATAAAAAAGACAGGCTATTAGTTAAATCAGCGATTTTTCAGCTTCCTTTAATAGAGAAATAATCTCCAAATGTTGTGGACAAATATTTTCACAAACTTCACATTCTATACATTGGGAAACATCTTTTGATTTTTCTTTTAAACCTTTGTAAGAGTCTTTTGAATCTGCTACTGTATCATATACATATATATTATTATAGATTTCAAATATTTCTGGTATAGCCACATTAGAAGGGCAAGGTTGGCAATAATCACAACTAGTGCATCCAACTTTTACTCTTTTTTTATAAACCTCGGTTACTTTATCAATTAAAGAAAGTTCTTTCTTTGATAAGGACTTAGGGAATCCTTCGTTAGCAATTTTAATATTTTCTTTTACCTGATCTAATGTGCTCATTCCGCTCAATACTACCTTTACTTCTGGAAGGTCAAATACCCATCGTAGGGCCCATTCTGCAGGACTTCTTTTTATTTCACTACTGGCCCAGATTTCTTGGATTTCTGGAGATGGATTTATTAGTTTGCCACCTTTGATAGGCTCCATAATAACTACATCTAGTCCTTTATCATGTGCATATTTTAGGCCTTCTAGACCTGCTTGCATTTCTCTGTCCATGTAATTTAACTGTATCTGACAAAAATCCCAAGGATAAGCATCAGCAATTTCTTTAAACAAGGGTAATTCATCATGGAAAGAGAATCCTGCATACTTTATTTTCCCATTTTTCTTTGCCTGGTCTAAGAATTTAAAAACATCAAGATTAATAATCTTTCTATATGTTTTTTCGTGTAATGAATGCAATAGATAAAAATCTATATAATCAGTTTGTAGTCTTTCAAGTTGTTCATTTAACAGTTTTTCAAAATCATCATATTCTTTAACTAGCCAAACTGGGTTTTTGGTAGCTAAATATACCTTTTCTCTTAGTCCTTTCTCCTTTAGAAACTTGCCAACGAAACTTTCAGAATTACCCCCATGATATGTATAAGCAGTATCAATATAATTCACTCCGTTTTCAATTGCATGCTCAAGCATTTTTGAAGAAATTTTTTCGTCAATATTTGATAAATTATTATCAAGCGTTGGAAATCTCATACATCCGAAGCCCAACAATGAAGTGTTTAAGCCGGAACTTGTGAATTTTCGGTATTGCATAAATTTACCTCCTTATGTATAATAAAGATGTGATAGGTATAGTACAGACATATAGAGAGCAAACTATTGTTAATAATTAACTTATAGCTTGTATAGAATAATGTCTGATTTTAATGTATTATAACTATAGGAATAGTATATCATAAAATTGGAAGGAGTGATTTAATGTCAGCAAAAAAAACACCACTATATGATGAGCATGTAAAATTAGGTGGTAATGTTGTAGACTATGCAGGATGGGCTCTACCAGTGCAATATGAAGGATTAATTCCTGAACATGAAGCTGTTAGAAACGCTGTAGGTATGTTTGATGTTTCTCACATGGGAGAGATAACCGTTAAAGGTAAAGAAGCTTTAGCATTTCTTGATTATTTATTAACAAACGATATTACAACTCTTGTGGATAATCAAATTCTTTACACTATGATGTGTTATCCAGATGGTGGAGTAGTAGACGATTTGCTAGTATACCGCTATAATAGTGAGTATTTCTATTTAGTCGTAAATGCTGCGAATTGTGACAAAGATTTTGAATGGATCGTAAATCAAAAAGGTGATTATGATGTAGAAATCGAAAATGTTTCTGATGGGGTTGGTCAAGTAGCAATTCAAGGGCCTGATGCAGAAAAAACACTTCAAAAACTAACTGAAACAGATTTATCTCAAATTAAATACTATTATTTCCAAGATGAAGTAATGGTTGATGGAGTTAAATGTATGGTTTCAAGAACAGGATATACTGGTGAAGATGGCTTTGAAGTATATACTGACCTTGAAGGGGTTGTTAAGGTATGGAACTCAGTATTAGAAGCTGGAAAAGAGTATGGTATCAAACCAGCAGGTTTAGGATGCAGAGATACTCTTAGATTTGAAGCTTCACTACCTCTTTATGGAAATGAAATTAGCAGAGATATTACTCCATTAGAAGGTGGCTTGAGATTCTTTGTTAAATTTAAAAAAGAATCAGACTTTATTGGTAAAGAAGGACTACAAAAACAATTAGACGCAGGCTTAGAAAGAAAACTTGCTGGTCTAGAACTATTAGGCAGAGGAATTCCAAGAGAAGGTTATGAAGTTCAAAAAGATGGAGAAAAAATTGGTCATATAACTACTGGATATATGAGTCCAACATTGAAAAAAGGCATTGCTAATGCTCTGTTAAAGCCAGAATTCACTGAAATTGATACAGAAGTTGATGTTATTATTAGAAACAAGCCAGTAAAAGCAAAAGTTATAAAAAGAAGTTTTCTTAAAAACAAGTAAAATTTTTCTAAAAAATAGATTAATAAAAAATAAATAAAATTTTAGGAGGTTTAATATGAAAGTTGTAGAAGGTTTATATTATTCAAAGGATCACGAGTGGGTAAAAGTTGATGGAGATTTCGCATATGTTGGTATAGCTGATTATGCTCAAGATCATCTTGGTGACATAGTTTATGTAGAACTACCAGATGTTGATGATGAATTAGAAAAAGAAGATTCTTTTGCAGCTGTTGAATCAGTTAAAGCAGCAGCAGATGTTTACCTACCAATAGGTGGAACAGTTGTAGAAGTAAATGAAGCTTTAGAAGATGAACCAGCATTAATAAATGCTGATCCTTATGCGAATTGGATTATAAAAATCGAAATAAGTGATAAATCAGAATTAGATGATTTAATGTCAAGTGAGGAATATGAGAAGTTCTTAGCTGAGGAGGAATAAAATGTTTCCATACATTCCACATACTTCAAGTGATGAACAAGAGATTTTACAAACAATTGGTCTAAATAGTATAGACCAATTGTTTGATGATATACCTGAAGATTTGCGTTTGAGAAAGCCTTTAAATTTCCCTACATCTAAGAGTGAACTAGAAGTTAGGACTTATCTAAAGAGCTTAGCAGATAAAAATTGTTCATTAGATGATTTAACATGTTTTCTAGGTGCTGGAGCCTATGACCACTATATTCCTAGTGTTATTGACGCCATAATATCTAGAAGTGAGTTCTATACTTCATACACACCTTATCAACCAGAGATAAGCCAAGGTACAGTACAATATATATTTGAGTTTCAAACTTTAATATGTAATTTAACTGGTATGGATGTAGCTAATGCTTCACTTTATGATGGCGGGACTGCAGTTATGGAAGCAGCATTAATGGCTTGCGCCACATCAAGAAAAGGTGAAATAATAGTTTCAAAAGGTGTTAGCCCTGATGCAAGAAAAGTTTTAAAAACTTATGCTCATGCACAAAAGCTAACTGTTGTTGAAGTAGGAATAAAAGATGGTGTAACAGATGCAGAAGAGCTAGAAAAATTAGTAAGTGATGACACTGCAGCAGTTATAGTACAAAATCCAAATTTCTTTGGAGTTTTAGAAGATTTAGAATCACTTGGTGAAGTAGCACATAAGGGAAAGAAGACTAGCTTTATTGCATCAGTAAGTCCTATGGCTTTAGGTATACTTAAAAAGCCTGGTGATTTAGGTGTAGACATAGTAGTTGGAGAAGGTCAACCACTAGGTATTCCATTATCATATGGTGGTCCTTATCTAGGATTTATGGCTACAAAAGAAAAATATATGAGAAAATTACCTGGTAGAATAGTTGGAGAGACCGTTGATGTAGATGGCAAGAGATCATTCGTTCTTACACTTTCTGCTAGAGAACAACATATCAGAAGAGAAAAAGCCACTTCTAATATCTGTTCAAACCAAGGATTAAATACTCTTGCAGCAACTATTTATATGGTTACCCTTGGTAAAGAAGGATTGAGAGAAGTAGCTACTCAATGTGCACAAAAGGCACATTATGCATTTAATCAATTAACTAAATCAGGAAAATATCAACCACTATTCGATAAGCCATTCTTCATGGAATTTGCGCTTAAATCTGACACAAGTCCTGATGAAATAAACAGAGCTTTAAGAAATAAAAACATAGTAGGCGGGTATGACCTAAGTAAAGAATATCCTCAATATGAAAATGCTATCCTTTATGCAGTAACTGAAAAGAGGACTAAGGCAGAAATTGAGAAATTAGCTAGTGTATTGGAGGGGATTAAATAATGAAAGATTATGATAAGCTAATATTTGAAATATCAAAACCTGGTAGAAAAGCTTATAAACTTCCACCACTAGATGTTGAAGAACAAGACTTAGGTGCTATTATCCCAAAAGAGTTTTTAAACGAAGAAAAGCTTGATTTACCGGAGGTAAGTGAAGTTGATGTAATAAGACATTACACTAATTTGTCCAACAAAAATTATGGTGTAGATACAGGTTTCTATCCATTAGGTTCCTGTACAATGAAATACAATCCAAAAATAAACGAAGAGGCTTGTAGATATAGTGGATTTACTAATGTTCATCCACTTCAATCAGAAGATTGTTCTCAAGGATCCTTGCAATTAATGTATGAATTGCAAAAAACTCTTTGTGAAATAGCTGGCATGGACAAAATGACTTTACAACCAGCAGCTGGAGCTCATGGTGAGATAACGGGAGTTATGCTTATAAAAGCATATCATGAGAAAAGAGGAGACTTTAATAGAAATAAGATTATAGTTCCAGACTCAGCTCATGGTACTAATCCAGCAACTGCAGCTATGGCAGGATATTCTATTATTGAAGTTAAATCAAATAAAAATGGTTTAGTTGATTTAGAGGCATTAAGGGCAGCAGTAGGAGATGATACTGCAGGATTAATGCTTACAAATCCAAACACTCTTGGATTATTTGAAAAAGATATAAAAGAAATAGCTAGTATAGTTCATGATGCAGGCGGTTTGCTATATTATGATGGAGCAAATATGAATGCTATTATGGGGCATGCTAGGCCTGGCGATATGGGATTTGACGTAATTCACTATAATCTTCATAAAACATTCTCAACACCTCATGGTGGTGGGGGACCAGGTGCAGGACCAGTAGGATGTAAAGAGTTCTTAGCTGAGTTTTTACCTGTTCCAGTTGTAGAAAAGGATGGAGATAGATATTTCTTGAATTATGATTATCCTAATTCAATAGGAAAAGTTAAAGACTTCTATGGTCACTTTGGAATTCTAGTAAGGGCCTATGCTTATGTGTTGTCAATGGGTAGTGATGGATTGAAGAAGGCTTCAGAGATAGCAGTATTGAATGCTAACTATATTAAAGAAAAGCTTAAAGACTACTATTATCTACCAGTTGATACATTAGTTAAGCACGAAGTTGTATTTGATGGCTTAAAAGAAGAAAATGGGGTTACTACATTGGATGTAGCTAAGAGATTGTTAGACTATGGTTATCATCCACCAACAGTTTACTTCCCATTGATTGTAAATGAAGCCATGATGATTGAACCAACAGAAACAGAAAGTAAAGAAACAATAGATGGATTTATAGATGCTATGATTAAGATAGCTAAAGAAGCTGATACTGATGCTGAAATGCTTAAAACAGCTCCACATGACACTATAGTTAGAAGGCCTGATGAAACTCAAGCAGCTAGAAATCCAGTTTTAAAATATGAAGGGTAGGAAGAAATATTGAAAAAGAGAATTGCAGTTTTAGGAGCAGGTCCAGGTGGATATGTTGCAGCCATAAGGGCAGCACAATTAGGTGCAGATGTTACACTTATAGAGAATAGAGAAGTTGGTGGTACATGTCTCAATAGAGGCTGTATCCCAACTAAAACATATTTTAGAAATGCTGAAATTATGTCAACAATAAGAAGATCCGAAGAATTTGGTATTTCAATTGATGGATATAGTATAGATGGTAAAGCTTTACAAGAGAGAAAGCAAAAAGTAGTTAGCACTCTTGTAGGTGGGATTGAATCTTTAATATCATCATATAGTAATATTGAGTTCATACCTGGGACAGCTACTTTAAAAGATAAAAATACAGTTTCTGTAGAATTACTAGCTGGTGGGAATAAAGAAGTTGTTGTAGATAATATTGTTATCGCAACTGGTTCATTCCCTCAGATGACAGAAACTAAAGGTGTAGATTTAGAAGGTGTTATTACATCTGATGATTTATTAGAATTAGACCATATTCCTGAAACTTTAATAGTTGTAGGAGGAGGAGTTATCGGTCTAGAATTTGCAAGTATTTATCAAGAATTAGGTTCCCATGTAATTCTTCTTGCTTCAAGAATATTAAAGGATGCTGATAAAGAAATTTCAAAAAGAGTTACTCCTTTATTAAAGAAACAAGGAATAGAAACCTATGTAGATATTAGAGCCAAAGAGATTACAAAAGAAGGAGATAAACTTAAGGTTCTTGCTAAATACAAAGAAAAAGATGAAGAAATTGAAGTAGTAGGAGATTATGTGCTTATCGCTTCAGGTAGAGGGCCATTAGTAGATGGGCTAAATCTTGAAGGAGTAGGTATTGATTATGATGGAAGAGGCATCAAGGTAAATGATGACTTTGAAACTTCAGTCGAAGGAATTTATGCAATAGGCGATGTTAACTCAAAAGGAATTCAACTTGCTCACGTAGCTTCAGCTCAAGGAGAATATGTAGTTGAAAAGATTATGGGTCATGAGCCAGATATTGTATTAGAGCATTTCCCATCATGTACATTTATGATGACTGAAGCTGCTCAAGTAGGCTTTACAGAAGAGCAATTAAAAGAAAAAGGAATTGAATATAAAGTAAGTAAGTTTAATTTCGCAGCTAATGGTAAAGCACTTTCCCTAGGGGAAACTGATGGAATAGTCAAAGTACTTGCAGGAAAAGAAGACCAAAAAATTCTTGGTGTTCACATATTAGGGCCTCATGCAAATGACTTAATCCATGAAGGAGCCTTAGCAGTTTCAAACAATATGGATGCAGGAGATATTATTAGAACAATCCATGCTCATCCAACTCTTTCTGAGGCATTTAGTGAAGCAGTAATGGGAATAAATGACCAAGCTATCCATATAGCACCTAAGAGAAAGAGAAAAAGATAAATAAGATAGTTGAAAAGATAGCAGATGCTGCTATCTTTTTTTTAACCAAAAATCCCTTTTAGCATATTCTAAAGTATGAATATTTCTAGGAGGGATAGTATGATTAGTGGACTTAGTGCTTTACATTATATTTTTTTAGTCTTTACCTTGCTTATATTGATAGTGATGATTAGAAAAAGGGATACAACATTAACTTGTATAATTGGTATATTTTTATTGGCCTTTGTGGCAACAAATTCAATTTCAAGTAGTGTTATAACTATTTTTAATAGCTTTATATTTGCTATAACAGAGCTATTAGGAACTATTTTAATTATATCAGTGATTGTGGCTATGAGTGGGATACTTTCAAAAAGTGGGATAAATGAAGTAATGATATCTCCTTTTACAAGGCTAATTAAAACACCAACCTTAGCCTACTGGGTTATTGGGATTGTTATGATGGTAATATCTTGGTTCTTTTGGCCTTCACCAGCAGTAGCTCTTGTAGGGGCTGTAATGCTACCTGTAGCCTTAAAGGTAGGTTTGCCAGCTATAGGTGTGGCAGTTGCTATGAACTTGTTTGGACACGGGATTGCCCTATCAAGTGACTTTGTCATACAAGGGGCACCAAAGCTAACTGCAGAAGCAGCAGGCTTGCCGGTAGGAGAAGTAATAGGAGCTAGCATACCATTGGTTGCTGTAATGGGTGTTGTGACTACGATAACAGCCTTTGTATTATTGAGAAGGGATATGAAAAGTGGACAGCTAAAGGTTGAAACAGATGCTTTATTAACTAAGGATGATGATGAAGAATCAAAAAAGATCTTAAGTGAAAAAACAAAGAAAAACTTAAGCATAATTATACCTTTATTGTTCTTAATGGATGTAATAATAATGCTTAAATTAAAATTAACAGGTGGGGATGCAACTGCTTTAATAGGTGGAACAGCTATTTTTATATTAATTATTATATCTGTTTTGTTCCATAAAAATGATTCTTTAGAAGAAATAACAAAATATTTAGTAAAGGGTTTTAAATTTGGATTTGAAGTATTTGGACCAGTTATACCTATAGCGGCCTTCTTCTATTTGGGAGATAGCGGTTTCTTGACTGTAGTGGGCGAATTTTTACCGGAAGGATCTATGGGGATTGTTAATGATTTAGGTATTGCTTTAGCAAATGCTGTTCCTCTTAATAATACTGTAGGGGCAATAACCTTAACAACTGTAGGTTCTATAACAGGTCTTGACGGATCTGGCTTTTCAGGTATATCCCTAGCTGGTTCTGTAGCCAAATTATTTGGAGTAGCTATAGGTTATGGTACGGCAACCCTAACTGCCCTAGGTCAAGTTGCGGCAATATGGGTTGGTGGAGGAACTATAATTCCTTGGGCAGTAATTCCAGTAGCTGCTATATGTAGGGTAGACCCATTTGAACTAACAAGAAGAAACTTTAAGCCTGTAGTCATTGGTTTGGCAGTAACTACACTTGTAGCTATGTTTATAATGTAGATAAAAAAATAGGTCGAAAATTAATTCGACCTATTTTTTGCTTACTTATTATCTGTAAGAATATGTGCAAGCAAAACACCATTTGCACTTGCTTGCATTAGTCCTCTAGTCAAGCCTGCACCATCACCACCTACATAAAGCCCCTTGATATTAGTTTGAAAATCCTTATCGATTAATACTTTGTTGGAGTAGAATTTTACCTCTACGCCATAGAGTAAGGTTTCATCACTAGCTAGGCCTGGTGTTATAGCATCATGTGCAATTATCATTTCATCAATACTCTTCATAATCCTATATGGCAATACTAAACTTAAATCCCCAGGCACAGCATCCTTTAAAGTTGGAATTATATTGTTTCTTGTTAATCTTTCTTCAGTGGTTCTTCTCCCTCTTTTAAAGTCTCCATATCTTTGAACTAAAACCTTGTTGCCTGACAACATATTTCCAAGTTGGGCAATATGTTTACCATACTCGATAGGTGAGTTAAAAGGTTCTGTAAAGTGTTTAGATACAAGTATTGCAAAATTTGTATTATCCGATTTGTATTCATCTGATTTGTAACTATGTCCATTTACAACAGCCAGATTATTATCATAGTATTCGGTGGAAACTTCTCCAGCTGGATTTGAACAAAATGTCCTTGCTTTATCATCAAAGGTAGGAGTATAGTAGATAAGCTTGCTTTCATACATAACTTCATTTAATTCTTCCATTATTTCATTTCTGGTCTCTACACGTACCCCAATATCAACATCACCTGTTGTTGATGAAATTTTGTGTTCAACACATAAGTCACTTAACCAATTAGACCCATCTCTACCAACACTGATGACAACTTTATCAGAATAAAATTCTTCCCCCTTGCCAATAACTCCTTCAATCCTATTTTCCTCATTAATGATTAGATTTTCTATAGGAGTCCTAAATCTCATTTCTATTCCAAGCTCCCTTAATGTTTGTTCAATTCTGGAATAGATATTATATCCCTCTTCTGTTCCCATATGTCTAATTGGGCATTCAACAAGCTTGAGATTTGCGTTAATAGCTTTTTTCCTAACATTCCTAATTTCTTCTTCTTTATTGATGCCATAAATATTTTCATCTGCTCCATATTGTAGATAAATACTATCTACATAATCTATTAGCTCTTTAGTTTTTTCGTATCCTATGTACTCAATAAGATTGCCACCTACATCAGGGGACAATGAAAGCTTCCCGTCTGAATAGGCACCTGCTCCAGCAAAACCAGTAGTAATATTACATGGATTGCAGCTTATGCATATAGCAGTTTTTCTTTTTGGACAAATTCTCTTTTTTATATCATTGCCTTTTTCTAACATTAGAATTGACGCATCAGGATCTAATTTTTTCAATTCTAAGGCTGTAAATATTCCACAAGGTCCAGCTCCAACAATTATCACATCATATTTCATTTATAGAACCTCCTTACATATGACCAATATTATGATACACCAGTAAGAAAAATAAATCTAGTCATCTGTCATAATAATTAAAAAAGTAAGACTATTGTCTTACTTTTTTAAATGGTTAAGAAACCACATATTTTTTTTATCTTGATATAGCTCATGAAATTCGTCAAATAGGATACTGCTTTCCTTACACAAGGATTGGATCTTTTCTTTATCTTTACAATCTACATAAGCTGCCGTCCCACAGCTAGAACTAAGTTGCCTTGGGACAGGCATCAATTTTACAGCTATTTCATTTTCTATTAAGTGTTTTTCAAATACTAATGATTGCTGCACGGTATCAAAAGTTATGACACAATATTTTTCACTCATAAATTAATCCCTAGAAATATCTATTTGGTAATCTTCCATGTTTTCTTTGACATCCACCTTATATCCTTTACCTTCAGCAAAGCGGGTGATATTTTCAACTGCAACATGAGTATCAACTAAAACTTGAATCCCATTAGAATCTGCTTCTAGGGCATTTTTAGTCATGATTACTGGCTCAGGACAAGATCTTCCTCTAGCATCTATAGTTTTAGACATTTGCTGATACCTCCTTAGATTTTTTTGTAGCCTTGTTCTTTTGATCTGCAACTACCGAGTAGGCTATAATTAGAACAAATACAATACCAATTATAACACCTATTTTACCATTAGTAGGTACACCATTTCCACTTGCAGCCATACCAAAGTTATGGGCAAAAGCAGCACCCACAATTAGACCAAAGACAGTAACACCAGCATCAGTATCTCCTTGACTAGCTAATATAGTTTGTCTTATCGGGCATCCACCAAGTAATACAGAGCATAATCCAACTAAAGCCATACCTAAGAAATTAAATAAAAAGTCATTATGACCTATAGGCTGTCCAACAAAGCCAATATTAATCTTTTCAAAATTTAAAATTAAATTACCTATTAGTGTGAAGGCAAATATTCCTAAAATACCCCAAAGAAAATGGCTGTCTTTAATTAGAATCATGTCTCTTATTCCGCCTGCAGTGCATATTCGGCTTCTTTGAAGAGCTACCCCAACAACTCCACCTAGTATCAAAGAAAGAATTACTGGTGCCCCCATTGAACCAGGTCCCTCTGTACTAAATAGTATAAATGCAGGTTTAATAACTAAAAATATAAGAAGAACTAGTGCGAAAATTGGGAATAAAAATCCAGCTATTTTAGCTTGTTCGTAGTTTTTACCTAGTGTATATCCTTTCTTTAAGAATTGTACACCAATAAAAATTCCAACAATATAGCCGGCTAAAGCTACTAGAGCATTCAAGTCACCATTAGCAAGTCTTATTATCATTCTCAGTGGACATCCCAAGAATACAAGGGCTCCTATCATTAAAAAGAAACCTAAAATAAATCTTGTCAGAGGGGAAGAGCCACCTCTAGTTTTAAAATCACCAGTTAAATAAGAAACGATAAAGGCACCAAATACTATTCCAATAATTTCAGGTCTAATGTACTGCACAACAGCTGCCCTATGTAGCCCTAGGGCTCCTGCAATATCCCTCCAGAAACAGGCAATACACATACCCATATTACCAGGGTTTCCAAACTTCATAAGTATCGCAGCTGCAAGTCCAATCACACCTCCATACATAAACATTTTTTTCTTGCTATTCATTAAAAAAACCCCCTTAAATTGTATTTTACTGCTAATTTTAGTATATACAATTATGGGGATATTTTTAAATTGAATATATTTATAATAAAAGTTTTGATATTAAAATTCCTTATAGGTGATATAGGAGAACCTTATACATAAAGTCTTATTGAGTTAATATATCTTTGATTCCGTCTATATCTATGATTTTAATTTTATTCTTGTAATAATCAATCAAGCCGTCCTCTTTCATATTAGATAATTCTCTTGATAGTGATGGGCGAGGAACATTTAGCATTTCAGCCATTTTTTTACGACTATAAGGCAGTACAATATAGTTTGATTTTTGCCTATTAAATTCATATAAAATCATATTTGAAATTTTTTTCCTTAAGGTATCTAAGGTTAAGTTAGATAGTCTTTGGTTTAACATTAATATTCTATTGGATAAGACGCCTACAAAATTGTTTAAAATCCTAGTATCTAAAGTCATTAGTTTTATAATGTCTTGTCTAGAAATAAACATAATTGTAGAATCATTAGTTGATATGATAGTTGCAGGATATTGATGTTTCCCTGAAAATACTAAGGCTTCACCAAATATATTTCCTTTTTGAAAGTGATTTATAGTGACTAATTTACCTGATGCAAATGATTTGTGAATCTCAATATCACCGCTCAAAATTATTCCTAAACTATCACAACTTTCTCCTTCAATTGCAATTATATCTTTACTTAGATAATGTCTTATATCATTGGAAATATTTGAAAGAATATTTTGGATTTCATCCTTATTCATATCTTTAAACAGGACACATTTTTGCAAGTTATCTATATATTTTTCCATAAATCCTCCAAGCTAGCTTATTATATTAGATACATTATACCGTAAATTCATTATAAAAGAAAAGAAAAAACATTTTCATAAGATGGTTTAATATTATTCATTTTGGGTAAATATTCTAGTGTGTTGTATTAGTGTGCAATAATATTCTTAAGGAGATTATACAATGAATAAGACTCTACTAATTAATAGGATTAATCCCAATGATTTATCAAAACAAAAAAAGAAAATATTCTTTTTAATTGGTGATATGAATCTAACCCAAGTTGAAGATAAGTTGATTGAAACATTGAAGGACTCTGACTTTTTAGAGATAGACGATATAGTTTATAAGTACAATGGGGTTGAATTAAGTATTGACATACAGATGATTCCAGTAATAGTAAAGTTATTGTCTGCAAAGGATCTAAATATATATAGTATACATGAAATTTATGATCCTGAATTTTAGTACATATAAATTTCAAAAAAAATAAGATAGCCTAAATTTTCAACTCTTTACATATAGATTATGTAGGGGTGATATTGTGATGCGCTATAAATATGTTGTTTTTTTGATTTTTATCATAGTACTTATTATTCTTATTGGGAATCTAATACTTAATTTTGATGGGATTTATAGAACCAACATAAATGTGTATAAAAAACTGAAAAGTTCAAATTACATTATTCACATAGAGGTGGATAATAAAATTTTGTATTTAATGGATAAGGATACTAAAGAAATAATAGCTAAGTATATTGTTGCTACAGGTAAGGCAAGTTCGCCGACTCCTCTTGGTATATTTGAAGTAATAGATATGGGCAGATGGGGAGAAGGCTTTGGTTCAAGATGGATTGGCCTAAATGTACCCTGGGGAAGATACGGAATACATGGAACAAATAAACCAGGATTAATTGGCTTTAATGCATCGGCAGGTTGTGTACGTATGAGAAATAGCGATGTTGAAGATTTATATGACAAAGTGAACATAGGAACAAAAGTCATATTAACAAATGGTCCCTATGGGCCCTTTGCTTATGGTTACAGAGATTTAAGACCAGGTGACAGAGGTGCAGATGTATTAGAAGTTCAAAAGAGATTATTTATCTTAGGATATTATGATGATTCCTTAGATGGTATATATGGAGAAAGAATGAAATCAGCCCTTATAAATTATTTAAAAGATAATAGCATGGATTTAACTGATACCATAACAGAAGATATTTACCAAAGCTTAGGAATACTTTTAATAGAATAATTTGTTTAAATAGAAAAGATAGATTAGCAGGAGCTAATCTATCTATTTTTTTATTGATTATTTGGTGTTGTGAAATTTTGAGTTGCTGCTCCACCAGCCATATTTTGTTGCGCCATTTCTACTAATCTTTTTGTCATATATCCACCAACGTAACCATTTTGTCTTGAAGGAAGGTTACCTTTATCTAATGAATCATAATTTGCCATTCCTAGTTCATTAGCTATTTCTAATTTCATTTGATCTAATGCTTGACGAGCAGCTGGAACTACTATTCTATTACTATTTGTATTATTGTTACTTGCCATAATATTATTTTCTCCTTTCAAAATTCTGTTATTTGGTTTGTCTAATTCTATTATGTGTAAATATATATAGTTTAATCATGTAAAAAAATGAAGTTGCCAATACAATTTCTAAATGAGGTAAATTTCTACAATTTTATTTTTTTAGAAAATATTAATGAAATTTAAAATGCGAAAATCTTGTTAAACTTAATATTTGTAACAGTTTCATAAAATATTCGTATAATATATCAATAGTATTTTTAAGGAGGAAAGATATGAAAAACATGGATGAAATTAGTAGAAATATGGAATTAGCAAGAGCCTATGTTCCATTTCAAATAATGAATCAAGTATTTAATCAAAAAGAAGCTTTAAGAAGGGGCACATTATTCCCAGAATTATACAAACCTTATACTCCTAACTGTAGGGATGAAAATGGAAGGAGAAATTATTATGAGTAGAGAACAATTGAATTTGTTGTTAGAAATAATGGAAGTTTCATTCGTTTTAGACGAAACTGCTTTATATTTAAATATACACCCAAATGATGAAAGGGCATTAAGATTACACAACGATGCAGCAAGTCAATATGCCCAATTGATGGATATGTATCAAGCACGTTACGGCCTTCTACGAAATGAAGGAATAAGTAGATTTCCTTGGTCTTATATAGATGATCCGTGGCCTTGGGATGTAAACTTTAATAATTTTTAGGAGGATAATATATGTGGATATATGAAAAGAAACTACAGTACCCAATAAGGGTTGATACGACCAATCCAAGATTGGCAGCTATGATTATAGAACAATTTGGTGGAGCGGATGGTGAGTTGTCAGCTGGTTTAAGATATTTGTCTCAGAGATGGTCTATGGATAATAAAAGAGTTGTTGCAACACTTAATGATATAGGCACCGAAGAATTGGCCCATTGGGAAATGATAGGTACCTTAGTATATAAGTTAACTAAAGATGCAACGGTTGAAGAAATAAAAGGCACTCCTTTTGAAGCCCATTATGTAAATCATGGGATGGGACTATATCCTCATAATGCTGCAGGAGTACCATGGACAGCAACTTTTTTTAATGTAAAGGGAGATCCCGTTGCAGATTTACACGAAGATATGGCAGCAGAGGAGAAGGCAAGAGCAACCTATGAATGGTTGATAAATATAAGTGATGATCCAGGAGTTACCGATACTTTAAGATTCTTACGTGAAAGAGAAATAGTACATTTCCAAAGATTTGGTGAAGCACTTAGAATAGTTCAAGAAGATATGAATTGTAATAAATATTATTAAATAATATATAAAAAGATGCTCCTTAAGGGCTTTCACATAGGGATTGGATAAAAACTTAAGCGAAAGCTTCAAGCGGAGCAAAGGAAAACCACACTGGAGAGTGAATCTTTAGTGTGGTCTTTTTGGAATGATAGTATTTATAATTCATTGAATGCATCTAGCAATTCATCTACTGTTTGGAATCTATTTCCTTTGTCACTAGATAACCCTTTGGATATTAAACTTTTTAGTTTCCCATCTTTTATATTATTTAAATTAGTTTTACCTGTCATTACAAAAGCAATTACTCTAGTCAAGGCATATGTTTCATGTATAATACCATATGTGTGAAAACCATCTATTACAAGGGAGGGATCATTAAAATATCCCTTGAATTCTGTCCATACACTAGTCATTTGACTATTGGGTATTTTAATTAATCCAAAATCAGCAATTTTAATCACATCTACATCATCATATTCTTTAACTAATATATTAGTAGGGCTTATATCTCTGTGGCATATTTTTTTTGAATGGATGTACTGAAAAGCTTTTAATATTTGCCTAACTATTCCTTTCCTTTTCATTACTTCCAATTTGTTATTATTCTCATTAATATAATTATAAAGAGTGGAATCCATATACTCAATATAGTATTCTTTTTTATTTTCATCATAGTTATATACTTCTACAATATATGGGGATTTAAATTCTTTCATATATTCAAATTCTCGTTTAAGTCTTTCTAACTCTTTAAGTTCTAAATTATCTTTTGCCCTTTTAATCACAAAATTTGTCTTGTAGAAAGGGTCTTTATACTTAAATACTTTGGCATAAGAACCTTCACCAATAAATTTAACACTGATAGTCGGTGTGCAATATATTGATTCAATTTGTATAGAATCTTTAGGCATAAAAAGAGGTATTTCATAATACAATTCTATTTTTCCCATATTTGTAGGAATTTCACTGCCCCCACTTCCTGATAGGAACTGATTAACCTCCTTAATGAGATTATCATAATATGATTCAATAGAAAAATCATATTCAGTATCTTTTAGTCCTCTTTCTAACCTACGAATACAATCTATAGCAAAAATAAGATTTCTACTATTTTCAGCCCAAAAATGGGCTGTGTTTTCCCCAGTAGGTAATCTGTCATTCATTCTACGATAATTGTCTATAAGTAAACTGTGAAGTGTAGAAAATATACCAACTAATTTATCATTTGCAAAGTTTTTATATAGATTTTCATATTCAATATTTTTATACGGTGCTACTTCTCAATATATAGTTTCAATATGATTTTTTATTTTAATTTAAATCACATCCTTTCAGCCAAATAATTCAATACTACTCTCCCAATACTTCATTAATAATTTGAGCCATTTGTCGATTATTAAGCTGGTCACGGAAATAAACTTTATACCCATCTTGCGATAATATATCGAAAAATACTCTAGCACATTTTAAGTTTGCTCTTTCTGTTCCACGTATATTATTTTTGTTCTCAACATCTTTAGTTTCAACCACAATATTTAATTCTTTTTCCCCTGTAG
>JAAYNS010000151.1 GCA_012520755.1 Tissierellia bacterium
ATTCCCGCTGCTCCTAATATTTGTCTAGCATTTGCTTCAGTACCGCTTCCTGGAGCTCCTACGGATACTCTCTTACCCTTCAATTGAGATATCTCTGTAATATCAGGTTTACCTACAATTTGTACAACTTCTGGGTACAATGTACCAATTGCTCTTAAGCTATCAATACCATCACCATCAAATGACTCTATGCCATTATATGCATAGTCTAAAACGTCATTTTGTAATAGTGCAAGTTCAGCTTCCCCATTTCCTAATAGCCTACAGTTTTCAATGGAAGCACCTGTTGATTGAGCTGTAACATTCATGCCATCCATATTTGAATTCCATAATTGAGCTATTGTTCCACCTAGAGAATAATATGTTCCAGTTGTTCCACCTGTAGCTAAAATTAGATTAGCTGGTGTACTAGCTGCTGGTGCTGGAGCCGGTTCACTAGTTCCGCCTGTAGGTTGTTCAGCTGGTGCTGGTTGATTTGATGAGCACGCCGTAAACAGTGTTAGAGATACAAGTAATAGTACTAACAAAATAGATATTCTCTTTTTCATTAATATAACCCCCTATTTTTTATGAAACAAATTAAAATAACTAAAAGTTCACCTCCTTTGTTTAAAATTATTCCATTCATAACATGCTATTTTTATATGCATGTATAAAATGAATATCTTTTACTTCATTTATTCAATACAATGAAAACATATTTCTAAAAAACGTTTTCATGGTATTCAAAACTATGTGATTTTGTATTGCATCTATCGTTGTGACTCTATATCTTCTGTCTCTATATCTTCCATTAACTTCTATTATACTACAATTATACATTTTGTACAGAACAAATTCAAGCTTCCCCTGGGTTTGTGTATTTAAGCGAAGTCAAGCAATTCATATTATTGATTTACTAGTTCTTTTATCCTCAATTCATAATTTTCTGTTTATTATAAGCATTCAATTTCCATAAACCAATTCATATTATACAATAATCAACTTTAGAAATAAAGAGTAAAATTAACAATTATTAAAATTGTTAAAATAATGATACTATAATTATGAGTTCTTTCAAAGCAAAGTCTAAATACTCTTTGCTCTTTAACAAGCAAAGAGTATTTTTTTATAAAATATATGGTGTTACTTGATATACATAATAGTTAAGCCAATTAGAGAATAAGAGATTAGAGTGACCCCTCCATGTATTAGGGGGCTCTTTTGTAGGATCATCATTAGGATAATAATTTACAGGAATCTCTATAGGTTTTCCTTCATTCACGTCTCTGTCATATTCTGTCTTCAAAGTATTAGCATCATATTCAGAATGCCCAGTAATAAAGACCTGTTTTCCGCCTTTAGAAATTACCATATATACTCCACTTTCTACTGACTCAGAAATAATTTCTAAGTCTTTGATCTTCTCTATATCTTTCCTTTTAACTTCTGTATGTCTAGAATGGGGTACATAAAATATGTCATCAAATCCTCTAGTAAGCTGCAAATCCTTGCGATTTAAAGTATGTTTGAAAACTCCAAACATTTTCTTGGGTAATTTATATTTAGGTATATTATAATGATGATATAATGCAGCCTGAGCTCCCCAGCATATGTGAAATGTTGATGTTACATTGGTTCTTGTCCAATCCATAATCTCTTTTAGTTCAGTCCAATATGCTACTTCTTCAAACTCCATATTCTCAACTGGGGCACCAGTTATAATAAAACCATCAAATTTTTCGTGTTTTATTTCATCAAAAGTATTATAAAACTTATTCAGATACTCGCTAGATAC
>JAAYNS010000152.1 GCA_012520755.1 Tissierellia bacterium
CTTCATAGACAAAGAATATAAAGAAAATGGCATCAGCAGTAAAGAAAGACAGGCGTGGAATGATAACTTTTGCCATAGAGCCTCTTATACTCTTTTAAATAAAATATTATTCATAAGAATATGTGAAGACAAAGGTTTTATGTTAAATCCTGAGGACTATGTGGCGGGTGAACCTAAGGATTCACATATAGGCAAAAAGTTATCTAGGATTGGTCTTCAGAAATGGGCAAATCTTGTAACAAATTATACACTTGGAGAACTAGTTAAATTAGCCTTCTTAGATATGAAAAAATCTTATGGTAACATTGCGCTTTATAAAGATGATAAATATGAGATGCTAACTCCTACAACTGAAGAATTAAGCCTCAAATACTTAGATGGTGATGAAGAAGCACAGAAATTAGTATTGCAATTTGAAAACGCACTAAGCAATATTGTCGAAAAGTTGGATACAAACAACTATAATTTTAACAATACAGATGGCAACATATTGGGTGATGTTTATGAAAAGTTTATGGACAGAGAAACCCGTAAGGCTATTGGACAATTCTATACACCAGAATTCGTTATTGAGTATATATTAAATAATACAGTTGCGAAGGCGGATGTAGTGCAAAATCCTTTTTTAAGCATTGCAGATATTTCTTGTGGTTCAGGGCACTTTCTAATAATGGCTTATGATATATTAAGAGAAAAGTTCATCAATAATATAGAATTATTAAGGGATAAGTATTCTAATGAAGTATACAAAATTAAGAAGAATGGTAAAGAAGAAGGATTAACTGGAAGAGAATACTGGAAAGAAGAAAACATCCATTATCATTTATTAAAACACTGTATTTATGGGGCAGATATTGATAGTTTTGCTGTGCAATTAACGACTATTAATCTGTTATTAAAAGATTTGGATAACTTTACTGATGAATTAAATATTATCGAATGTGATAGTTTGATTAAGTGGGAAGAAGATTATGATTGGCAAGATTTGAAGGAACAATTAGAATTAGAATTTGAAACAGTTGAATATAGTCAAGTTAATTTACTTGGAGAAGAAGAGAAGACTTTGATTACTGAAAAGAAAGAAACATATGGATTAACGTATAAAGACATTATTGGAAATAAGAAGACTGAAAAAATTAGTAAAGAAATGACAGAAGAAATAGTTTATTTATGTAAATTTTGGAGCAAGAAATATAGTTATGTAGTTGGTAATCCCCCATATGGAGTACTTTATAATGAACCAGAATATGCTAAAAAGAATTACTATACTGCACGTAACACGTTAGACACATATGGACTTTTCATTGAGAGGGCAATAGATATTACAAAAGAAGACGGTAAAGTTGGATTCATAGTTCCTAATAGTTGGCAAACAAATACAAGTTTTAAATCACTTAGGGAATATATATTAAAATGTACAAAACCTGAAATATTTGTAAATTTACCATATGATGTTTTTGAAGATGCATATATAGATACGGTGATTTTTACATTAAAAGTTATATCTATTAATAGCGTTGATTGGATTTATAGTGATGAAATTCTAACATATGCTTATGGGAAAAAAGAAAAAATTGAGAAAATCATTCTAAATTCTGACCAGTACACCAAAACTAATAATTCAAGGTGGATTGAAGATTTTGATTACAAATTTGAAACTTTACAGAGTGAGAAAGATACTATAATTATTAGTGAAATTGAGGACAATTCAAAGCCTTTGAGTGAATATGCAGAAGTTAATAGAGGGGTTACTCCTTTTAATCTAGTTAACAAAAGAGAAGATAATAACTATAAATTAGCATTTGATGGTCAGTTGACAAGATACAAAATAAGGTGGGATAATCAAAAGTTTATAGATTATAGAAGAGAAAAAATAAAAGAATTTAAAGATGAAAAAATTTTTATGGGTAAAAGAATCTTATTAAGAGTATTAATAAGCAGAAAATTCCGCTTGCAAGCAACTTTAGTTGAACAGGATTTTATTAATAATAAATCTATACAAAATATTATACCTTTTGGTAATGAATTAAGTGCTGAATACTTACTGGCTGTTATTAATTCTAAATTAATGTCTTACTATATTAACAAAAGATATGCTACTGTTCAAAAAGATGATTTCCCACAAATTTTTATAAAAGATACAAGAAATTTACCAATAAAAAAACCAAAGAAAACAGAGATAAAAATCGTAGAACAAAAAATTGAAAAACTATTGGACTTGAACTATAAAGTTCAAGATGTTTCATTTCATAGTTGTTTAACAAAAAAAACAGCGAATGATATTTTGAACAACTTTAAAGAATTAGATGAATATAAGAATAAAATAGTGGATGAAATAAATTTAATTGATACAGAAATCGATAATCTTATTTACATTATCTATGGTTTAGACAAAAATCAGATTATGCATATAGAAAATTTTTTTGCTACCTTGAATAAAAAAAATATAAAAGAAGATGAGGAAATTCAAGATTTACATTTACTAGATACATCAAAGTTAATAGTATTATATGATGGTATATATAATTTTTTTACAAAAGAAGTTGTTCAAGAACTTAAAGAAATAGGATTATATGAAGAATTAGATATTTTAACAGAAAAATTAAAACTTAGAGTTGATAATTTTGAAGAACTAATGAAAATAATGAGATTGGAAAAATCATCTAAGAATAGTAAGGTAGTCATTAAAGAAGCATTAAATACAGATGTCTATACCTGGAATGCATACAGAAAAGCAAAGAAAGATAATAAAGTTAATAAAACTTTTATCAAATATTATGATA
>JAAYNS010000153.1 GCA_012520755.1 Tissierellia bacterium
AGGAGGAAATATTATGTGGGATAATAAATTAATTGGTGAGGCTATGGAAATCAAACTTGATAACTATTTACCACCGTATCCTGAATTTAATAAGAAGGTTAGAAGAGCACCGAAAAGAGAATTTACTTTAACTAAACATGAAACAGAGCTTGCTTTAAAAAATGCATTAAGATATATTCCGGAAGAATTGCATGAAAAACTTGCTCCTGAGTTTTTAGAGGAACTATTGACTAAAGGCAGAATCTATGGTTATAGATTTAGACCTGACAAGAGAATTTATGGTAAACCAATTAATGAGTATAAGGGAAAATGCATAGAGGGTAAAGCCTTTCAAGTAATGATAGACAACAATTTGGATTTTGATGTAGCATTATATCCTTATGAACTAGTTACCTATGGAGAAACTGGACAAGTATTCCAAAATTGGATGCAATATAGATTGACTATGAAATATTTAGAAGAATTAACTGATGAGCAAACACTAGTATTAGAATCTGGTCACCCATTAGGTTTATTTAGATCAAGCAAAGAAAGCCCAAGAGTTATAATAACTAATGCATTAATGGTCGGTGAATTTGATGACCAAGATCATTGGAATAAGGCTCAAGCAATGGGGGTTGCTAACTATGGTCAAATGACAGCAGGTGGATGGATGTATATAGGACCACAGGGAATTGTCCACGGTACATTCAATACGATATTGAATGCTGGTAGAATGAAGCTTGGAATAGCTCATGATAAAAACTTAAAAGGTCATATGTTTGTAAGTTCAGGTTTGGGCGGCATGAGTGGGGCACAAGGTAAAGCTACTAAAATTGCTGGAGGAGTTGGAGTAATCGCAGAAGTCGATATCTCTAGAATTCATACAAGACTTGAGCAAGGTTGGATTGACGAAGTATATGATGATTTAGTAGAATTATTTACAGCTACCAAAAAGTATATGGATGAAGGTAAAGCAACTGCACTCGCATATCATGGTAATATCATAGATTTACTTGAATATGCAGTAGACAATAATATCCATATAGAACTTTTATCAGATCAAACTTCTTGTCATGCAGCATATGATGGTGGCTATTGTCCTCAAGGATTAACATTTGATGAAAGAACTAAAATGTTATATGAAAATAAAGAAAAGTTTATAGAAGAAGTTGATAAATCCTTAATACATCACTTTGAGCTAATAAGGACTTTAGTTAAACGAGGAACATACTTCTTTGACTATGGTAATAGTTTTATGAAAGCAGTTTATGATGCTGGAGCAACTGAGATATCCAAAAATGGCATTGATGAATCAGAAGGGTTTATTTTCCCATCCTATGTAGAAGATATTATGGGACCAATGTTATTTGATTATGGATATGGGCCATTTAGATGGGTTTGTCTAAGTGGAAAACACGAGGATTTAATAAAAACTGATAAGGCAGCCATGGATTGTATAGATCCAAATAGAAGAGGTCAAGACTTAGACAATTATAATTGGATTAGAGATGCTGAAGAAAACCAATTAGTTGTAGGAACTGAAGCAAGGATACTATATCAAGATGCTAAAGGAAGAACAGAAATAGCTTTAAAATTCAATGAAATGGTAAGAAAAGGTGAGGTAGGACCTATTATGCTAGGTAGGGATCACCATGATGTATCTGGTACAGACTCACCATTTAGAGAAACGTCTAATATAAAGGATGGTAGTAACATAATGGCTGACATGGCGACTCAATGTTTTGCTGGTAATGCAGCTAGAGGTATGAGTTTAATTGCATTGCATAATGGTGGTGGTGTAGGTATAGGAAAGTCCATTAATGGTGGATTTGGAATGGTACTTGATGGCTCAGAAAGAGTAGATAAGATTCTAAAAACAGCAATGCCATGGGATGTAATGGGCGGTGTCGCTAGGCGTGCTTGGGCTAGAAATGAGAATTCTATAGAAACTGTTATTGACTATAATAAGAAATTTAAAGAAACTGATCATATAACCATTCCTTACGTTGCTGATGAAGGATTAGTTAAAGATTTAGTTGAAAAATACTATAAATAAATATTATACTAGAGGAGGTGGACTAATATTTATTAGCTGCAATAGTAATTAAAACTCTAAAACAATAAAAAGGGGGAATAGAAAATGTTAACAAATCCAGTTTTGATCGCAGTATTAGTAATGTCAGCACTTTGTTTGTTGAAGGTAAACGTTCTTATTGCAATACTTATTTCAGCACTAGTTGGTGGTGCAATGGCAGGAATGAGTTTAGGTGACACAATGTCAACTCTTATTGGAGGTATGGGTGGTTCAGCTGAAACGGCACTATCATATATTCTTTTAGGTGCTTTAGCTGTAGCAATTGGACATACTGGTGTTGCAGATGTTCTTGTTCGAAAGATTGGTAGAGTTATTGAGAATAAAAAGACAATGTTTGTTCTTTTAATAGCAGGTATTGCATGTTTCTCTCAGAACTTAATACCAGTTCATATTGCATTTATTCCAATATTAATTCCACCTCTATTAGGATTGATGAACAAATTAAGAATTGACAGAAGAGCTGTAGCCTG
>JAAYNS010000023.1 GCA_012520755.1 Tissierellia bacterium
AGCAAAATAGTCTGAGGGTTCAGTCCAGAATCTTGGATAAAGTATACAAAGAGTGCACCAAAGAAAGCACCAAACAACATAATACCTTCAAGAGCTAAGTTTATTACTCCTCCTACTTCACTAAACATTCCTCCTAAGGCCACTAGGAGTAGTGGAATAGCTACAGGAAGCATATTTTGAACTAAATAGTATAATGTATCCATAATATTTACGCCTCCTTTGCATTATTTGAGTTATCATCTTTATCTGTATGTTTAATAATTCTAGTTAAAAACTTTCCAAGATAAGAACTCATTATCATAGAAAACGATGAGAAATAAATGATTACAGCAATTACAACATCAATAATTTCTGGTTTGTATCCAACTAAACTTGTTAGTGTTCCTCCACGTTGTATATGTGAAATAAAAATAGCCGAAAATATGGTTCCAATTGGATGTGAATTACCTAGTAGAGCAACAGCTATTCCATTAAAGCCTGCTTGTGAAATTATATTTATGGGTTCATATGTCATACTGCTACCAGCTATGCCTGAAGGTGATAGTATGGCAAATGCTCCACCAAATCCAGAAAGAGCTCCTGCAATAGCCATTGTTAAAATAATATTAGTTTTCCCTTTCATACCAGCATATTCACTTGCAAATTTGTTATGCCCTGTGGCCTTCAGCTCATATCCAAAGGTTGTCTTTTGTAGGATAATGAAAAGAATAACCCCTATAATAACTGCAAAAACTATTCCAAAGTTTACATTGGAACCTGTAATACCTAATGAGGGTATTAGAGAACTACCTGGTAAATAATTAGTTCTTGTTCTTATTGGGTCATACATAGTACCATTTCCTTGTATAAGCATATCAACAAGAAACATTCCAATATAATTAAACATTATGGATGTTATTACTTCGTTAACATTTAATAAAGCCTTAAACACTCCAGGTATTAAACCCCAAATAATACCGCCTATCATTCCTGCTAAAATTGCAACTATCCAATGGATGCCATCTGGTAAATCCCACATAAAACCTACATATAAGGCAAAAAACATACCCATTGTATATTGTCCTGATGCACCTATATTGAACAAACCCATTTTCATTGCAAATCCAACTGAAAGTCCAGTCATAATTATGGGAGTTGCAAAGTAGAAAACATCCCCTTTACGTTGTAATCCTCCAAATAATATATATCTAAATCCTGCTGTTGCACTATTAGGATTGGCTATAAGCATTACAAGATATCCAAATACAAGTCCAAGAATTATAGCCATCAAGGCGGATACAAATGAACCAAATCCAATTTTTTTCAAAAATTGATTTATATTAAATTTATTTTTTGATGGACTATTATTCCCTTCCATGAACATTCTCCTTTGCTGTATCTCTTTTTGCGCCTGACATATAAAGTCCAAGCTCTTGTACATTAGTTTCTTTTGGTTTAAACTCTCCTACTATTTCCCCTTCATACATAACTAAAATACGATCACTTAAATTCATAACTTCATCTAACTCAAAAGAAACTAAGAAAACTGCTTTTCCACTATCTCGCATTGCTACTAATTGACTATGAATGTACTCAATAGCCCCTACATCCAAGCCTCTAGTTGGTTGAACTGCCACTAAAAGTTGGTGGTCCTTATCTATTTCCCTTCCTATAATTGCTTTTTGCTGGTTACCGCCTGACATGCTTCTTACAATTGTTTCAGCCCCTTGGCTGCTTCTTATATCATATTTATCTATAAGATAATCCGCATACTCCCTTACTGCATCAAATTTAATGAAACCACGATTTTGAAAATCATTCTGCCAATATCTTTGTAATACCAGATTCTCATCTAGTTTATAATCTAATACAAGTCCATGCTTATGCCTATCTTCTGGTATATGGCTTAAACCTGCAATGGAACGTTGCCTAATTGATGCCTTGGTAATATCTTGTCCACAAAGATGTATGCTTCCAGAAGTGGATTTTTCTAATCCAGTCAAAGCATAAACAAACTCACTTTGTCCATTACCATCAATACCAGCAAGACATACTATTTCTCCCGACCTTATGTCAAAAGATACATTCTTTACTGCATCTTTTTTATGTAAAGTTGAAAAAACACTTAGATTCCTAACTGATAGTACTACATCCCCAGCTTCCATTTCTTTTTTCTCTACTTTAAAGGTTATATCTCTGCCTACCATCATTTTAGAAAGTGCTTCTTTACTTGTATCTTTAATATCTACAGTTCCAATATACTTTCCTTTTCTTAAAACACTACATCTATCTGCTACTTCCATTATTTCATTTAACTTATGAGTAATAAATAATATCGATTTCCCTTCATTTGCAAAACCTCTCATAATTTGTAACAGCTCAGTGATTTCCTGAGGAGTTAATACTGCTGTAGGTTCATCAAATATTAGAATTTCATTATCCCTATAAAGCATTTTTAGTATTTCTACCCTTTGTTGCATTCCTACGGTAATATCTTCGATAAGCGCATCTGGATTGATGCTTAAACCGTATTTTTGGGATATTTCCATTACTTTTTCTCTTGCAACATTTTTATTTATAAAACCCATTTTATTTGGTTCTACACCTAGAATGATATTTTCAAGGACAGTAAAGTTTTCTACAAGCTTGAAGTGTTGATGAACCATACCAATTCCCAATGCATTCGCATCATTAGGGTCTCTTATATCGACCCTTTGTCCATTTTTTCTGATTTCACCTTCTTCAGCCTGATATAGTCCGAAAAGAACACTCATAAGTGTGGATTTTCCTGCCCCATTTTCCCCAAGTAAAGCATGTATTTCGCCTTTTCTTAATTGAAGGGTTATATTATCATTGGCTATAATACCAGGAAATCTTTTTGTAATATTAAGCATTTCAATAACATAATTTTCCACATTATCATCTTCTTTTCATTATATTTTAAAACAAAGAAATTATTACCAGTTATTATAAATGAAAAAAGGGGGAATTGGTCCCCCCATTATCAAACTTACTTGCATAAGGTTTAACCCAATTTTGCAGGTAATTATTTAAGTTTTGCTTATTGATTACTGTCTTGTAGTTACTACAACTTTCTTAAGACCAAGTTGGTCTGTAAGTTCTTCTGCAGTAGCATATCCAGTAGTATCAGCAACATCTATAGAACGTATAACTTCAATACTACCATCAACAAGTTGAGCATAAGTTTCTTCATATTGTTCCATAGTATATTGTTCGAATCTATCAAATGCATCTGCACCTTCATCACCAATAACAATTGTTGGAAGTCCTACACCATCATTTTCTGCATTAAAGTAAGTAGTCTTTCCACCAAAATTATCCCAAGAGTCTGTATTGTAAATTGACTCAAGAACTTGTATTACAGAAGCAGCAAGACCTTTTGTAGCTGATGTAATAACAGTTTCACTATCGTATCTTTGGTCTACGTCAACACCTATAACTTTAGCATCTGATTCATTAGCTGCTGACATAACGCTCTTACCAACAGAACCACCGCACGCAAATATTACTTCTGTACCTTCTTGGTACATAGTTTTTGCAGTAGCTTTATTTGTATCATTTTCTTCAAAATTACCTGTGTAGTGATAAGTTACTTCAATACTTCCATCTGCTAAGCCTAATTCTGCAGCTGCATCTTCAGCACCTTGTAAGTAACCATATCCAAAAGCTTGCACTGCTGGTACAGCCATACCACCCATGAATCCAAGTTTAGTCATTCCGTCTTTAACTGCAGCATTCCCAGCTAGATATCCTGATTGTTCTTCAGAATATAATATACTAGCAACATTTTCTTTAGTTTCAAATGTAGAATAATCTGCTGTATGAGGAGTACCATCTAGTAAAATAAACTTTACATCTGGATATTTAGTTTGAGCTTCATATACAGCTACTTCAAATAAAAATCCTGGTGTAACTACAACTTTCGCACCACCATCAACAGCCAAATCAATTGCTGCTAAGTAACCAGTATCTGATGCTTCTTCTGGTTTAATGTACTGATGTGAAATCCCTTCAGCTTCTGCAAACTCAACTACACCTTCCCATGATCCTTGGTTGAAAGATTTGTCATCGATATTACCTTTATCGGTAATAAGAGCAATTTCAAATCCATCAGCAGAGCCTCCACCTGTGTTAGCTGGTGCTTCTCCTTCAGTAGCAGGTTTTTGTTCTCCTGCTGGTGCTTCTGGTGAAGTACAACCAATCAAACTTACAGCTACCATAATCATAGCTAAAGTCAATGCTAGAAATCTTTTCATTTTTCTGACCCCCTATTGTTCTTTTGACTCCTTTGACTACTGTTTCACAATAGTCTATATGTATTATAACCTTTTATACTCTACATTTCAAACATATTAATCTATATAATTAAAAATGTTAATAAATGTTAACATCAGTTAACATTTATTAACATTCTGTATCTAGCAAATTTCACCTTCATCTGCTACATAGCCAGCTTTTGCTAATGCTTGTATAGCATCGGTAATTTTAGCTTCATTAACCATAATTATTGGACCAGTACAGCCCATACCTGATTCTGCATATATGCCTACCTTCCAAAGGGTTTGCACAGCATCTTCAAGTTCAATAATATCTATACCTGAAATAGATTCAGTAACTATTTCTTTTTCAGGAGCTACTACTTCTTCATCAGACTTTTCATCTGATTTTTTTTCTTTAGTTAAACCAGCTAATATATCTTTAAATCCAGCTTTATTCGCTTTTTCAAATTCTTCCTTTGAAACTTCATTTACTTTACCTTTTGCTAAAAACGCACCATAGCTAATTGCATTGGCAATTACTGGTGAACCTGATGCTCTTGAAATAATCAATATATTTCTATCATAGCCTTCACCTATACCTGGTCCATAGCCATATCCTTGAGCTTCATAGCCACCACCAGTTGTGAATGATGAGAATATTTTCATTAATAGATTTCCTGTTAATGAATCCATTACCATTACATCAGGAGTACCCATTAATAAGTCGTTTCCTCTCATTACTACTCCGCCATCTGATCTAGCAGAATCAGCAAAATTTATATCATAATTGTTAGAAGCTAATGCTTTTAATGCTCTTTCAACTTGTCTAGCACCATCTACATTTAATATTCCTATGGATGGATTTTCAATTCCCATAGCTTTTGCAGTGATGATACCATATATGGCATTCTTTACCATACCTTCGACTCTATGAGGAGATGAGGTACCTGTCGTTGTAGCAATATACATTTCTTTTCCCATAGCTGGTGTTATAACCCTACCTACAGTAGAGACACCAATTGGAAAACTATAATGCATAGTAACACAGGCTCCGATTTCACCGCTATCAAGCATTTCTTCCATCTTTTTATAGCCAGCATCTTCATCTTCAACAACTACTTGTGTTAAATCTGATTCAACCTTAGGTCCTATAAGAACAACTTCTATAGAATTATCCCTTTTAGCTGCTAGCTCAGCTCCCTTAACTACATTGTCTATGCCTAGCTCACTACCTAATGTTGTAATACCAACTTTAACTTTTTCACCAAATTGACCTGTTTCTATTGCATCGGCAATGTCATCAAATACTTTGCCTACCATTTTTTTTATATCATTAGTCGCCATCATATCACCTCTAATCTTCTAGTAGATGAGCAGCAAACTCTCTCATGGTCTCAGCTACAAGGCTTCTAACTTCAGCTTCGGAAACACCTTTGCTATCTTCAACTTTACCTGGGTTCTTTTCTATAACAATTGAAATACCGTCAAATTGATTTGTCATTCTACCTAAGAATAGACTTCCCTTTCCAACGACCATTGCTCTATTTGTTTCTCCAGCTAATATTTCTTCTCTAGCATATCCAATATAAGGTACTCCTGATGGAATATGACCTTGTGTTGGAGCCCAGCCTTCCATACCGTGGTTAGCAATAAAATCAGGCATTGAAGCTTTTTCAATATCCCCTCTCTTAACACCCAATGCTGCAATCATCTTGTAGTTAGCTAAAGGAACATCTCCAGCTCCAGCTGGTTTTGTAATATCTGGATTTTGCAATTCTGTAGCAAATTTATCTACATCAGTTATTTTTAATCCAGCTCTTTCTAGTGGATCAGTAACCAATGATGATATTACAGCCTGAGGCGCTGAGCCTGTACCAACTGTATGTCTACCAACTATATCATTTCGAAGTATTGGGTTTACACCATCATTTTCTGATACTACCATTGCAAAGCCACCAATAACATCTTCAAGTATCGGTAAGCCTTTTTTAACGTGGTCTTTACCATTCATTCCTAGTTTAGCTGTTGAACCACCTGATACAATCATAACATTTTTAAAAGTACCTGCTGCAACCATTGAAGCAGCTGATACAATAGTATGGGCTGGAGCTGCACAGAATCCTCTAATATCTGACCCTGATGCATTAACAAGGCCTGATAATTCAGCTATAGATTTTGCAAAGTTTCCACCACCACGTTGGTTCATATCCCCACATGCTTCTTCAGAACATTCTAGCACATAGTCTATATCAGCAGGATCTATATTATTTTTAGCTAATACATTTAAAGCTGCTAAGATACCAGATGCTTTAGATGCTAAGTTTTCAAATATTACATGAGCACTTAAGTTAACGTCTACATCATGAGCTCTCTTTATGCAACCAACAACTTCATTATTATGCATTAAAGCTTCAGCACCCTGTTCATTAATATGCTTTTCTATAACAGCTTGATCTACTCCATCTTTTAATCTAGCAACTAGATCATCATTAATTAGTTTATGGCCACTTAGTTTTTCCTTTACATTAGCAGTAAATTCAGGATTTAACTCTACTAGATCAAATACGTCTGAAATTTTCATAAGTCCTATAAACTCATCTTGTGCCATTATTTCGCCAAATCTTCCTTCAGTACTTGCACCTTCTAATGGGTTTTCATGCCATGGCATTGCTACTTCCTTAAGATCAGCTGGTTTTTTATTGCCAATATAAACTTGATTAGGAAGATAGTTTACTACCTCCTCAAAGTTTCTTAAATGATTGGGTAAATTTTTTAGATACTCTGAATCAGGATTCAGGGTTATTTCTGTCGTTTGTGTGGTTCCATTGTGAAGAACCATATCTGGTGCATGAGCTAAAATATAACTTGCACCTTTAATTACTGCATATGACATATTTACACCTCCACGATTTTTTTGTAAAGAAAAGGGTGATCAAGAAAAAATCACCCTTCCTAAACAAGTCTTAATTAATCTTCAAATACAGTTTGGTCACTAACTTCTGTTTGCATTGCATTTAGAGCTTTTTCAACTAATTTTCTTCTTAATGCCTTTTCTTCATCAAACTCTAATGCTGGGTTTCCTAGAGGATGTGGAATAGCTACTGCTGGAACTATTCTATTTGCACCAACTGTTAATGAAATTGGTGTTACTGTACAAATGTGAACTACAGGCAAGCCTGCTCTTTCTATTTCTTTTACCATTGTTGCTCCGCAACGTGTACAGGTACCTCAGGTAGAAGTTAGAATAACTGCATCTACTCCATCAGCTACTAATTCTTTGCTTATTTCTTCAGCAAATCTCTTTGCATTAGCAACTGCTGTACCATTACCTACAGTTGAATAGAAATATCTATGAAGTTTACCTATTTTTCCTTCTTTTTCCATATCCCTAAGAACGTCAACTGGTATTACTCTATCTGGGTCAATATTTGCATATACTGGGTCATGACCACCATGCGCAGTTTCGTGAGTTTCTTCTGTAAGATCGTCTAATCCTTCTATATCATATTTACCATATTTTGAAGCTGATGATGATTCAATATGATCTGGATTTCCTTTAGGAACTATACCACCAGAAGTAACTATTGCTATTGTAGCATTAGCCATGTCTTTAATTGGCGGATTAGGTTCTACTCTATCGAAAGAAGGCATTGGATATTCAGTTTCAAACTCTTCATCATTAAGTTTCTTAACAAGCATATCAACTGCTCTTTCAGAACCTCTTTTTTCTGTGAAGAAATTCTTTCTGATACCTCTTTCTAGATATCCTTCTTCTTCTGGTGAACCAATTTCTTCACCTCTTGCTAATTTTAAAGCCAAAGGTGCCATTATTGCTATAGCATCTTTCATACCTGCAGCACTATTTTTAGTAGCAGCCATGTATACGTGTTTCTTATACATATCTGCTCCAGGGTTTTCTTCATACATACCAGTTAATGCTGGTATACCTAATTCATCTTGAACAATTTGTGTTATTGCTCCAGCAGCTACACCATATCTACCTGCATTAAATGCTGGACCAGCTATGAACAAATCAGGTTCATATTGCTTTATCATATCAAGTATAGCTTCTTTTGCTTCTTCCATGTTTTCGTTGAAGTAACTATCACCACATATAATAGTAGCAACTATTTCAGCTTCATCTTTGAAAGCTGCTTTAAAGGCCATACCTGGTCCCTTTGCTCCTTCTACTACTTCTGGTTTATAGTCAGCTTTTTCTTCTCCACCGATACCACCATAGAATTGATTTATATAATGAACTACTTTAATTTTAGCCATGTACTTCCCCCCTCTCTATTATTGAGACGAATTTATTAGTGAGGTATTTCCTC
>JAAYNS010000154.1 GCA_012520755.1 Tissierellia bacterium
ATTTAACCATTGATAATCTTGATAGCGGAATAATCTATACAGATATTGACAATAAAATACAATTTTTAAATTCAGTTGCTATTGATAAAATGAAACTAATTGAAGGAGAAATCATAGATAGAGATATAGTAGATTACTTACCCTTGTCCGTAATCAATATGACAGCAAATATACGTAAAGAAGTTAAATTAAATATAATGGAATATAAGGAGAGTTTTATTTTTTCTAGGATACCAATATTAGTTGAAAACAAGATAACTGGTAATTTATATACAATACACGAAAGTTCAAAAATCATTCAAGACGCCTATAATATTATGAATGTAAATTTAAATCTTGATTTCAATAGTATTATTGGCGAGAGCAAAGAGATAGTAAAGGTCAAGGATTTAGCAAAAAACGTTGCTAAAAGCAAGTCCACAATTATGCTTAGAGGTGAAAGTGGGACGGGAAAAGAGCTATTTGCTAGAGCCATACATAATGAAAGTCCAAGAAGAAATGAACCTTTTATAGCTATTAACTGTGCTTCTATTCCTGAGAATTTATTGGAAAGCGAACTCTTCGGATATGAAGAAGGAGCATTTACTGGAGCATCTAAATCTGGAAAGATAGGTAAATTTGAGTTAGCGAATAATGGAACCCTGTTTTTAGATGAAATAGGGGATTTACCAATTCACCTTCAACCTAAACTATTAAGAGTTTTACAAGAAGAATCTTTTACAAAACTAGGTGGCAAAGATTTAATTTCAGTAAACTTCAGACTAATTACAGCTACAAATCAAAACCTTGAAGAAATGGTAGAAAAGGGGCAGTTCAGAGATGATTTATATTACAGACTTAGTGTAATACCCATTGAGATTCCACCTTTAAAAGATAGAGGGGATGATATAAATATATTAAGTGACTATGGGTTACAAAAGTACATGAGGAAATTAAATAAATCAAACATAGTATATTCTGAAGAAGTAAAGGAGATTTTTAGAAATTATTCATGGCCTGGAAACATTAGAGAATTGGAGAATTGTATAGAGTATCTAGTAAATACGATAAAAGGACATGTCATAATGAAGTCTGATTTGCCAAAAAATCTTCAAAATTTTGATTTTGATGATAAAAACAAAATAAATGCTAGTTTGAAAAATATTATGGATGATTATGAGAGTAAAGTGTTGCAAAGATTAATTGAGGAGCATGGTAATTCTGCTGAGTCCAAGGTTAAGATAGCAGAAATACTGGATATTAATTTAGCAACCTTATATAGAAAATTAAATAAATATAATTTGAAATAATGCGAAATCGTTTGCAAAATTGCGAATGGCATCATATCTTAAATTGTAGAACTAATGGAAAAGATTTATTTGCAAAAATGCGATAAATCTTTTTGTTATTTTTAGAAGGCTCAATGTAAATGGCTTAAAATACAGCTTTTATAAATCAACTTTTTTGGCATGATTCCTGCATTATAAAGTAGTAACAATAAATAAAGGAAGGTTATGTTATGGGAAAAGTAAAGAATCTGTTTGTTGACATTGTGAAAGAAGATAGTAATCCTGCCTTAGGCTGTACAGAGCCAGTTGCAGTAGCCTATGCTGGTGCAGTTGCTGGAGAACATATTAGTGGAAATATATTAAGTATTAAGGTTGTTACTAGTAAAAG
>JAAYNS010000155.1 GCA_012520755.1 Tissierellia bacterium
AAGAACAAGAAGTTGATGAGGAAGTAGAAACTGAACAAGAAACACTTGAGGAAAAAGATGAATAAAAAGTCCTAAAAATGCAGCAAGAGCTGATTCCAATATTTGGAATCAGCTCTTTTTTAACCTATTGCCAATATATAACAATATGTTAAACTATAGATGATAAATAATTTAGGAGCAATAGACATGGCAAATATAATGATAGTAGAAGATGAACTTAATATCGCTTTGGGCTTAGAAAAAATTGTTAAATCCATCAATTCAGATATAGAAACAACTATAACAGGCTATGCCAAAGAAGCATTGGAAAAGGCTAATTCCAAAACTTATGAATTGTTTTTGCTAGATATACAATTAAATGATTATTCTGGATTTAAACTGGCAAAAGAGATAAGGAACATTAATAAGTATAAATTGACACCTATAGTGTTTATAACAGCAATACCCACAAAGGAATTACTGGCATTTAAACAGATCCACTGTTATGATTATATAGTTAAGCCATTTAATGAGGAAGAAGTTATTAATGTATTGAGTACAATTATTAATTATGGAATTAAGAACGAAGAATACATTAGTTTTAATCTTAAGGATTTTGTGTATAGAGTAAAATATGATGATATTATATATTTTGAAGTTGTTCAAAGAAAGATAAAGGTTGTCACTATTAATGAAAGTTTTGAGCTATCACATTATACTTTAAAAAAGCTTGAAGATGAGCTGAGAGGTGATTTTATTCGATGCCACAGAGGCTTTATCATAAATACTAATTATATTTCAAGTATAGACAAGCCCAATAATAGTATTAAGTTAGAAGGGGTTAAAGAAAAGATTCCGATAGGAAGAAAATACAAAGATAATCTAGGAGGAGTTACGTTTGAATTTAATTGAAACAACAATTATGTCCGCATTAGATTTAGTTGGAATATTAATTATTTCAAATAAAATAGTTGATGGCAAACTAAATCTGCTTAATAAGAGAAAAATAACAAAGTGTTTACTAATTATCTTATTTTTGTCTTTGATTATGGGACTAATGGGAGAGACTTATTTAAGTAAATATAACTATATTTATGGAGCTATTGTATCTATTACATTTATATATCTCCTACATAAGAAGAAAATTATGGAGACAATATATGTATATATTATTTGTGCTATTATTATAGTAATAGTACAAACCTTGGTTTTAGTAATCTTTTTAGCAGTAATTGATATAGAAAAAGCATTAGGATTTAAAGGTGGTCTTTTAGCATATAGTTTTATACTTCCTATATTATATCTTATTTATAAATACATCCCATTGAACCATCTGTTAGAATTTATTATTAAGAAGAATAGAGTCTTTACTGCATTAATGCTTAATATGTTTATTGTTTCAATTTCTTTTTTAACATATAGGTATATTGCTATGGAAGGCTACTTAAGAGATGTTTTAATAATAGCAAGCTTAGCTATAGGGTTGTTATTTGTAAATTTAGTTATAATTAAGAATGGATTAAGAAATGCCTATGAAGAAAAAATGCTTTCCACATATGAGAAATATTTTCCAGTAATAAATGAACTAATGAATGAATTAAGATCAAAACAGCATGATTTTGATAATCATATTCAAGCAATAAATATGATTACAATAACTAGCACTGATTATAATAGCATTGTTAATTCAATGAATAATTATATTAAGGATTTAGAAACAGATAGTGAATTAAAAAGACTAATCAAACTAGACAATAAAATATTGGCTGGATTTTTATATGAGAAAACTAAGAAGGCAAAAGAAAACAATATTGATTTTCAGATTGAAATTAGGGATTACGAGTTAAAAACCAATCTTAAAGACCATGAATTAATAGAGGTTATTGGAAACCTAATAGATAATGCTTTTGAAACAGGTATAGAGAATAATAAAGTAGTATTGTCATTAAAAAAAGAAAAAAATATGAGCGCGATTGAAATAAGAAATTTGCACCCATATATCGATATTAATACTCTTTCTAAGTTTTTTAATCCAGGCTATTCAACTAAATTAAAGAAGGGTCATGGTAATGGTTTATCTAATATAAAGAAAATCATTAACAAAAACAATGGATTAATCAGTGTCCAAAATAAATCTATAAGTGGATCTAATTACATTGTTTTTGAAGTATTACTTAACTAATACAGATTTCTTAAAGTTTCAGGGCACTCTGGCTCTCCCCAATAGAAAATACAGCCGGTTTTTTCAATCAAAAATGGTGCAAAAGCAATTAATAAGCTACATAGTGTTTTTAATGTTCTTCTTTTCAAAAGTATCAACTCCTTTTTTAATTAATAATTGGATAGATTGTAATCCAAATACCCATATTGATATATTTAGATATGGGTTTTTTGGTGCTAATAGATAAAGTAGAAAATGTAGTGTTACAACAACTAGTCCCATGACTTTAAAACTTGTACGTTTGCTTTTAGAATAGCTTGGTCTATTTTTATGTATAATTGGTGCTGTAGTAAGAATAATAATAAATGAAAGCACAAAGATTAATATAGAAAAACTACCTAAAGGTAAGAAATTATGTAATAATATTACAAAAGAGAAAAATATGCTTGTGAATATAAGGCAGGATAAATAATTATCGAAATGTAATCCGCCTGTAAATGGTCTTATGGATAATAAAGTTAATGTTGAAAAAACAAATTCCCTAAGCTTTCCAAATATTGAAAAGATGATAAGTAGTATTAATAGTTTAGACGTATCAGTAATTATAACATCTAGTGAATACTTTAACTTAGACTTTTCTATTTCAGAAAGTTTAAATTCTTTTTCAAAGTAATTAACTATATTATCCATAGGATTCCCCCCAGCAAAATACATATTATCAAATTTGAGATTAATGTAAATACATTATGTATAAACAGCATTCTAATGTGACTAAACAACAAAAATACAATCCAATTTGACTAACAAAGTCTTAGCTAGTATAAAATTAAGTTGCATTTTTTTTGTTTACATCATATAATAGTTCTATTATAAGTTTTTATTAAAAGAAGGAGGTCTTAATCTTGAAACAGTTTAAGGTTGTCAAGGGACTTTGGAAGTCTTTTTTCATTAATGAGAATAAGATTTCCGAAAACATAAGGAGGTCCTCACTATTGTAAGTGAAAGGTCAAAAAAATTTAATTAATAGGGGGATTTATTATGTCAAAAAAGTTGTTACTTATATTGTTAGTGTTTAGTATGTTATTTGTATTTGGGGCATGTGGTAAAACTGAGGAACCGGTAAAAACACCAGCTGGGGAGCCAACTGAATCACCAGCAGCAGAAGAGGGTAAATTAGCAGAAATTAAAGCAAAGGGTAAGATAGTATTAGGTACATCTGCCGACTATCCACCATATGAATTCCATAAATTAATAGATGGCAAAGATGAAATTGTAGGTTTTGATATTGAAATCGCAAAGATAATCGCTGAAGAACTAGGCGTAGATTTAGAAATCGTAGATATGAAATTTGAAGGCCTGATTGCAGCATTAGTTACAAATGATGTAGACATGGTAATAGCTGGAATGGAAGCAACTGAAGAAAGAGCAGAATCTGTAGATTTCTCAATTCCTTATTATCAAGCAAATCAAAGAATGGTAGTAAGAGCTGAAAACAAAGATGAATACAAAGAGCCTGAAGATTTAGTAGGAAAACCTGTTGGAGCCCAAAAAGGAACAACACAGGAAAGATTTGTAGTAGAGATGTACCCAGAGTCACAATTTGTAGGCTTAAGCAAAATAACAGATTTAGTTTTAGAATTACAAAACAATAAGATTGATGCTGTTGTATTAGCTGAACCAGTAGCAAAATCTTATGTAGAACAAAACACAGATTTGTATTTAGCTGAAATTGACCTAGGTAAAGAAGACCCAGCTTCAATTGCATTTAATAAAGGCAATGAAGATCTTGTAGAGGCAATCAACCCTATACTGGAAAAAATTATCAACGATGGTACTATTGATAGACTAATGAGCGAAGCAACATTATTAGCTGATGAAGAATAAGTACAATAGTTGGCAAAGGAGTTTACTCCTTTGCCAATAGTTTTTGTAAGGAGGTTTAAAACAATTTGGAAATAATTGCTGGATTTATTGAATTTATTTCAAAATACCATTCCTATTATGTAAATGGAACCATAACTACATTACAGATTTCATTTTTTGGAGTAGTATTCGGAACTATATTAGGGATCTTTCTCTCCCTCTTTAGAATGTCAAATGTTAAAATTATTAAATGGATATCAACTGCATATATAGAAATTGTAAGGGGTACCCCATTAATCTTGCAAGTATATCTTGTATATTATGGTTTACCTATGGCATTACCTTTACCTGATTCAAGATTATTTTTAGGAACTTTAGCTGTGTTATTAAATAGTGCAGCATATATAGCAGAGATAATAAGAGCTGGAATCCAATCAATTGATATTGGTCAAATGGAAGCAGCTAGATCTTTAGGTATGGGTTATAGAATTAGCATGCAATATATAATAATACCTCAAGCTTTAAAGAATATATTACCAGCACTGGGCAATGAATTTGTTACATTAGTAAAAGAATCTGCAATCATATCGGTTATCGCTATTCCAGATCTTATGTACAATGCGGATACCTTAAGAGGGATAACATATAAGCCATTCACACCATTGATAATATCTGGTATTATCTATTTTACAATAACATTTACATTGTCTAAGTTATTGGGTGCAATAGAAGGGAGGTTATCTGCTAGTGATAAAAGTAGTTAATCTTAATAAAAAATTCGGTGACTTACATGTCCTTAAGGGCATAAATGAAGAGATAAAAAATGGTGAAGTAGTAGTGGTTATAGGACCCAGTGGATCAGGAAAGAGTACATTTTTAAGATGCTTAAATCTTCTTGAGGAACCAACTAGTGGAGAAATTATAGTTGATGGAGTTTCAATTACAGATAAGAATATAGATATAAATAAACAAAGGGAAAAGATGGGCATGGTATTTCAACAATTTAATCTATTTCCGCATCTTTCAGTTATGGAGAATATAACCATTTCTCCAATTAAGGTTAAGAATATGGCTAAAAAGGATGCTGAGGAGATTGCTATGAAACTTCTAAAACGTATTGGTTTAGAAGACAAGGCAAATACTTATCCAAAAAAACTATCTGGAGGCCAGCAACAAAGAATTGCCATAATACGTGCTCTTGCCATGGAACCTGAAGTAATGCTATTTGATGAGCCTACTTCAGCTCTAGATCCAGAAATGGTCGGAGAAGTACTAGATGTAATGAAATCATTGGCAAAAGACGGTATGACCATGGTTGTGGTAACTCATGAAATGGGTTTTGCTAAAGAAGTAGGAGATAGAGTTTTGTTCATGGATGAGGGCTTGATAATTGAACAAGGGACACCAAATGAACTATTTAACAATCCACAAAATCCAAGAACGCAAGATTTCTTAAAGAAAATACTAGTATAAACTTAAGTTAGAAAAGGCCATAGGCCTTTTCTTATTTTTTGCTCTGTATAATTAATAGATAGTTTGTAGTATAATTATAGTACTAACTTATTATTGCAATAGATTATAGGAGGATAAAACATGGTTGTTAATGAGCGATTACTTAGACTTAGAGCCTTAATGGATGAGAGAAATATATCTGCTTACATTGTCCCAACATCAGATCCGCATCAATCAGAATACATTTCAGATTATCATAAAACAAGAACGTGGATATCTGGTTTTACAGGTTCGGCTGGTACAGTTGTTATAACAAAAGATGAAGCAATACTTTGGACAGATGGCAGATACTTTATTCAAGCAGAAAAGGAAATTGCAGGAAGTTATTTCAAACTATACAAAATGAATACTCCTGGATATCCCACATATATAGAATGGCTAAAAACCAAACTAAGTGACGGCGATAGATTAGCTTATGATGGAAAAGTCTTCGCCCAATCTTCTGTTGAAAAACTACAAAAAGAACTGAATGATAAGAAAATTAATCTTATAGGTGAATATGATTTAATTGGAGAAATATGGACGGATAGGCCAGAGTTTCCATCAAGTAAAATTTTCACACTAGAAACAAGAATTGCAGGAAAATCTCCTAAGGAGAAAATTAGGGAAGTAAGGGAGCGTTTAAGAGAAAACAAGATTGACTACCTATTACTTGGAAGTTTAGATGATATCGCTTGGCTGTATAATATAAGGGGCAGTGATATAAAACACAATCCAGTTGTTATTTCATATGCTTTGCTTTCAAAAGAAAAAGCTTTTTTATTTGTAGACAAGGAAAAGACATCTAAAGACTCAAATGAATTTTTAAATGAAAATGGTATAGAAGTACACGATTATGAAGACATTATTAAATTTGTGGCAAATATTGAAGATGGTTCAAGGCTAGCCTTAGAAAAAGAAAAGATAAATAGTTGGCTTTATAAAGCCATTCCTGAAAGTGTGAATATAATTAATGAATTGAATATTACTACCAAGCTTAAAGCTGTAAAGAATTCAACTGAAATTAGTCTTCAAAGACAGGCATATATTAAAGATTGTCTTGCCTTAGTAAAGTACTTTCATTGGATAGATACTAATATAGGGAAAATCCCTATGAATGAATACTCCTCCCAAGAAAAACTATTAGAGTTTAGAAAAGAACAAGATAATTTTATAGAATTAAGTTTTGCTACAATTTCAGCATATGGAGAAAATGCAGCTATGATGCATTATTCAGCTACTGAATCTTACAGTTCAGAATTTAAGCAAGAAGGATTATATTTAATAGATTCAGGGGGTCAGTATTTAGAAGGCACCACAGATATTACAAGGACAATTGCCTTAGGGCCAATTTCACAAGAGGAAAAAAGAGACTTTACATTAACACTAAAGGGTCATATAAATCTAATAAGTGCTATGTTTTTAGAAGGTACATCAGGTCATGCCTTAGATGTGTTAAGTAGATATCCTTTATGGCAAGAAGGACTAGACTATAAATGTGGAACAGGTCATGGTATAGGCTTCATATTAAATGTTCATGAGGGTCCTCATAGAATAGCAGCCATTCCAAATAATATACCACTGGAGGAGGGGATGGTTATCACCATAGAACCGGGTGTATATAAGGAAGGAAAACATGGCATACGAATAGAAAACGTAGTTGTAGTCGACAAAGCAATTAAGACAGGATCTGGACAATTTTTGAAATTTGAAGTCTTGTCCTATTGCCCAATTGATCTAGACTGTATAGATGTAGAATTGTTAACATCAAAGGAAAGACAATGGTTAAACAATTACCATGAAGAAGTATACAACAAACTGTCACCATATTTGGATAAGGAACTACAATCTTGGCTAAGACAGGAAACAAGAAAGATTTAATCAACTCACAATAGTTGCTAAGTATAGTTGAGGTGAAAAATTGTTTAATATAGATGAGGAATTAAAAAAATTACCGGATTCTCCCGGTGTATATATAATGAAGAATAAAAATGAAGAAATAATATATGTAGGAAAAGCTATATCCTTAAGGAAAAGGGTGAGGCAGTACTTCCAATCATCTAATAATCAAGCTCCTAAGGTTAGGGCTATGGTTAATCATATTAGTGAGTTTGAGTATATAATAGTTGACAATGAAGTAGAAGCATTAGTATTAGAGTCAAACCTTATCAAGAAAAATAGGCCTAAGTACAATATATTATTAAGGGACGATAAACAATACCCTTATATCAAAGTCACAGTTAATGAAAAATATCCTAGGGTGATGAAAACTAGAAAGATAATTAAAGATAAGGCCAAGTATTTTGGCCCTTATCCTAGTGCTACTGCGGTAAATGATACCCTGGATATATTAAACAGTATATATCCAATAAGAACATGTAAATTGAACTTAGAAAAGAATTTAGGTAAGTTTAGACCCTGCTTAAATTACTATATAGGCAGGTGTCAAGCTCCTTGTTTAGGAAATGTAGATGAAAGAGAATACATGGGAATGATAGATGAGATTGTTCAATTTTTGAATAATAAGAATGATAAAGTAGTGGATATTACTGAAGAAAGAATGAAGAATGCAGCAAAAAATCTTGACTTTGAAAAGGCTGCAAGATACAGAGACCAATTAAACTCATTGATTGTATTGAAAGAGAAACAAAAAATAGTTACCGCTTCAAATCAAGTTGACCAAGACATTATTGCTATGGCAAGGGGTCTTGAAGAGGTATGTGTACAAGTCTTTTTTGTAAGAGATGGGAAAATTGTCGGCAGAGAACATTTTATAATAGAAGATGCATTTAATGAAAAGAGAAAAGATATACTAAGCTCATTCATCAAACAATTTTATATTGGTTCAGCATATGTTCCAAAGGAATTAATACTAGAAGAAGAGATAGATGACTTAGAACCTATTTCAAAATGGCTTGAAGGTAAAAGGGGAACAAAAGTAAATATAATTAGTCCAAAAAGAGGTGAAAAACTGTCCCTTATTGAGATGGTTAGAAAAAATGCATTAGATATGCTAAATCAATATGGTGATAGATATATAAAGAAGCAGAGGGAGAATATAAAAACCCTTGAAAAAATCCAATATCTATTAGACTTAGATGAGTTGCCTAATAGAATTGAAGCATATGACATTTCGAATATAAGTGGGGTTCAATCTGTGGGTTCCATGGTAGTCTTTGAAAAGGGTCAAGCAAAAAAATCTGACTATAGACGTTTTAAAATTCGTAGCCTAACAACTCCTAATGATTATGCAAGTTTGGAAGAAGTACTTACTAGGAGGTTCACTAGAGGATTAGAGGAAAAGGAGCTCTTAGAGAGTAACGAATTACAGGAAATGGGCTTTTCTAGCTTTCCTGATTTAATAATGATGGATGGCGGTAAAGGGCAAGTAAACATTGCATTAAGTGTATTAGAAAAACTGGGAATTAATATACCTGTTTGTGGTTTAGTAAAAGATGATTTTCACAAGACTAGGGGTATTATATATAATAACATAGAATACCATATGGAAAAGGATTCTAAAGAGTTTAGACTAATATACAAGATACAGGAAGAAGCACACAGATTTGCAATAAGTTATCATAGAAGTTTAAGGAGTAAGAATTTGTTTAAATCCGAGTTGGATGATATTAAGGGTATAGGGCAAAAAAGAAAAATCTCTTTAATGAAACACTTTAAAAGCATAGAAAAAATTAAAAATGCTTCAGTTGATGAACTAGCAGCAGTTGATAGCATGAATAGAAAAGCAGCTCAAGAATTGTATAATCACTTCCGAAAATATAAGTAAAAAGGGGAGAATAATATGGATAGAAAACTCTACTTATCAGATACTGATAAGAAAATTGCAGGGGTTTGTGGTGGATTAGGAGAATACTTTGGGATAGATTCTACCATAATAAGATTATTGTGGGTCTTTATATTGTTCCCAACAGCATTTGTTGGTGGGACAATAGCATATTTCTTAGCAGCAATCATTATTCCAAAGAGACCTTGGAGTGAGTAAATGCAATATATAACTTTAGACCAATTAATTAGTGAGCTAGATTTAGAAGTGATTTACAAGGCTACAGATGCTGTTGATGTTAGAATTTTTTCTCCTGAGATATATAGACCTGGACTACCAGCTGCAGGATATTTTGAAAAATTTGAACCTGAAAGATTACAAGTAATAGGAAATTCTGAATGGCACTATTTTAATCATTTAACTCCTGAAGCCAGATATGAGAGTCTTGATAAGTTTTTTGCCTATCCTATACCTGCCCTAATTTTTTCAAGGAATCTAGAAATATTTTCAGAAGTAATAGAACTTGCAAAAAAACATAATCGGACCATATTAAGATCTGCTTTACCAACTTCAAAGCTAATAAATGAACTAATAAACCATATAAATTTTGCTATAGCACCTTCAACTACAGTTCATGGGGTATTACTAGAGGTTTATGGTATAGGAGTCCTTATAACTGGTGTTTCAGGAGTAGGTAAGTCTGAGACAGCTTTAGAGCTATTAATTAGAGGTCATAGGCTGGTTTCAGATGATACTGTTGAAATTAAAAGGGTAGAAGGCCAGTTAAGAGGTCAATCACCAGCTTTAACAAGACATTTTATGGAAATAAGAGGAATCGGAATTTTAGATATTGAACGTTTATACGGAGTTGGCGCAGTAAAAGAATATGAGTTTATTGATCTTATTGTAGAGCTTGAGTTATGGGATGAGAACAAAATATATGACAGAATTGGATTAGATGAAGAAACTTCAGAAATATTAGGAGTAAAAATCCCTAAAGTCACCATACCATTACGCCCTGGTAGGAATACTGCAATGATAGTAGAAGTTGCTGCAAGAAATAATAGACAAAAAAGACTAGGCTATAATGCTGCACAAGCATTAAATGAAAGAATAATGAAAGAAATTGAAAAAAGAGAAAAAAAATTTAACCAGCAATAATGCAAGAAATGGTGCAAGAAAACTTGCAAATGCAAGTATTGTTTGAATAATATGATTAAGCTGTGTAATATTGACAATAGAACCAATGTTTATTATACTAATATATGGCAAGATATAATAAAACTACAATATTTAGCATTATATATATATCAAAGGAGGATATCAAATGGCAAAGATTATGAAGACCATGGATGGAAATACAGCTGCATCTTATGTTTCATATGCATTTACGGATGTAGCGGCTATATACCCAATAACTCCATCATCAACAATGGCAGAAATCGTAGACGAATGGTCTGCAAACGGCAAGAAAAACATATTTGGTCAAGAAGTGCTAGTTAAAGAGATGCAATCAGAAGCAGGTGCAGCAGGTGCTGTACACGGTTCCCTTCAAGCAGGGGCACTAACAACTACATATACAGCATCTCAAGGTTTATTATTAATGATTCCTAATATGTATAAGATCGCTGGGGAATTATTACCAGGCGTGTTTCATGTATCAGCAAGAGCCTTAGCATCTCACGCTTTAAGTATATTTGGAGATCATCAAGATGTTATGGCTGCTAGACAAACAGGATTTGCTTTGTTAGCATCAGGTTCAGTTCAAGAAGTAATGGATTTAGGTGGAGTTGCTCATCTTGCATCAATTAAAGGAAGAGTTCCTTTCTTACATTTCTTTGATGGATTTAGAACAAGTCACGAAGTTCAAAAAATTGAATGTATTGATTATGCTGACTTTGAAAGATTACTAGATAAAGAAGCCCTACAAGAATTCAGAGATAATGCTTTAAATCCTAGCAATCCAGTAACAAGAGGTACTGCTCAAAATCCTGATATTTATTTCCAAGGTGTAGAGGCATCAAATCCATTCTATGAAAACATAGTGGAAGTTACAAACGATTACTTAAAAGAAATCAGTAAATTAACTGGTAGAGATTATAAACCATTTAATTACTATGGACATCCAGAAGCAGAAAGAGTTATTGTTGCTATGGGTTCTGTAACAGATACAATAGAAGAAACTATTGATTATTTAGTGGATAAAGGTGAAAAGGTAGGGGTAATTAAAGTTCGTCTATACAGACCATTCTCAGAAAAGTACTTCTTTGATGTATTCCCTAAGACTGTTAAGAAAATTGCAGTCCTAGATAGAACTAAAGAAAAAGGTGCCCTTGGAGAACCACTATACCTTGACGTAGTTGATCTATTCTATGAAAAGGAAGAACAACCTCTTATAGTTGGTGGTAGATATGGCTTAGGTTCAAAAGACACTACTCCATCACAAATATTAGCAGTTTATGAAAACTTAAATGCTGATGAACCAAAACATGGATTTACAATCGGTATAGTAGATGATGTTACACATACATCACTTGAAATAAAAGAAACAATAAATACTGAACCAGAAGGGACTATAAAATGTAAGTTCTGGGGATTCGGGTCAGATGGTACAGTAGGAGCAAATAAACAAGCTATTAAGATTATCGGTGACGATACTGATATGTATGCTCAAGCTTACTTCTCCTATGATAGTAAGAAGTCTGGTGGAGTTACTATATCCCACTTAAGATTTGGTAATAGCCCAATTAAATCACCATATTTAATTAATGAACCAGATTTTATTTCATGTTCAAAACAATCCTATGTTTATCAATATGATTTATTAAAGGGATTGAAAAAAGGTGGAACATTCTTACTTAACTGTATTTGGGATGAAGAAGAATTAGATGAAAACTTACCTGGCTATATGAAGAGATATATAGCTGAAAATGATATTAATTTCTATACAATAAATGCTACAAGAATTGCCAGTGATATAGGCCTTGGTGGTAGAACCAATATGATTATGCAATCTGCATTCTTTAAGTTAGCGGATGTTTTACCAATTGACGAAGCAGTAGAACACCTAAAGAAATCAATAAAAGATGCATATGGTAGAAAAGGCGAAAAAATAGTAAATATGAACTATGATGCTGTAGATAGAGGCCTTGATTCATTAGTAAAAGTAAATGTACCTGAATCATGGAAAAATGCAGTAGACCTGGAAGAAGAAGACGATTTACCAGACTTTATTAAAAATGTTGTACTACCTATGAATAGACAAGAAGGAGATAACCTTCCAGTAAGTACATTTGTTGGAATAGAAGATGGTACATTCCCAAGTGGAACAACAGCATATGAAAAACGTGGTATAGCTGTTGATGTTCCAAAATGGATAAAAGAAAATTGTATTCAATGTAATCAATGTTCATATGTGTGTCCACATGCAGTATTGAGACCAATATTAGTAGATGCTGATGAGAAGGCTAATGGACCTGAAACATTTGAAACAATTAAGCCAATTGGTAAGGGAATGGAAGGATTAGAATATCGTATGCAAGTTTCTCCATTAGATTGTACAGGATGCGGAAACTGTGCAGATATTTGCCCTTCAAAAGAAAAAGCATTAGTAATGACTCATTTTGAAGAAGAATACGAAGAGCAATCAAGAAACTGGGAATTCGCAATGACTGTTAAGAGCAAGGCAGATAGATTTGAACCAACTAACTTAAAGAATTCTCAATTCCAAGAGCCACTTTTAGAATTCTCAGGAGCATGTGCTGGTTGTGGTGAAACACCTTATGCTAAGTTAATGACTCAATTATTTGGAGATAGAATGCTTGTGGCTAATGCAACTGGATGTTCATCAATTTGGGGAGCATCTGCACCTGCTACACCATACTGCAAGAATCAAGAAGGTCATGGTCCAGCTTGGGCTAACTCCTTATTTGAAGATAACGCAGAATATGGTTATGGTATGGCAATAGCAAACAATCAAATTAGAGATAAAATTGAAATTGCAATGAAGGAATTCCTTGAACTAGGACTTGACTCTGAGTTAAACCAATACTTTGAAGAGTGGATAGAAGGTAAAAAGGATGCAAAGGCTAGTAAGGCAGCTGCAGGTATGATTATACCAAGATTAGCTAGTGACTGTGGAAATGCAAGAGGAAATGAATTATTAAAAGAAATTGAAAACCGTAAAGATTATCTAATAAAGAAATCCGTTTGGATTTTAGGTGGAGACGGTTGGGCATATGATATTGGATTTGGTGGATTAGACCACGTTCTAGCATCTGGAGAGGATGTTAATATCTTAGTATTTGATACAGAAGTGTATTCCAATACTGGAGGCCAATCATCTAAAGCGACTCCTACTGCTGCAGTAGCTAAATTTGCTGCTTCTGGTAAGAAAGTAAGAAAGAAAGATTTAGGTATGATTGCAGCAACCTATGGTTATGTATATGTAGCACAAATTGCTATGGGTGCAAATATGAATCAAACACTTAAAGCTTTCAGAGAAGCAGAAAGCTATGACGGACCTTCACTAATTATAGCTTATGCACCTTGTATCAACCATGGAATAAGAACAGGTATGGGTACTACTATTAGGCAAGAAAAGAGAGCTGTCGATGCTGGATATTGGCACTTATACAGATTTGACCCAAGACTTTCTGATGAAGGGAAAAATCCATTTGTTCTTGATTCAAAAGAACCAACAGAGTCATTCCAAGACTTCATAAATTCAGAAGTTAGATATACTTCATTAAGGAATCAATTCCCTGAAATAGCAGACGAATTATTCCAAGAAGCAGAAAAGAATGCCAAGGAAAGATACGCAAGCTACAAAAGAATGGCTTCAAATTAATAATATATAAAAATGAGGGTTATCAGGAAAAACTGGTAGCCCTTTCTTTTTTTCATAATTCAAAAGTTTAATTAAAATCTCATATGTATATGATATAATTAATAAGATATATTATTATAAGATGAATTTATAGGGGTGTGGATATGGACAATGGGAAACTAAGAGAATTGTTTTCAGATAAAAATATTGGGGAAATACTATTCGATGAGCCAATGAAAAATCATACATCGTTTAAAATAGGCGGACCTGCTGATGTTCTTATAATACCAAAGAGTGAAGAGCAATTAATAAATACAGTGAAATTATGTAGGGAAAACAAGCTAGAAACATACATAATGGGTAATGGGAGCAATTTATTAGTTGGTGATGGTGGAATGAGAGGCGTAGTTATAAAAATATGCGATGGCTTAAACAATATAAAAGTCCATGGCAATAAAATATATTGTCAAGCCGGATCCTTGATAACTGCTCTTAGTAGAAAGGCAATGGAAAACTCTCTTACAGGCTTTGAATTTGCAAATGGAATTCCTGGTACAATGGGTGGGGCAGTTACTATGAATGCAGGTGCTTATGGTGGTGAAATGAAAGATGTTGTTATATCAGTCAGAGTCTTAGATATGAAAAACAACATTGTAGAGTATAATAATCAAGATATGAATTTTAGATATAGAGCTAGTAGAGTTGTAGATGAAAATCTAATTGTCCTATCTATAGAAATAGAACTAAAAGAAGGTAATTATGAAGAGATAAAAGCCATAATGAAAGATTTAACAGAAAAACGAACATCAAAGCAACCCCTTGAACTGCCAAGTGGAGGAAGTACATTTAAAAGGCCTACAGGCTATTATGCAGGGAAGTTAATAGATGATGCTGGTTTAAGAGGATTAAGACATGGGGGAGCCCAAGTCTCTGAAAAACATTGTGGTTTTGTTGTAAATGTAGATAATGCTACTTGTAAAGATGTATTAGAGTTAATATCTGTTGTACAGAAAACAGTAAGAGATAAATTTGATGTAGACTTAGAAACTGAAATAAAGATAATCGGTGAGGATTAATGGACTACAAGATATTAGGAGATTATCATACACATTCTATCTATAGCAGTGGTTTTAGAAAAGAAGGGCTTCATGCAAAAGGAACCATAGAAGATAATGCTCAGGCAGCATTTAAGAAGGGATTATCAACAATAGTCATTAGTGATCATGGACCAAGCCACTATATATATGGGATTAGGAAGAAAAACATCTTGAAGATGAGAGAAGAAGTAGATAGATTGAATGAAATTTATATACCCCATGGTTTAAAAATACTATTGGGAATTGAAGCAAATATAGTAAGTGTTGATGGCCTTCTTGATGTAGATGAAGAATGTTTTAAGTATATTGATATACTATTAATGGGGTATCATTATGGTGCAACACCTAAATCAATCAAAGATGCTTATAGCTTATATATCCTGAATTTTATATCTAAACTTATGAGTTTTACTCGAGAAAGGGCAATTGAAGTATATACAAAAGCATATTTAAAGGCCTTAGATAATTATTCCATAGATATAATAAGTCATCCTGGTTCTAAAGCAAAAATAGATATTGTTGAGATAGCGAAAAAGTGTTCAAAGGTTGGTACAGCATTGGAAATCAGTTCAAAGCATGATGAACTATCTGTTGAAAGTTTATTAAAAATAAAAGATTTGGAAATAGATTATTATATAAACAGTGATGCTCATAAGCCAGAAGACGTGGGAAATCTAGAAAATGGAATCAAGAGGGCAAGAATAGCGGATATTGACTTTAGCAAGGTTAAAAATATTATAGAAACAAGGTGATAAAATGGAGTTGCTCGTAATTACAGGAATGTCAGGAGCTGGTAAATCACAGGCAATGAAGGTAATGGAAGATGAAGGCTTTTATTGTATGGATAATCTACCACCAGCATTGATTCCTAAATTCGCAGAACTATGTAGAGAATCAACCAAGACTATAGATAAGGTAGCAGTTGTAGTTGACATTAGAGGTGGAGAATTCTTCGATCATCTTTTTCAAGCACTAGATGATTTAATAATCATGGGAATTGGATATAAAATACTGTTTTTGGATGCCTCAGATTCCGTATTGATTAAAAGATATAAAGAGTTGAGAAGGCCTCATCCATTAATAATAGAAGGAAGCATAAGCCATGGAATTAAAATGGAAAGAGAGATGCTTCATGAAGTCAAAAAAAGGGCAAATTATATTATAGATACTTCAAAACTTACATTAGGGATGCTTCGTGAAGAAATGTCTAAAGTCTTCCTAGAAGGTGGAGAGGATAGAAAGATTTCAATTTCTGTCACATCATTTGGTTTTAAGCATGGGATGTTGCTTGATGGAGATTTAGTATTTGATGTCAGATTTATTCCTAATCCATTTTATATACCTGAACTAAAGCCACTAACAGGAAAGACTGATGAGGTATCAAAATATGTATTAAACTGGCCACAGACTAATATCTTTATTACAAAGGTCATTGACTTATTGGAGTTTCTTATTCCATACTATGTAACAGAGGGAAAAACCCAATTAGTAATAGGGATTGGATGTACAGGTGGATACCATAGATCTGTAGCAATAGCAGAAAGAATCAATCAAATTCTTGAAGATCATGGACACAGAACAATTGTCATTCATCGTGATTTGTCATAGTCTAATTTAAACAAAGGGGTAAGTAATATGATTAGAAATCCAGAAATTGTCGTAATAGGTGGTGGAACAGGCTTATCTGTTTTATTAAGGGGATTAAAACAATTCACACCAAATATTACAGCAATTGTAACAGTTGCAGATGATGGTGGAGGTTCTGGAAAGTTGAGAGAAGACCTAGGAATGCTTCCGCCTGGAGATATAAGATCTTGTTTGTTGGCATTAGCAAATACAGAACCAACCATGGAAAAGGTATTTCAATATAGATTTGATGAAGGTGCTTTAAAGGGTCAAAGCTTTGGGAACATCTTTATAGCTGCTATGAATGAAATATATGGGAGTTTTGAGTTAGCCATAAAAGAGGCAAGCAATGTTCTTTCTATAACAGGGAAAGTATATCCTATGACTCTTGAAGATGTGAGATTACATGCAGAGTTGGAGAATGGGAAAATAGTATATGGTGAATCTAAAATCCCTATAGAAGCATTGAAGGAAAACTGTAAAATAAAACGAATATATATGAACCCAAAAATATCATATCCTCTTGCAGAAGCTGTAGAATCTATAAAGAACTCAGATCTTATAGTATTGGGACCTGGTAGCCTCTATACATCAGTTATCCCTAATCTTTTAGTAAATAATATTGTAGACACAATATATAATGCAAGAGCACCTAAAGTATATGTTTGTAATGTTATGACGCAGCCAGGGGAAACTGATGGATTTAGTGTATTCGATCATGTGAATGGGATATTGAACCATAGTAGGGAAAAATTTTTAGATTATGTCATTGCAAATACTGAAGAAATACCAGAAGAAATCTTAGAAAAGTATATTACAGATGGTTCGAGACCAGTTAGATTACAGGCAGAAGATGAACTAAATTTAGCTAAGAAGGGCATCAAGTTAATAAAAGGGAGATTAATAGATGTAGAAAAAAACTATATTAGACATGACAATATCGAATTAAGCAAGTTATTAGTTGACCTAGCAAATAATGGCAATAATAATGGTGGTAATAGTTTTACAGCCATCTAGTTTATAGAAAGATTAGGATTACTTCTTTTCTTTCTTTTTTTCATAATCTTGTGAAAATGTTTACAAAAGTAATATAAAATATAGTATAATGATTATAGCAATGGGCATGAGCTTTGCCAATAATCAGGAGTTGGTGTTATGTTGGAAGTTAGTTCAGGAGGTGTAGTAGTCTTTGGTAATGCAGTGCTTTTACTAAAGAAATACAATGGTGATTGGGTCCTACCAAAAGGACGATTAGAAAAGAATGAAGATATAAAAAGTGCTGCCCTAAGAGAAGTATTTGAAGAAACCGGAGTAAAAGCTGAGATACTTAACTATATAGGATCCGTTCAGTACGATTATAAGAACTTTAAAGAAGATGAAATAGTTCGTAAGACGGTACATTGGTATCTAATGAAGAGCAACTCAATGGAATGCACACCATTGAGAAAGGAAGGTTTTATAGATGCTGTGTATGTTCATATAGATAAGGCTAGAGATTTACTTAGATATAGTGATGAAAGAAAAGTGATAATAAAGGGAATTGAGCTTATGAAAAAATTGGGGTGATAAGATGTCCTTTTCTTCAAATGCAAAAAATGAAATATCCAGGATGGACACAAGTGAGGACTGTTGTGCTTTAGCTGAGCTATCAGCCTTAGTTAGAATGAATGGTACAATTCAAATCATGGGTTCAAATAAATATATACTTAAATTTAGAACAGAAAATGCAGCAATTGCGCGAAGAATTTTTTCTATTTTAAAGATCCTATATAATACAAATGTAGAAATAGTAGTAAGGAAAAATCGACAGCTTAAAAAGAATAATAATTATTTGATTTTAGTCAACAACAAGAAAATTTCTAATAAAATCTTGCATGATGTAGGATTTATTGATGAGAATGAAATAGATTTTTTATTTCCTAGTTATAAGGTACCAGATAAGATTATTGCTAATAGATGTTGTAAGAGAAGTTATATAAGAGGGTCTTTTTTAGGTGGTGGCTCTATAAGCAACCCAGAAAAAACATATCATTTAGAGTTTGTTACTAACAATAAAGAACATGCAAAAGACTTAAGCGATATAATAAATAGCTTTGGCTTAAATTCAAAAATAGTACTTAGAAAAGAAAACTATGTTGTATATATAAAAGAAGGTGAGCAGATAGTTGATGTATTGAATATTATCGGGGCTCATCAAGCCTTATTGAAGTTTGAAGATGTAAGGGTTTTAAAGGATGTAAGGAATAATATAAATAGAATTGTAAATTGTGAAACTGCAAATCTCAGTAAAACAATAGATGCATCTATGAGGCAGGTTGAGCAGATTAAATATATAGATGAAAAGATTGGACTAAATAAACTGCCCATTAGTTTAAAAGAGATTGCAGAGCTTAGACTAGAGAATCCAGATGCAAGCTTAAAAGAAATTGGATCTATGCTTAGTCAACCTATTGGCAAATCTGGGGTCAATCATAGATTTAAAAAAATAGAGAAAATTGCAAATGAGTTAAGGGGAGAGAAGTAATGGAGAAATTAACTATCAAATTGAATAATGAAGAAGGATTACATGCTAGACCAGCAGCAATATTTGTACAAGTTGCTAGTAAATATACTAGTGAACTAACAATTGAAGCACATGGAGTAGAAGTAAATGGGAAAAGTATAATAGGGATTATGTCTTTAGGAGCCTTTCATGGGGAAGAAATAACATTAACAGCTAATGGCCAGGATGAAAAAGAAATGATTGAAGAGTTGAAAAATTTAATAGAAAATGAATTCAAGGGTTATTAGTATGAATAGAATGGAGAGTATATTAATAACAAATAATTCAAAAGTATATGATAAATTTAATGAGACATTAGAGATAGTCTATTTAAATGATTATAGCTACTTAGATATTCTATACTTTTTAAGAGATAAAATCCATGAAGGCCACAAGTTGTTAACACATCCCCTATCAGGAAGTATTAAACCTAATGAAACTCCATATAAGAGTGTTATAATTTCTAAAAAAACAGGTGAATTAGATACAGAAGGTTTGCTTATTGTTGAAGACAGTATCCTTACAGCAAAGAAGTTTATTAACGATAAAGCCACTCCTCAATGGACTGAAAGCGTATTGGATGACTTTAGAGTCATTGATTTGTCTTTAATGGAAAATGTAATAGAAAAACTAGGTCATGTTTAAAGCTTTCGATAATCGAAGGCTTTTTTGATTTTTAATAAAACTAGATATGATAGAATTAATTAAGGATTAAAGTAGTAGAAAGAGGGGCAAAATGAAAGACAGATTTACTCATTTACATGTACATACTGAATATAGTCTGTTAGATGGTTCAATTAGGATTAAGGATTTAGTCAAAAAGACTAAAGAACTTGGTATGGATTCCATTGCTATAACTGATCATGGAGCTATGTTTGGTGTTATACAATTTTATAAAGAAGCAAAGAAGAATGGTATTAAACCTATACTTGGTTCGGAAGTATATGTAGCAATGAATAAATATACTGAAAAAGAACCTAAGGATAAAAATCAATATCATTTAGTTTTGCTTGCTGAAAACAACACTGGTTATAAAAACCTAATGAGAATAGTCTCAGAAGCATATGTCAATGGATTTTACTACAAGCCAAGGGTAGATCATGATGTTTTAAGAAAATATAAAGAAGGAATTATTTGTCTGTCAGCATGTCTGGCTGGTGAAGTTCAACAATACTTGCTGCAGAATAATTATTCTAAGGCTAAAGAAGTAGCCTTAGAATATAAAAACATCTTTGGAGAAGATAATTTCTATTTAGAGTTACAAGATCATGGAATGACGGAGCAATTAGGTGTCAATAAAGACCTAATAAGACTCTCCCAAGAGTTAGATATTCCTTTAGTAGCAACAAATGACGTTCACTATTTGACCAAAGAAGACTCAATAATCCATGATGTATTGCTATGTGTACAAACTGGGAAAACCGTTGATGAGGAAAATAGAATGAAGTTTCCCACAGACCAGTTTTACCTAAAATCCCCAGAAGAAATGTATTCATTATTTCATTATAGCCAAGAGGCACTTACAAACACGGTGAAAATTGCTGATAGGTGTAATGTAGAATTGGATTTCAACACATTACATTTGCCAAAATTCAAGGTCCCAGAAGGCTATACTAATGTCCAATATCTAGAAAAACTTTGTAAGGAGGGATTAATAGAGAGATATACTGTAATAACAGATAGTATTAGAAAAAGATATGAATTTGAGTTTAATACTATAGTTAATATGGGCTATACAGATTACTTTTTGATAGTATGGGACTTTATAAGATTTGCGAAAGAGAAGGACATTGAAGTTGGACCTGGGCGTGGCTCTGCAGCAGGAAGTATTATATCTTATGCACTTGGAATCATCAATGTAGATCCTCTTGAATTTGGCTTGCTCTTTGAAAGATTCTTAAATCCAGAAAGAGTAACAATGCCAGATATAGATATTGACTTTTGCTATGAACGAAGGGAAGAAGTAATAGAATATGTTGTTAATAAATATGGGCATGATAGAGTAGCACAAATTACAACATTTGGAACTATGGGAGCCAGAGGAGCCATTAGAGATGTTGGCAGGGCCTTGAACATGCCATATAATACTGTGGATAATATTGCAAAGCAAGTTCCAAATGAGCTAGGAATTACATTAACAAGGGCACTTGAAATAAGCCATTCCTTAAAAAATGAGTATGAAAACAATGAAGAGGTTCGCAATTTAATTGATATAGCATTAGCAATGGAAGGCTTGCCAAGACATACATCAACCCATGCTGCAGGAGTTGTTATATCAGAAGCTCCAATAACAGAATATGCTCCCCTAGTAAATAATAATGAATCGATAGCTACTCAGTTTACAATGAATGAACTTGAAGAGCTAGGCCTTTTAAAGATGGACTTTTTAGGACTTAGGACTTTGACTGTAATAAGAGATGCTGCTAATCTAATAGAAAAAAATTATGGAATAAAAGTTGATTTTGGAAAAAAATTCACTTATGATGACCCAAACGTAATTGAGATGTTTGCAAAAGCAGAGACTTTAGGCATATTTCAATTTGAAAGTCCAGGCATGAGGGCATTTTTGAAAGAATTAAAGGCAAATAAATTTGGGGATTTAATTGCAGCGAATTCATTGTTTAGGCCTGGACCAATGAATCAGATTCCTACATTTATTGAGTGTAAGCACGACCCTTCAAAGATTAAATATCTACATCCAAAACTAGAGCCAATACTTAATGTCACATATGGTTGTATTGTATATCAGGAGCAAGTAATGCAAATAGTTCGAGATTTAGGGGGCTATTCTTTAGGCAGGGCGGACTTAGTTAGAAGAGCTATGGGCAAAAAGAAAATGGATGTAATGGAGCATGAGAGAAACAACTTTATATATGGGCATACTGATGAAGATGGAAATGTAATAATCCCAGGTGCAATTAGAAATGGAGTTGATGAAAAAACAGCCAGTAAGATATTTGACTTAATGATCGACTTTGCAAACTACGCCTTCAACAAATCCCATTCTGCCGCCTATGCTGTTGTTGCATATAGAAGTGCCTGGCTGAAATATTACTATCCAGAAGAATTTATGGCAGCACAGATTTCCTCAGTTATGGATAGTACAACACAGGTATCTCTTTATATACAAGAATGCAAAAGACTTGGGATTGAAGTATTACCGCCAGATGTAAATACCTCTCATGATAAATTTACTGTAGATAATAAAAAGATTAGATTTGGATTAAGTGCAGTAAAGAACGTAGGAAAAGGACTTATATATGCAATAGTAAAGGCTAGGGAAGAGGGGAGATTTCAAAGTTTTACTGATTTAGTTGAACGAATTGAAAAGTTAGATTCAAATGTAATGAATAAAAGAGCAATAGAAAGTCTAATAAAATGTGGGGCAATGGATTCACTCGGTGCAAATCGTGCTCAATTGCTATCAATATTTGAAAAAATAATAGATGGGATACACTCAGATAAGAAAAGAAACATAGAAGGACAATTTTCCCTCTTTGATTCTGTGGAAGATGATGTGAAAGATGAGAATTTGCCAGATATTAATGAGTTTCCGCAAAAATCATTGTTACAAATGGAAAAAGAAATGCTAGGCATATATGTATCAGGACATCCTTTAGATCCTTATATAGAAGAGTTAGAGAAAATCTCAACTGTTTCCACAACACAATTATCCAAAGAAGTAGAAAGTGTAGAACTTGAAAACAGAGATGGGCAAAAGATAAGAATAGCTGGCATAATAGTAGAGAAAAAGAATAAAGTAACTAAAAACAATAATATGATGGCATTCATAACATTAGAGGATTTATATGGTTCAATTGAATGTATTGTATTTCCAGCTATCTTTGACAAATATAATAAGTATATAGATAGTGACAAGGTAGTTGTTGTTGAGGGAAGACTCTCCATATCCGAAGTTGAAGATCCTAAGATTATCTGTGAAAAAATATATCCATTAAATTATTATAAAAATGATAAACTAATTATCAAGCTGCCTAAGGATAGCAAAGCAAATCTGTTTGAACAAATAAAGGTGATATTAAGGCGGTATCCGGGGGATACACCTGTATATGTATTTATGGAAAGGATAAATAAAACAGTTGTAGCAGATAGGGGACTATGGGTAGATGTAGATAACAACAATGTTAAAGTTGAATTGCAGAATTTGTTGGGTATTAATAGCGTGAAATTATCTTAATTATATTCTTATTCATAATAATTGACCATGGAGGAAATATTATGTGGACTACTATTTATTTGGCTACAAGTAGAGAACAGGCTAATAATATAGAAAACTTATTAAGAAGTGATGGTTTTCTTGTAAAGCTTGAAGAGGATCGGGCTGAAAGCTTGTATGAGATACTAGTTTTAAAAAATGAGGCAGAAGATGCACAAGATGCATTACTAGAAAGGGGATTACTATGAAGACAATAGGAGTGCTTACCAGTGGAGGTGATGCACCGGGGATGAATGCTGCTTTAAGAGCTGTTGTTAGGACTGGAATATATAATGATGTTAGAATGATGGGAATTAAGTGCGGATATGATGGCCTGATAAATGGTGATATTGATGATATGACATTGTCATCAGTAGCAGATATAATACATAGGGGTGGAACAGTGCTTAAAACCGCTCGTTCTGATGAATTCGTAACAAAGGATGGATTTAATAGAGCTTTAAATATAATAGATGTATTTAATTTAGATGGCCTTGTAGTTCTAGGAGGGGACGGCACCTTTAAGGGGGCGAAATCATTAGCTGATGCAGGAATTCCCGTCATAGGAATACCTTGTACTATAGATAATGATTTGGCATACACTGACTACACAATTGGGTTTTTCACCGCTGTTGAAACAGTTGTTGAAGCCATAGGGAAAATAAGGGATACATCTTCTTCCCATGGAAGGGCAAATGTCATAGAAGTCATGGGAAGAAACTGTGGAGATATAGCACTATATTCTGGCCTTGCAGGTGGAGCTGAAAGTATAATTGTCCCAGAAATCGAATATGATATTGATCAAATATGTGAAAAAGTAATAAGGGGTAGAAACAGGAACAAACTACATCACATAATAATCGTAGCAGAAGGAGTAGGTAATCCTTATAGTATTGCTCAGGAAGTAGAGGAAAAAACCAATATAGAAACAAAAGTCACAGTGCTTGGCTATCTTCAAAGAGGCGGAACACCTAATACTTTAGATAGAATAATGGGATCTGAAATGGGTAAAAGTGCTGTAGAATTATTATTGGAAGGAAAATCGGCTAGGCTTGTAGGTGTGAAATGCAATGATATTTTTGACATTGATATTGATGAAGCTCTAAAGATGAGAAGGACATTTGATAAAGGCATGTATAATACTGCTAATATATTGTCACTATAGGAGGTTGAAATGAAAAAAACAAAGATTGTAGCCACAATTGGACCTGCTTCTGAATCAAAAGAAATCCTTAAGAAATTATTTGGAAATGGAGTAAATGTTTGTAGATTAAACTTTTCTCATGGAAATCATGAAGAACATCAAAAAAGAATCGATACGATAAAAGAAATTAGACAAGAAATGGATTTGCCTGTAGCTATTATGCTAGATACTAAGGGCCCTGAAATTCGTATTGGAGATTTTAAAACAGGTACAATAGAAATTAATCAAGGTGACAAATTCACCCTAACAACAAGGGAAGTCCTAGGGGATGAAAGCATAGTAAGTGTAAGCTATAAAGATTTGCCAAAAGACGTAGAAGTGGGTGGCAGAATTTTAATTGATGATGGCTTAGTAGAGTTTGAAATATTAGAAATAATCAACAAGACAGATATAAAATGTATTGCTATTAATAGTGGAGTATTAAAAAACCATAAAGGTGTTAACGTTCCAAATGTGAAGATTAATTTACCAGCTGTAACAGAAAAGGATATAAAAGATATAAAATTCGGAATTAAAAATGAAATAGATTTTATAGCTGTTTCTTTTGTTAGAACAGCAAATGATGTAAATGAAATAAGGAAAATTCTTGAGGAAAATGAAGGTCAAAATATAGATATAATATCTAAGATAGAGAGCCAACAAGGAGTGGACAATATCGAAGAAATTCTACAAGTTTCAGATGGGATAATGGTTGCCCGTGGAGATTTAGGAGTAGAAGTTAAAACTCAGGAAATTCCATTAATTCAAAAGCTCTTGATAAAGAAATCGAATTTAGCTGGGAAGCCAGTTATAACAGCTACACAAATGCTTGATTCCATGATGAGAAATCCAAGGCCTACAAGGGCAGAGGTAACAGATGTAGCCAATGCAATCATGGATGGAAGCAGTGCAATAATGCTATCTGGAGAAACTGCAGCTGGGAAATACCCTGTAGAAACAGTGAAGATTATGCATAGCATAGCGCTAGCTACTGAAGATTCTCTAGATTATGCAGAATTGTTTAGAGCAAGATCTGCAATGACCCAACTAACAATTCCAAATGCAATTAGTAAAGCAACTTGTACAACAGCACAGGATTTAGATGCAACAGCCATAATTGCATCAACATCATCAGGATATACATCCAAAGCAATATCTAAATTCAGGCCAAAGGCGCCAATAATAGCAGTAACTACTAAGGAAGCAGTAAGAAGGAAATTAGCTTTGGAATGGGGCGTTTATCCTGTTATAGCACCAGAAAGTAATTCAACAGATGAGGTGTTGGAGAATTCAATTAATGCAGCAATTAAGAATAAGTATGTAAAAGAAGGAGATTTAGTAGTAATAACAGCAGGAATCCCAGCAGGTTTATCAGGAACTACAAATATGCTTAAGATTCATACCATAGGAAAGGTCTTACTAGTAGGCCAAGGCATAGGGGATAAGATAGGTACTGGCAAAGTTTGTATTGTAGAATCAGAGGAGGATTTATCCTCAAAATTTGAAGATGGTGATATTATAGTTACCCAATCAACTAGTAGAGAAATGGTAAGCTACATAGCAAGATCTTCAGGTGTTATAGCTGAAGAAGGTGGCCTTACATCACATTGTGCAATAGTTGGTCTTAATTTAGAAAAACCAACAATAGTTGGTGCTAGCAATGCAAGAAATGTTTTTAAGAATGGTGATATAGTAACGGTAGATTCATCAACAGGGCAAGTATTCAAAGGAGAAGCCAGAATACTATAGGATAAAATAAAAGCCTAAAAAAAATACTTCAGTAGACTTTTGCTAGTCCACTGAAGTATTTTTATGTTCAAAATTATATACTTGTTTAATTTATGAGATGATAATATCATAATCCGTTATAACTTTGATATTTTACTAGGAGTTCATCTAATTCTCTACTGAGTTTTAGTATTTCTTTATTATAAACATTTCCCTCATTTTCCGATATCATTCTATTCAATTTATCCCTATTTATTTCAATAGTCTTTTTTAAAGCATTAATTTCTTCTTTAGCCTTTTCCATATAGTTTTTATCTCCTAATATTAATATCTTAAATCATGGTATAACATCTTACAAAATTAATCAAATAAATATAGACAACAGTATCTACTATTCTAAACAACGACATGTTGGATGTCAAGTAATCAACGACATTTTGTTGTATTACATGTCTATAGAAAACTCCTATTATATAATTAAGATATAGAATTTATCTAGCTTTTTTTTAAATTGATTTATATTAGGTGATTATTGTAGATTTAGGAGTGATATCTTGATAAGCGAAAGGCTAAAAAGTTTACGAGAAGAAAGAAACTTCTTACAAAAAGATGTAGCAAAATATTTAAATATATCAACTAGTGCATATGGATATTATGAGCAAGGTAAAAGAAATCCAGATACAGAAACAATAAATAAAATAGCTGATCTATATCAAGTATCTACTGATTATCTCCTAGGTAGAACAAATAATAGAAATTCCCATATGGGAAAAGAAACTAGTTTGGATTATTACAACCCAAACTATCTACAATATAATGAGTTAGATAAGAAAATTAGGAATAGCTTAGTAATCGAAGGTATTGTGTCAGAAGACAAGCCAGTTTCAAAGGATATGTTAGAAAAAGTATTCAAATATGGCATAGATGCAGCTGTGGAAATAAAGAATATCATCATATTTAATAAAATAATGGTATAATGATATAATGAAATGGCGAAATGGGTATAAAACAAAACAAATATATCAGAAGTAAGGGGACAAGCAATAATATGTTAGATAATTTTATTTTTAGCCTAGGTGTTGCCGCACCTATTTTTTTAGTCATGTGTATTGGATATTTATTGAGGAGATACAAGTTTATTGATAGCAACTTTGCCCAAATGGGTAATAAGTTAGTTTTTTATGTAGCTTTACCTGTAAGGCTATTCAACGAAGTAAGAACAATAAAAATGGAAAACTTCTTTGATTTAAAGTTTATTTCCTTTATTATAATCGGAACACTACTTAGTACTGCCTTAGCTTGGTTCATTTCAAAATATTCAGTAAAGAATAATAGTCAAAGAGGTTCTTTTATTCAAGGCTCATTTAGAGGGAATTTTCTTTACTTAGGCTTATCTTTAATGGAAAATATTGCTGGAACAATTGGAGAAAAGGCTCCCATAGTAATAGCGGTAGTAATACCCCTATATAATATTCTATCTGTAGTGGTTTTTTCTTTATATCAAGCAGATTATGAGTCAAGAGTATCAATAAAAGACCAGATTATCAAAATAATTAAAAATCCATTGATTATTGCTATCTCTTTGGGAGTGGTTTCCATAGCCCTTAATATAAAAATACCAATTGTAGCATCACGAACAATGGGATACTTTGAAAACTTAGCAACCCCACTTGCCTTGCTTAATATCGGTGCAACATTTGATTTGCAAAATGTTTCTGAATATATAAAGCCAGCTTTAATAGCAAGTGGATTAAAACTCATTATTTCTCCAACTATTGCTGTTATAGCTGCCTTATTAATGGGTTTCGAAAAACTTGATATAATATTGATATATATACTATTTGGTGTGCCAACAGCCACAGCATCCTTTATAATGGCATCAGTCATGGGTGGTGATGAGGGAGTGGCTTCAAGCATTATCATGGTAACAACCTTATTATCAGTTATTACCATGACCCTGTTTATATTCATATTTAAAACATTGGGGATTGTTTGATGTAAATGGTATAATCGAATACAAGTATAGAAGTTATTAATGAAAGTAGGGAATTTATGAAAAGTTTAGTATTAGCTGAAAAACCTTCAGTAGCCAGAGACATAGCTAGAATATTAAAATGCAATAAAGAAGGAAATGGTTACCTAGAAGGGAATAAATATATAGTTACATGGGCTTTAGGTCATCTTGTTACATTAGCTGATCCTGAAGTATATAACAAGGAGTATAAAACATGGAAGCTTGAAGATTTGCCAATATTGCCAAAAGAAATGAAGCTTGTTGTAATCAGGCAGACTAGCAAACAGTATAATACTGTTAAGAGCCAGATGTATAGGAAGGATGTAAATGAAATAATAATAGCTACAGATGCTGGGAGAGAAGGCGAATTAGTAGCACGTTGGATTATTGATAAAGCAAATGTAAATAAGCCATTAAAAAGATTATGGATATCATCAGTGACGGATAGGGCCATAAAAGATGGTTTCAATACTCTTAAAGATGGGAAAAGATACGAAAACCTATACGAGTCAGCCCAAGCAAGAGCAGAGGCAGACTGGATAGTAGGAATTAATGCTACAAGAGCATTGACGGTAAAATATAATTCCCAATTATCCTGTGGAAGAGTCCAAACCCCTACATTAGCTATAATTGCTCAAAGAGAAGAGGATATAAAAAACTTTAAGCCAAGGGATTATTATGGGATAGAACTAGTTACTAAAGATTTAAAGTTTATATGGCAAGATAAAAACAACAATACACGAAGCTTCAATAAAGAAAACATTGAAAGAATTATGACACTTATAAGGAATAAGGATTTAAATGTCATAGAGGTAAATAAAAGCCACAAAAAGACATACTCAAAGGGACTTTATGATTTGACTGAACTTCAAAGAGATGCTAATAGAATATTTGCTTTCTCAGCAAAGGAAACACTATCTATAATGCAAAACCTATATGAAAGACATAAGATACTTACTTATCCTAGGACTGATTCAAGATATTTATCAGATGATATGGTTGATACATTGAAAGATAGAATAAAGAGTATCAATATTTCTCATTACAGCAAATATGCTAGTGAGATACTTAGAAAACCTATAAAAGCAAACAAGTCCTTTGTGGATAATAAAAAGGTAACTGATCATCATGCCATAATTCCAACTGAGGAAAGAGTACAGTTATCAGAGCTTAGTGTAAATGAAAAGAAGATATATGATTTAGTAGTCAAGAGATTCTTAAGTGTACTTTATGATCCATTTGAATATGAGCAAACAACCATAATGGCAAGTGTTGGTGAAGAGAGATTTATTGCTAAGGGTAAAAGAATTATAAAAGAAGGTTGGAAAGAGATTTATTCAAATATAGATGATGATGAAGAAACAGAAGATGATATTAAGGATCAAATATTACCATTAATGGAAAAAGGCAATGTATTAAAAGTTGAAAGAATAAATCAAACAACAGGAAAGACAAAGCCACCTGCATATTTTAATGAAGGTACTCTTTTATCAGCAATGGAAAATCCAGTTAAATATATGGAAAGTAATAATAAAGAACTAGGTAAGATACTAGAGGAAGCAGGTGGAATAGGGACAGTTGCCACAAGAGCAGATATCATAGAAAAACTATTTAATACCTTTCTTATAGAAAGTAATGGTAAAGATATATTGATCACAGGCAAAGGAAAACAACTGTTGGAACTTGTTCCAGAAGATCTAAAATCTCCAGCATTAACTGCACAATGGGAGAAGAAACTTGGACTCATTGCAGATGGGAAAATACAAAGACAGACATTTGTAAATGAAATGAAGAGGTATTCTGAATCATTAATAAAAGAGATTAAGAATAGTAGTGCTACATTTAAGCATGATAATCTAACTAGAACAAAATGTCCAGATTGCGGAAAATTTATGTTAGAGGTCAAAGGTAAAAGAGGTAAAATGTATGTTTGTCAGGATAGAGAATGTGGAAATCGTATATCCATATCTAAAACAACAAATGCTAGATGTCCAAATTGCCATAAGAGGCTAGAACTCAGAGGACAAGGAGAGGGTCAAATCTTTACATGCTCATGTGGCTATCGTGAAAAATTGTCATCCTTTGAAGAAAGAAGGAAAAAGCAAAAAAACACAATCAATAAAAAAGAAGTATCAAAATTTCTGAAAGAACAAAAGAAGGCTAGCGAGAACTTAAATACAGGCTTAGCAGATGCTCTTTCAAAATTAAAATTTGATAATAAATAAAAAGATTAAGGTGGATTTGCAATGAAAATATTAGTAACTGGTGGACTAGGTTATATTGGAAGCCACACTGTAGTAGAATTAATTAATAATAATCACCAAGTAATTATTGTAGACAATCTAATTAATTCAAATTTAGAAGTTCTAAATAAGATTAATAAAATAACAGCTAATAATCCTATCTTTTATGAGATTGATGTGACAAATGAGGAAAAGCTAGAGCCTGTCTTTAGGGAACAAAAAATCGATGGGGTGATACACTTTGCTGGACTTAAGGCAGTTGGGGAGTCAGTTTTAAAACCACTTGATTATTACTACAACAATGTCCTTTCCACAATAGTGCTTGCTAGAATATGTGTAAAGTATAAGGTTAATAAGTTTGTCTTTAGCTCTTCTGCAACAGTATACGGCGATCAACCTTCCCCCTTAAGAGAGGACATGGAACTGATGAAGACAACAAATCCATATGGGGAAACAAAAGCAATAAGCGAAAGGATCTTAACAGATACAAATTATGCAAATAAGGATTTTGCAGTAAGCCTATTAAGATACTTTAACCCAATTGGTGCACATGGAAGTGGTTTAATTGGTGAAAATCCAAAAGGTATACCTAATAATTTGATGCCATATATAACGAAGGTGGCAAGTGGAGTATTAGAGAAACTTAAAATATACGGCAATGATTATGATACGGTAGATGGAACTGGAGTAAGAGATTATATACATGTGGTAGATTTAGCAAAGGGGCATGTAAAAGCCATAGAAAACCTTCACTCTGGTGTAAATATATATAATTTAGGAACTGGAAGAGGTACCTCCGTATTAGAACTTGTAAACACTTTTATTAAAATCAATAATATAAATGTTCCTTATGAAATTGTAGAAAGACGCCAAGGAGACATAGCTACTTGTTATGCAGATCCAAGCAAGGCAGAAAAAGAGTTAGGATGGACAGCCACAATGGGCATAGAAGACATGGTCAGGGACGCTTGGAGGTTTGAAAGGAACAATATTTAGAATTAGAGCGTTAATAGTATAACACATATAATGGAAAAGCTTATTATATGATTGATAATTAAAAAGTTTATGTTATAATAAATGATGTTAAGTCAATTATAAGGGGGCTTTTTAATGTCAACCATAACGAAATACAATATAGATGATATAAATTCGAAGAATAAGAATTTTAATTCCATAAGGAGTACTATTGAAACAGCCTTTTATGGAAACAATGTAGTGAATGTTAACTCTGCAAATGAAGCTTATAAGTTAGCTTATGATTCCCCAGGAACAATAGTAACAGATATGCCAGTACATAGACCAGAAGAAATTGGATTAGATATAAATACTAAGGTTTTATTGTTTAATGATGGAGCTATTACAGGAAGATATGCTAAAGCAAAAGTAATAATAGGCGAAGCTGATGTGGATATAAAAGAATATTCAGCTATAGCAAGAGAAGCAGTATACCAATCCCGATATAAGAAGCTATACCATGCCCAATGTACAATTGGACTTCATGAAGACTTTATGGTCAGAGCACACATATTAATTCCTGAAAATCATGAAAATATAATGTATTCATGGTTGCTTAACTTCCAAAGTTTAACCCAAGAATATATAAAAATGTGTTTGAACTCAAGAGAATATCCTGAAGGAGATATATATATTTTTTCAGATCCTGATTATGTACCAGCATCACATCCAGATGGGCTTGCCTTGTTTGATCCTGAACATAATTGTGCAATGATATTAGGCATGAGATATTTTGGAGAACATAAAAAGGGTACTTTAACTTTAGCATGGACAATAGCCAATAGGAATGGATTTATATCATGTCATGGGGGAATGAAAAGATATAATTTTGATGATAATAGCAAGTATACTATAGGTGTATTTGGCTTATCAGGGTCAGGGAAATCCACCCTAACCCACGCAAGGCACGATGGTAAATATGATATAACAATTCTACATGATGATGCATATGTAATTTCTACAGAAGATGGATCATCAGTAGCTTTAGAACCGTCTTATTTTGATAAGACTCAAGATTATCCTACAAATCACCCTGCTAATAAATACTTACTAACAGTACAAAATTGTGGAATAACATTAGATAAAAAAGGAAATAAGGTAATAGTAACTGAAGATATAAGAAATGGCAATGGAAGAGCTGTTAAGTCTAGACTATGGACTGAAAACAGGGTGGATAAAATCGATGAACATGTGGATTCAATAGCATGGTTGATGAAAGACGAAACAATGCCACCAGTATTGAAAATTACAGATCCAGTTTTAGCCTCAGTGATGGGGGCTACATTAGCTACAAAAAGAACAACAGCTGAAAGATTAGCAAAAGGTGTAAATCGAAATGCACTAGTTATAGAACCTTATGCAAATCCTTTTAGAACATATCCATTAGCAGAGGATTATGAAAAGTTTAAAGACTTGTTTAAAAAAACAAATGTAGAATGCTATATAATTAATACAGGATATTTTATGGATAAAAAAATACCTAAGGAAGTTACCTTGACCTTACTAGAGGATATTGTAACCAATAAGGCAGAATTCAAGCCATTAGGTAGTTTTAGCTCCATACAATATATTGAAGTAGAAGGCTTTGAGCCAGACTACAATGATGAATATAAGGAAATGTGGATAAATAGCCTAAAATATAGGAAAGACTTTTTAAAGGAAATAAAAAGCTCTAAAGGTGGAAAAGATAAGTTGCCAGAAGAAGCCTTAGAAGCCTTAGAAAAGTTAGAGAGCGAACTAGAATAAGTGTTTTATAGATGGCGGTCATTGATCGCCATTTTTTTAATAATGAAGAAAGGATTTTATCATCGAAAAACAATATAATTTATGGTAAAATGTGATAATATATAGATAAGATATACTTAAGAAATATAAAGTAGGTGGAGTATGATAAATATAGGTGAAGTTCAAGAATTAGAAGTAAAAAGATTTACATCTGTAGGAGCATTTCTTAATGAAGAAAGACCTGAAGATGAAGACGTATTATTGCCAAAGTCACAAATTCCTGAAGGGCTAAAAATAGGCGATGTAATTGAAGTGTTTATATACAGGGATTCCAAGGATAGGATTATATCCACAACAAATAGACCCAAAGCCTTACTAGGAGAATTAGCTCATTTAACAGTAGTAAGTAATTCAAAGATTGGTTATTTTTTAGACTGGGGTTTAGAAAGGGATTTATTCTTGCCATTTAGTGAAACCATAGGTCAAGTTGTAAAAGGCAAGACATATTTAGTTGGTGTATATCTAGATAAAAGTAATAGACTAGCTGCAACCATGAAGATAAGGGATATGTTAAGCTCAGAATCCCCATTTAAGGCAAATGACAAGACCAAAGGAACGATTTACAGTATTAATCGTGATATAGGAGCCTTTGTAGCAGTAGAAGATAAATATGATGGCCTCATTCCAAAACGTGAACTAATAGGTGTTTATGAAGTTGGAGACATAGTTGAAGTTAGGGTGAACAGAGTTTTAGATGATGGCAAGCTAGACCTAAGCCTAAGGGATTTAGGATATATCCAAATGGATGAAGACATAAAAATAATAATAGGAAAATTAAAAGAAAATGGTGGCCTACTAGATTTGAATGACAAAAGCTCACCAGAAAAAATTAGAAATGAACTGCAAATGAGTAAATCAGGCTTTAAAAGAGCAATAGGCAGGATGTATAAGGAAGGAATCATAGAGATGACAAATATTGGGATTAAGTTCAGTAATAAATAAGGAGGCTATCTAGTTGGCAAAGATAATTGTTAAAAATGATATATTAGAGATGATGCTTTTTATTTGGGATTCAGTATCACAAAGAGAAAAAATTGGTGAGACCTTTATTATTAAATTAGCTGAGGAAGAAGATATGCAATATCTTTATGGAGAAAACTTCGATAAAGAATCAGTAAGAAAGGTACTATCAGCTATATCCAATAGAGAAGTTCTAAACAAACCAACAAAAGAAGAAAGCAGATTTTGGAACAACAATATGTGGATGCTAGAGGATATGGAGTTTACAAATATGATGATAGCTCCAGTTAAAACCCTAAATCTTGATGAAGTAAAAGATAAACTTTCAAAAGATGAATACCAAATAATATTTATACCAGGCCATATCGATGAGTATTATATTGATGACAACAAACTAATAATAAACTTCTTTAAGATAATGATAGATATGTTTGGAGGAGAACCACCAAAGATTGATGGTAAACCACTTAAGGAATATGTTGAAGAAAAATTAATGAGCATGTAACATTTTCCTAGATTTCTACTTGTTCAGGTATTAAGTATTCAATCGGAGGATTAAGTAATATGAAGCTGAAAAGCAGGAAAGGCTCAACCCTACTCTTGACATTAATGGTATTTGCGATTCTTATGATTTTTGTTACATTTATATCGGGCTTTATGCTAACAGAGAATAAACAAGCAATGTTTCATCAGAATAAAATGCAAGCATATTATATTGCAAGAGGTGGAGCTGAGGCTGTTGAAGCAGCTATACTGGGTATGGATGAGGATGGGGTTGAAGAATTAGAAGATAAATTAAAGAATGGAATAGTAGACATTGGTCAACTTGATATTGGTGGAAACAAGGCATATGTAACAGTAAGTAAAGATGGTGAAAATATACTTATAGAGTCA
>JAAYNS010000156.1 GCA_012520755.1 Tissierellia bacterium
ACACTTGCTCCTTCTAAATCAAGTTCCAGTTCTTTTACTGTCCAAGTATTCTTTAATGGCTTTAAATCTTTTGTAAGCCCTTGAACAAAATTAGTATTATCTTCATCTATTAAGGCCAAAATAGTTGGCCCAGCACCGCTTAAAAAGGTTCCTATGGCTTTATGCTCTTGGCAAATAGCCATTATTTCATCAAAATCTGGTATTAATTTGCTTCTATAAGGTTGATGAAATTTGTCTTCAAGCCCATATTTCAACAATTCAAACTTCCCATTCGAAAGGGCAGATATCAATAGGGATACCCTGCTTACATTAAATATTCCGTCGCTAAGGGAGATGGTCTTTGGTAATGCTGCTCTTGCTTTTTTTGTTGATATTTTCAAATCTGGTATTAATGCAACAAATTTAAGCCCCCTGGCTACTTCTATACTATTGTGGATTACTTCATCCTCTTCCATTATAGATACTACTAAACCGCCAAATATAGCTGGTGCTACATTGTCAGGGTGGCCCTCTATATTAGTTGCTGTTCTTAGCATATCATCTTTTGAAAAGGGTCTGCCAGCCAGTTCATTGGCTCCAAGTATGCCAGCTACTATACAAGCAGCACTACTCCCTAATCCGCTTGAAATAGGAATATCAGAATCTACTGTAATTCTAACTCCACTTATCCTATGGTCCATGTCGGCTAAGGCCTTTTTCATGGACAGATATATTAGATTATCTTCATTGTTATAATATTCGTCACAACCAACTATCTCTAAACCTTTAGGAATCTCCTCAAAGGTAAATGTGTTATACAAATTAAAAGCAATACCTAAGCTATCAAATCCTGGTCCTAAGTTTGCACTAGTAGCTGGTACTCTTATCTTATGCATTAGGCTCACCTACCCCTAGAAAATCTTCAATTAAGCTTCTCATGTCTTCTTTATTGCAGTTGTTTTGGTGAAGAATTTCCTTAGTCTTTAAATCTTCTATTGATTTAGGAATATCTACACCTGTTTTTTTAGACATCCTATCTATAACTTGGAATTCATCCATCTTGTCCACATCAATTCCTATTGATGATGCAACAGCTGATGCGAATTTATAGGGACTTGCAGTTGAGACAATTACTGTTTTTGTATTGTCCCCAGACTCTTTCTGGTACTTTTTAACTACATTGTATGCTACGGCTGTATGAGTATCTAACAAGTAATCATATTGTCCATATACTTTATTGATAGTTTCTGCGACTTCTTCTTCTGTAGCATAGTTTCCATAGAATTCATTTAGGTATTTTTTATCTATTTGATAAAAACCATTGTCTGTTAGTTGATCCATATATGACGGAATTGCTCCTTGGACCTTGTCATCTAAATGATATAAAAGTCTTTCTAGATTACTTGAAATCAATATATCCATAGATGGTGAAGAAGTTAATTGTAATTCTCTCCTTCTATCATAGACTCCAGTCTTAAAGAAATCAGTTAGGACCTTATTTTCATTTGAAGCACATATCAGTTTATTTATAGGCAAGCCCATCTTCTTGGCATAGTAGGCTGCAAGGATATTACCAAAATTCCCTGTAGGTACTGAAAAGTTTATCTTTTCTCCTAGTTCTATTTCATTGTTTTTGATTAATGTAAAGTAGCTATGAAAATAGTAAACTACTTGTGGAACTAATCTGCCTATATTTATGGAATTTGCTGATGATAGTGTATATTTGTTTTTATTCAATTTTTCAACAAAGTCCTTATTGTTAAAGAGTAGCTTGACACCACTTTGTGCGTCATCAAAATTTCCATTGATTCCTACTACAAATGTATTTTCACCCTCTTGGGTCTTCATCTGTAGTTTTTGGATTTTGCTTACTCCCTCTTCTGGGAAAAAGACTACAATTTTTATTCCTTCTACATTAGCAAATCCTTCTAAGGCTGCTTTCCCAGTATCACCAGAAGTGGCTGTTAATATGACTATCTCCTCATCTATCTTATTTATCTTGGAAGCCTTTTTTAATAGATGTGGCAGTATTGATAAAGCCATATCCTTAAATGCAAGTGTTGGCCCATGATATAGTTCAAGGCAGTAGTCTTCACCTAGCTTAACTAATGGGGCAATAGCCTTTGTATCAAATTTATGGTCATAGGCATTTTCTATGCATTCTTTAAGATCATCTTCTTCAAAATCTGTTAAAAAGACTCTGAGGATTTCAAAAGCCATCCTTTTATAGTCTAAGTCTTTTAAATTTTCTAATGGTATTTTTGGCAATTCATTAGGAAGGAAAAGACCACCATCCCTAGATATGCCCTGGATTATTGCCTGACTAGATGCTATTGATATCTCTTTGTTTCTAGTACTGATGTACTTCATCTTTTCGCCCCCTAAGAAATTATTCTTGCAAGGAAATAATCTTTTTTCTCTATATTAAATGAAGTAATAATCTCCATAAGCTTAGATAACTCAATCTCATCTGTTAAAATCGCAGGTTGACTTCCTAAGCTTAGTACATTATTCGCTATAGCCCTTAAAGAATGCACTATTTCTTCATTTGCATTTGATATTCTTAGATAATAATTTCCCCTTATTTTTTCGTTATAGTTCTTTAGAACTTTTTCTCCTAAAGGATTTCCTTTCCTATATATGTCTAGTACAATGTCCAATACATCACTTAAAACAGCATTGGCTGTAGGGAGTTTTCCTGCTCCAGGACCATAAAATTTTAATTCTCCTACATTATCTCCTTTAAAGGCAACTGAGTTAAAGGCCATGTTTACATTGGCAAAATAGTTGCTGTTTTTTACTATAGTTGGCTGTACTACCGCAGTGAATCCGTCTTCATATGCAGATGCTTCTGCAATAAGTTTTACTGTTGCATCCATATTCTTAATATGATCTATATCAAGTGATGTAATTGAGCTTATTCCATCAAGGAGTATATCTTCTTCTGTTATTTTCCCTTGCAATGAAAGTGTAGCTAGTATCCTAAGTTTTCTTTGAGTATCATAGCCCTCTACATCCGCTGTAGGATCAGCTTCTGCATAGCCTAATTCTTGAGCTATTTTTAGAATCTCATCATAGCCTTTACCTTCATTTACCATCCTAGTTAGGATATAGTTACATGTTCCATTAAGAATCCCTTGTACTTCACTAATTTCATTTAGAGACAATTGTTCTCTTAGTGGCTTTAATACAGGTATTCCGCCACCTACACTTGCTTCATATATGAAGGCAAGATTCTTTTCTGCTGCTAATGAAGAGAGTTCTTCAAAGTATTTAGAAACTACTGCTTTATTAGCTGTAACTACATGTTTTCCTGATTTCAAACTTTCTGTGATATATTTATAAGAAAGCTCTAAGTCTCCTGTTACCTCAACGACTATACTTATTTCTTCATCACTTAATACTTGTTCAAAGTCATCTGTTAATGCTTCTTTTTCTAGCTTGACTTGTCTTTCTTTATTTATATTTTTAACTAATACTTTTTTTACCTTTATTTCTTGTCCAGTAATGTTTTTTAATTCGTCTTTCCTATTTTTTAGTATTTCAACTACTCCAGAGCCTACTGTTCCAAGACCTAATAGACCTATATTTATCATGTAATCCTCCTTCTATTTTTACTATTCATAGTTAGATAATTGTATAAAGCCAAAAATGATTAAAATACACGCTACGGTTTCGAGGATGAATAATTATGTCCTTAGTATTTTAATCATTTTTCTTGGCATCTTGTTACTAACTATGAATAATAGCTTTTATTCAAGATTCTTAGCGACCAGTTCTGCTATTTGAACTGCATTAGTTGCAGCACCTTTTCTTATGTTGTCAGCTACAGACCAAATATTGATTCCATTTTCTACACTAAAATCTCTTCTGATTCTTCCTATAAATACTTCGTCCTTTCCTTCTGCCTTTATTGGCATTGGATATAGATTGTTTTTAACATCATCTTCAACCTTGATTCCAGGGAATTCTTCTAGAGCCTTGTATACCTCTTCTAATTCAAATTTCTTTTCAAATTCAATATTGATAGATACACTATGTGCATATTTAACTGGAATTCTAACTGTAGTTGCTGTTACTTTTATACTATCGTCATTAAGAATTTTCTTAGTTTCATCTATCATTTTAATTTCTTCTTTTGTATAGCCATTTTCTAAAAAGCTATCTATATGTGGGATAGCATTATATGCAATTTGGTATGGATAAAACTCTACTAAGCCTTCTTCTAAATCTCTAAGGCCACCTAAACCTGAGCCTGATACTGATTGATATGTTGAGTAAATAACTCTTTTTACTTTAAATTTATCATGTAAAGGCTTTAATGGTATAACTGATTGAATAGTAGAACAGTTAGGATTTGCAATTATTCCTTTACTCCATTTTATATCCTCTGGGTTTATTTCAGGAACTACTAATGGAACTTCCTTATTCATTCTAAATACGCTACTATTGTCCACTACATGAACTCCCTTTTCTACTGCTATAGGTGCAAACCTTTCACTTACTGCTCCTCCGCCTGCAAATAGTGCTATATCTATGTCTCTATCAAAGGAATCCTCTGCTAATTCTTCAACTAGGTAGTCTTGTCCCTTGAATTCTATTTTACTACCTGCTGATTTCTTTGAAGAAAACAGATATAAATTCTCTATTGGGAAATCTCTTTCTGCTAAGGTATTTAAAATTGTACCACCTACTAAACCTGTTGCTCCTATAACTGCTAAATTAAATTTTTTCATAATATAATTCCTCCTTGTTTGTTTTAGGTAATAAGTAATAGGTAATTAGTTCTTAATAGAATGCTCTATAGATAGCTTCTATAGCCTTTTCAAAATCTTTGTTTTCTACTCCTATGATTATGTTTAATTCACTGGAGCCTTGAACTATCATTCTTGTATTTATATCTGCCTTTTCTAGGGCAGTAAATGTTTTTGCAGAGATACCTTTTGTCCTAATCATGCCCCTTCCAACTACAGCTATTAAGGACATATCTGGGTAGGTTACTATATTGTCAGGATTGCAGAATATGCGGATCTCTTCTATAATCTTTTTTAGTTTATGGTTTATTTTTGATGCCTGAACAACTATTGATACAGAATCTATGCTAGAAGGCATATGTTCTATAGGTATATCATTAGTTTCAAATACTGATATAAGCTTTCTGAAAAAATCTTTCTCTAATGTCATCATGGTTTTTTCTACTGAAATTACAACAAAATCCTTTTTACCAGATATCCCTGTTATTCCTTTGTATTTTACAGGGGTTGAATCATCTACTATCATAGTGCCCTTATCTAGTGGCACATTTGTATTTCTAATGTTTATTGGAATACCATATTTTCTAACTGGGAAAATAGCTTCCTCATGAAGGACAGGAGCACCCATATAGGATAATTCTCTTAGTTCCCTATATGTGACAAGGTCCATTGGCATTGCATCTGCTACTATGTTTGGATCGGCTACTAGGAAACCTGATACATCAGTCCAATTTTCATAGAGGCTAGCCCTTACTCCGCTTGCAATGATTGAACCTGTAATATCTGAACCTCCTCTGGAGAAGGTAGTTATTTCACCATTTTTATTTGCACCATAAAATCCTGGTACTACTGCATATGGTACACCTTCTAATTTTTCACTAACATTGGCTTCAGTAATATCTTGATTAAAGTATCCATCTTCATCAAAGAGTATTAAATCTTTAGGGTCAATAAATTCAAATCCTAAATAAGCTGCAAGAAGAACTCCATTTAGATATTCCCCCCTACTTGCAGTATAGTCCTTTGATGCGCCATTACTAATGTTGAGTTTGATTTCATTTAGCAAGTCTTCAATAGCAACATCAAGATTTAATTCTCTAGATATTTCAGTATATCTTTCTTTTATTAGATTAAATACCTCATCAAAATTTAGTCCATGAGATGCTAGTTGGTGGCACATGTATAAAAGATCCGTCACCTTGTGATCTCCCTTGTATCTTTTCCCAGGAGCAGAAGGTACTACAAATCTCCTCTTATCATTACTGGTAACTATGTCTTTTACTTTTTTAAATTGACTGCTATCTGCAAGGGAACTTCCACCAAATTTTACTACAATTGTATCTCCCATCTTTACCCCTCTTTTCTAATAATTTTATAAGTAAGCATTAGTCTTCCATATACTAGAAGGTCTTCAGCTAATTTTTGTTATAAAAAAACACTCATCCAAAAAAGGACGAGTGTCTAGTCTCGTTTCCACCTAAATATATAAGTAAATAGCATTAACGTATGCTCTACGCAAATCCCTACTAAATTCAGGACTGAGCTCATGGGTGGTTTTCAACACATGGTATCTAAGAAGTCTTTCAGCCGGTGAACTTCTCTCTCTTTCGACCTTAATGTATTTACTCTTCCCAATCAAAGCTTTTTAATATTTTATAACTAGATAATCATTCTGTCAAGTAGAAAAATTATTTTTTTAGAATTATTTTATCTTATCATTGATACAAGATACTTTCATGTGGATTGAAGGAAAAATATGTCAAATTTTTTTGACTTTTTTTAATAAATATTATATCTTAATAATATAATTGAATTTCATTTTACGGTCAAAGCAATATTTGTGAAAACGATATTCGCGGAGTAATACGTCTAAGTCTTTAATAGATATGATGTTATTATGTGAGATTTAAACTATCAGGGTGGATAGTCATTTATTTGACTGTCCATTTTCATGCTTTATTAGCTTATCGTCAAATATATTTCTTGTTCCATTGCATTTAACACACTTTTGCTCCTGTACTTAAATACTTGTTTATACTATAATATAATATATAGAATATTAAAACTATTTTTAATATAGTATTTATACTAGATTCGTATTGTTTCATGTCACTTTGTATATAAGGGGGATTATATATGGATAGTATTAATAACTCAATTCACAACCAAACAAAACCAGAACCAGTAGATGCTCTAGTAAAGATAAGCTTGTCTAAAACTAAATTAGAAGCTATTTTATTAATTGAGCCCCCAAAGCATGGTGGTCTAGAAGCAGATTATCAAAGCATAAAAGCTGCTTTAGATAAGGCAAATGTTACCTATGGAATCAATCAGAAACTGCTAGAAACCCTAGCTAAGAAGCCTGAATATAATAGGCATATATTGATTGCCAAAGGAACTAGTCCAGTAAAAGGTATTGATGGATCATATAAACTCCTCTTTGATACCTCTAAGGCCTTTAAGCCAGTAATTAAAGAGGACGGCTCAGTTGATTTTCAAAACCTTGGAAAGGTTAAGAATGTTGAAAAGGGACAAGTCTTATGTGAAATTGAGCATCCAATTGAAGGAACTGATGGCATGACAGTTACTGGGCAGAAAATTACTCATGTTCCCGGAAAAGCAGTACCATCATTATTAGGTAAGAATACAGCCTATAACGAAGATCAAACTGCTATTTATGCAACAGCTAATGGTCAAGTGGATTTTACTAGGGGTAAGATTGATGTAAATGAAACTCTCTACATATCTAATAATGTTGATAATTCAACAGGAAATATTAAGGCCATTGGTAATATTGTAATCAATGGGACAATCCTCCCAGGCTTTAAGGTTGAAGCTGCAGGGAATATTGAAGTAAAAGAAAGTGTATCTTCGGTTACCATAAAGGCTGGTGGAAATATCGTCTTGAGAAGAGGGGCAATAACTAGTAGTATCTGCTGTGATGGAGATTTAACTAGCCATTTCATAGAAAATTGTAATGTTTTTGTTAGAGGTGATATTAAATCCTCATATATTATGAATAGCAATATAAAATGCGGAAACAATATTCAAACTATTGGTTCCATTTCTAAAATTGTTGGTGGTTGCTATATGGCTGGCGGAAATATTGAATCTCGAATCATTGGCTCTATTGCTGGGGTACAGACTTTCATGGAAATTGGAACAGACCCTGAAACTATCGATAGGCAACATGAGCTTTTGAAAGAACTACCAGAATTAGAAAAAAAATTAGAGAGCTTAAAATCTTTGATTTCATTATTACAACAATATGAAGCTGCAGGTCGATTAACATTAGATAAGAAGGAAATGCTTCGTGATGCTACTTTCAGCTATAGGAAGATTTCAAATATTGTAAGCAGTGGGAAAAAGGAATTAGCTGAAATAACAGAATCAATTAAATCAAAGGGATATGGTCGTATTATAAGTAGGGATACCATATATCCAGGAACAATTGTTAAAATTGGAAATAGACAGATGAAAGTTGAAGAAGCCCTATTGAATAAATCACTATATTATACAGAAGAAGGCATCTGTATTGGATTTGCTTAAATAGGCTAGGGGTGTAATATGAAAATATTTGTAGACGCAGATGGTTGTCCTGTTGTAGATTTAGCTATTAAAATTGCTAAGGACTATGGTTTAGAAATTATTATAGTTAAAAACTATGCTGTTTACATAGAAAGTGATTATGCTGAAATTGTAACTGTTGATATTTCCAGTGATAGTGCTGATTACTATATAGTCAATAGAATTGCTAAAGGAGATATACTAATCAGTCAGGATCATGGACTTGCTGCTATGTGTTTATCCAAAAAAGCAATTTGTATAAATCAGAATGGTTTTCTCATCAATAATGAAAATATAGATGGTATGTTGAATAGAAGGCATATGAATAGTAGACTTAGACGTGAGCAAGGAATTTACAGCAAATTTAAAAAAAGAAACTCTCAAGCTGATGAGAAGTTTGAAAATACCTTGAGAAGGATTATTGAATTAAATATAATTTAA
>JAAYNS010000157.1 GCA_012520755.1 Tissierellia bacterium
AATTATCTCACTAGGCAATAGTTTAGATTTAACCATAGTTGCAGAAGGTATTGAAACTAAGGAGCAGCTGTCGTATTTAAACTCCCTTGATTGCCAATTAGGACAAGGCTTCCTGATAAGCAGGCCCTTGGTTGCAGAAGAAGTTGAAATGTTTCTGAAATAGTATTAATGGGTAATAGTATTTTCAAAGTGGTAATGGTGTTAATTTTTGCCGATATATTATATAATTGATATTAATTTTAATTATCTTGTAATATTTACTTTAAATACTTAGGAGGTGATAATAAGTGGAGCGTTTCATTATATTTATAAACAATCAACAAAAATTTGCTATTAATATATCTCATGTAGAAAAAATAATAGAATATCAAGTTCCTAACCCGATTCCAGAAGCTCCAGACTTCTTATTGGGAGTAATTCAATATAGTGGAAGTGTTTTACCTGTAGTTGATTTAAATAAAAAACTATATTATTTAGATACAGTTCCAGGTGAAGATGACAAGATCATAGTCATAATGTGGAAAGATACATACCTAGGACTAACTGTAGATGAAATAGTTGGAATAAAAGGATATGATGATGACAAATTAGAGATGTCTAGCATGGATACTCATATTTCAAATAGGTATATCACTGGCTTTATAAAGGAAGATGAAGATATAACTATTGTATTGGATACCAATAAAGTATTCGACAGTAAACAAGAAGAAGAAATTTTAAATAGAGTTGAAATGTCAAATGATATCACCGGTGATGAAGAATGACTGAAGAAATAAAAGTAAGCATCTCAGACTATAAAGTATCAAGATCACCTAATAAACTTGTAACCTTAGGTTTGGGCTCCTGTGTAGGTGTAGCTATATATGATAGGGCTACAAAAATAGGAGGACTTAGCCATATAATGCTACCTGATAGCACCTTTTTCAGCGGAGATATTAAGGCTGAAAAGTTTGCAGACCTAGCAATACCAATGATGGTTTATGATATTATAAAAGGAAAAAAAAGCATTGATCTTATAGCCAAAATCGCTGGTGGTGCTAGTATGTTCAATTTTTCAGGTAAAAATGACAATGAAAGTATTGGAACTAGAAATGTAATTGCAGTGACTGAAACATTAAAAAAACTCGGGATTCCAATTGTTTCCAAAGAAACAGGAGGCAATATAGGAAGGACAATGATAGTATACTTAGATGATTTCAGCGTAGACATAAAGACAGCTAACAGAGAGATTATAAAATTATAGAGGAGGGGTTTAATTGGGCATAAAAATGTTAGTAGTAGATGACTCAGCCTTTATGCGTAGGATAATAAGCAATATAGCAGAAGATATAGATGGACTAGAAGTCATAGGAATAGCTAGAGATGGACTTGATGCATTGGAAAAGATACCTAAGTTAAAACCAGATGTAATAACCTTAGATATAGAAATGCCCAAGCTTAATGGTATAGAAACATTAAAAAAAATAAAAGAAGATTATGATATACCTGTAATCATGGTAAGTTCGCGTTCTGATGCAGATATTATAATTGAAGCATTACAAATTGGTGCATATGATTTCATAGAAAAACCTGTGGATATTAATGCTAATTTGGCAAGTATAAGAGAAGAGTTAAGTTCAAAAATATTAAGTCTATTTAAGAGTAAAGATATTAAGAAAAAGGTAAAAGCCACACGCTGTCAAAAAAAAGACTGCAGTACAATTAAAGCAGTAGCCATAGCAGCATCAACAGGAGGGCCAAAAGCTTTAGTCTACTTGATTAGCAGGTTACCAGATGAAATAAAGGTACCCATATTCATAGTACAGCACATGCCAAGTGGATTTACAACATCCTTGGCCTTAAGGATGGATAATGAATCCAAGATAAAAGTAGTAGAAGCAAAAGATAAGATGACCATACAAAAAAACTGTGTTTATTTAGCACCTGGAGATTATCATATGGAGCTCCAAAATGGGAAAATACACCTAAATACAGGGGAAAAAGTCCATGGTGTAAGGCCAGCTGCAGATTTTCTGTTTGATACCGCAGCAGAGATTTATAAGGAAAACCTGCTAGGAATTGTTCTAACTGGAATGGGGAAAGATGGAACCTTAGGTATGGAAACAATAAAAAAATACAATGGTTACAATATTGCCCAAAGTGAAGAAAGTTGTGTAGTGTATGGGATGCCAGGTAGTGCAGTGGCTCATGGAGTTGTAGATGAAATATTAGATTTAGAAGGAATATCAGATAAATTAAATAGGCTTATAGGAGTGAAATAGTCATGAGTTTAGATTTTGATTATTTTTATGATTGGGCATTTAAGAATCTGAATATTAATTTAGATGCATATAAAGAAACACAGCTTCAAAGAAGAATAGGAACTATCATGAAAAGTTCTGGAGCTGATAATCTAAGAGATTATTCAGTATTAATAAATAAAGACGAGAAGATAAAAAGGGATTTTTTAAACTATATAACTATAAATGTTACGGAATTCTTTAGAAACAAAGAAATATTTGATGAATTTGAAAGTATTATAAAAGAGATACTAGTCCCTAGATTTGGAACTTTGAATATATGGAGTGCAGCTTGTTCAATAGGTGCAGAGCCTTATTCCCTAGCAATAATAATGGATAAGAACAAGATACCAATAAAGAATAAGATTTTAGCTACAGATATAGATGAACCAATATTAAAGAAAGCAAAAGAAGGAATATACAAAGAAAATGAGGTTAAGAATATTGGTGATGATATTTTAGACAAGTACTTTTCCTTTAATGCTGATAAGGGTGAATATAGGATTAATGATACAATAAAAAGCATGGTAAATTTTAAGAAACATGATTTGCTTTTGGACAAGTACGAAAGTGGATTCAACGCAATTGTATGTAGGAATGTAACCATATATTTCAAAAATGATGCAAGAGATTCAATATACAGAAAAATTCAAGAATCTTTAGTGCCAGGGGGTATATTTTTCACCGGAGCCACAGAAAGCATATACAACCCAAAAGAGTTTGGATTTAAGAAATTATCAACATTTATTTACGAAAAAATTTAATTTGCATTGCCTGTTATTCTGAGACCTAGTCGAAGAATCAAGGGTTTGCCTATAAAGGATGACCCAACAATTGTGCATTGTGAACTGTGAATTGATTAAAAGGATGGTGTAATAAATGGATGACAACAGTAAATATAGGGACCTCTTTTTTGAAGAAACAGATGAGTATTTACAAACATTAAATGAGTGTTTGCTACTATTAGAAAAGGATCCAGAAAACAGCAATGTACTAGATGAAATATTTAGGGCGGCACATACATTAAAGGGTATGGCAGCGACTATGGGTTACAAGACAATGACTGATTTGACCCATATGATGGAAAGTGTCCTAGAATTATATCGTAGTGGAGAAATCCTAATAACTTCAGATATAATTAGCCTAATATTCAAATGCTTAGATAGACTATCCGAAATAGTTGATGACATTAGAGAAGAAAAATATGATGAAATTAATATAGATGATTTAGTAGAAGAGCTTTCCCTTGTTCTTGAAGGAAATAATGAGAAAGCTAAGACTGAAAAAAAAGAGCTTGGAAAAGAAATAAGAATTTCTACTAAAGAAATTAGCGAAACAGATAAAATGATAATCCATAATGCAACTGAAAAGAATTACAACGCCTTTGACATAGTAGTGACCTTAGAAGATTATTCACTACTAAAAGGAGCTAGATCCTATATAGTTATAAATAGATTAGAACAAAATGGTGAGATTATTTACACAGACCCAAGTGTAGAAGACCTTGAAGATGGCAATTTTGAAGACAGTTTTAATTTGATTTATATAACTAAGGAAAAAAGTGAAGATATTAAGGAAGTTATTGAAGATATTTCAGAAGTAAAAAGTGCGGAGATTAATAAAATAATATTAGATGAAAGCCTTGCAAAAGAAAGCATAGTAGAATTAGAAAAAACAAATAAAGAAGAAAAAGAAATGGATATGAAAGAAAATACAATTACAACAAACAATGAAAATATAAAAGATAAGAAGAGCATTGATAATAAAAACACTGATGTTAAAACCAATACAAGCCATCATATAGGTCAAACCATTAGAGTAGACATTAACAGGTTAGACAATTTCATGAACTTGGTTTCTGAACTAGTAATATACCGTACTAGATTAGAAGATATAGCTGGTAAGATAAACAACAGCGAGCTTAATGAGCCTTTAGAGCAAGTAGCAAGAATAACATCTGATTTACAAGACTTAGTCCTCAAGATTAGGATGGAGCCTGTAAATGTTGTTTTCAATAGGTTCCCAAGAATGATTAGAGACTTATCAAAGCAACTAGATAAGGATATGGAGCTAGTAATAGAGGGTGAAGAAACAGAGCTAGATAGAACGGTAGTATCAGAATTAGGGGAACCATTAATTCACCTTATAAGAAATGCGGCTGATCATGGAATCGAAACAAAAGAAGAGAGACTTGCAAAAGGTAAAACTGAAAAGGGCACTATTAGATTAACAGCATACCAAGAAGGAAATAGAGTAGTCATCATTGTAAGTGATGATGGGAAAGGCATGTCTCCAGAGTCGATAAAAGAAAGTGCAATTAGAAAAGGCATAGATGTAAGTGGTATAGATGAAAAAGAGCTAATACAATTGATCTTCCACCAAGGTTTCTCTACTGCTAAAGAAGTTACAGATGTATCTGGTAGGGGAGTTGGAATGGATGTAGTTAGACAAAAAATCAATTCCTTAGGAGGCTCTATAGAAGTAGAAAGTGAAGTAGATAAGGGAACAGACTTCATAATAAAATTACCTCTAACCTTGTCTATTATACAATCCTTGATGGTAAACATAGGTGATCATACTTTTGCAGTACCACTAGGAATTATAGATAAAGTAGTAAAGGTTGAAAAAGAAGAAATTCTAAAGTCTCATAACAGTGAAATATATATGTATAGAAACAAGGCAGTTCCAGTTATAAGATTAAATGAAAAACTGTCAATTGAAGCAGCAGAAGGAGAAAAACATATAATACTAGTTCAACTAGGCGACCAACACTATGGTTTATTAGTAGACAAGCTTATGGGACAACAGGAAATAGTTATAAAGAAATTAACTGGTATCTTAAGCAAGAATAAAGAATATTTAGGTGCAACTATCCTTGGTAATGGTGAAATAATACTAATACTTGATGCAAGTAATCTTTGCTATGAAAGGAAGGTAGATAAAATTGGATAGGCCGGGATATTCTAGCTTAGAATTAGACATTATACAAGAAATTGCCAATATAGGTGGAGGAAATGCTGCAAGTAGCATTTCAAAACTTATAAACAAACCTGTCACTATGTCAGTACCAGTCGTAGAAATACTTGATTATGAAAAAATCTATAATGATATCATGGCTGAAGATATGATGGTTAACAGCATCTTAGTGAACATGACAGGTGAAATTGAAGGAAAGTTTTTATTCGTATATTCAGATGAGGTAAGAGAGGACCTAGTAAGGATGATGATTCCAGATGGTATTAAAGATGTAAGTGATGAAGTTAGTGTATCTGCAATGGATGAATTAGTAAACATCTTGGTAAAATCCTTCGTGAATGCAATTTCAAAGATGGTAGAAAAAACATTGATAACATCTGTTCCATTACATTTAAGAGATATGTTTGGTGCTATATTCAGCAGTGTATACATTGATACTGAACAGTATGACATTAATGTTATGATTATAAAAAACGAATTCCTATATCAAGGGGATAAGTTAGAATCTTCATTATACTTTGTTCCCAGACCAGGAGTATTACAGAAAATGTTTAAATATTTAGGGATAGGAGATGTTTAGAAATGTCAAAAAGGGTTTTGATTGTAGATGATGCTATATTTATGAGAATGAAACTAAAAGATATACTTGAAAAGAATGGATTCGAAGTGGTAGGAGAAGCACAAAATGGGGTTGAAGCAGTAGAGAAATACAGGGCTGAAAAACCTGATTTAGTAACTATGGACATTACAATGCCAGAAATGGATGGAGTTGCAGCATTAAAAGAGATCAAAAAATTCAATAGTGATGCAAAAGTAGTAATGTGTAGTGCAATGGGTCAACAAGCCATGGTAATGGAGGCAATTCAAGCAGGAGCAGTTGACTTTATTGTAAAACCTTTTGAAAGTGAAAGAGTTATACAATCCTTGAACAAAGCGATAAGATAATGGGGTGTATTGTATGCAAGTTATAGTATTTACCTTAGGGGAGAGTCGATACGCAATATCAACAGACAAAGTGGAAGAAATAACTAAAAACATTCAATCAACAGAAGTTCCTAATTCACCTGATTGGGTAGAAGGTATAATAAACTTAAGAGGAAATGTAGTTACCCTATTAAACTTAAGTAAACTTCTACAACAAGATTGCACAATGTGCTATAATAATATTATCATCCTAAAAGATGATGACGAAAAGGTTGGATTACTAATAGGAAATGTAGATCAAGTAATGGATTTAGAAGACAGTGAGATCCAAAAGATAACAGATGAGGAAAAGACTGAATTTTCCGGTATCATACATATGGATGATACAATTGTAAACATGATAGATATTGAAATATTGTTATCGAAAAATGAGGGATTGATTTGAACCAAGTACTATCTCAACAAGAAATAGATTCTTTATTAAACGCCCTTAATAGTGGCGAAATTAATCCTGAAGATATAAAGGAAGATGAAGAAAAAAATAAGGTTAGAGCCTACGACTTTAGAAGGCCAATAAAGCTTTCAAAAGAGTATATAAACACCTTATATATGATATTTGAAAACTTTTCAAAAATGGCTGGCAATACAGTCTCTAACATGATACACACAAATGTTAATATTAAAATAGGGGCCATTGAGCAGGTTAGCTATGATGAGTTCATACACTCTATACCAAACCCAACCCTATTAGGATTATTCCATACAAGACAATTAAAGGGTACACAAATTATCGAAGTTAACCCTCACTTTTGTACGCAAGTCATAGACCTAATATTGGGAGGCTCTGATAGTTCCTATAATAAAGTAGCTAGGAAGAAAGATACATTCACTGATATTGAATTAGGAGTCTTAGAAGAAGTATTGCTAGAGATATTTAAGGCTTTTGAAGCTTCGTGGAGTGACATCTTAGACTTAGATACTGAGTTAGATGATCTTCAGACAAATCCTCAATTACTTCAGAATATGTCTCCAAATGAGCCAATAGTTCTAACAAGCTTTATTTTAGAATTAATGGGCAACAAGAGTTTTATGAATATTTGTATACCATATATGTCCTTTGAGGACATAACGGATAAACTAAGCATAAAGAATTGGTTTGACTTTGATAAGGACAGTGCTGGAGACAAGAAAGAAATATTATCAGAAAACATCAAGACATTAGAAGTAGACCTAGAAGTAGATTTAGGAAGGTCAATATTGACAATAGATGATTTTTTACATTTAGATATGGGAGACATAATTAAACTAGATAAGAGGATAGATGATCCTTTAAAGATGTCTGTAGAAGGCAGAGTACATTTTCTAGTAAAGCCAGGTAAAGTTGAAAACAAATTGGCTGTTGAGGTATTACAATATATAGAAGAGGATGTTGACTAATGAATGAAAATTTTTTGTCACAGGAGGAGATTGATGCTCTACTAGGGAAGAAGTCTGAAGTAGACGAATGTGTAATTGGAGATGTAGAGAAGGACATTATAGGAGAAGTTGGTAACATTTCAATGTCCACTGCTGCAACCACTCTTTCTTCTATACTAAATCATAAAGTGCTAATTACAACTCCAAGGGTATCTTGCGTATCCTTTAAGCAAATAATAGAAGAATGTAATATTCCTAAAGTAGTAGCAACTGTTGAATTTAAGGAAGGTCTAACAGGAGAAAACCTAATGATGATGGATGTTCCTGATGCAACTGTAATTGCTGATTTAATGATGGGTGGAGATGGTAAAGAAAGCAGAGAACTTGGTGAACTTGAGCTAAGTGCAGTTTCTGAAGCAATGAACCAAATGATAGGGTCTGCTTCTACGGCTATGGCCACAATGTTAAGGAAAAAAATAGATATACTTCCTCCAGATGTAATGTTGTGGGAT
>JAAYNS010000158.1 GCA_012520755.1 Tissierellia bacterium
AAACTTAAATCCAACTATCTTGCTTGGAGGACAATTAGATGAAATCGGTGGAAATGTAAAAATAGGAAATGATAAATACATTATTACTGAAGCATGTGAATACAAGGGAAATATATTGAAATATTATCCTACAATAGAAATTGTATTAAATATTGATGAGGATCATCTTGATTACTTTACAAATTTGGATCATATAGTTGATACTTTTATTAAATATGGTCAAAACTTAACGGAAGAAGACTATTTGATAATAAATGCTGATGATCCACACGCACAAAAAGTTATCGATGCTACAAAGGCAAAAGTTATAAGCTTCGGAATTAACAGCAACTGCGACTATAAGGCTGAAAATATTATACTGTCAGAGGAAGGGTTTCCAAAATATACCCTAAATTATAAAAATGAAGAATTTGTTGAAATTAACTTAAAGGTTATGGGAAATCACAATATCTATAACTCCATAGGGGCTATGGCAGCTTCACATATATTAGGAATAAGTCTTGAGGATATTTCTGAATATATAGGTCTCTACAAAGGAGTACATAGAAGATTAGAACTAATAGGATATATAGATAAAATAAAAGTACTAGACGACTATGCTCATCACCCTACTGAAATAAAGGCTAGTTTGAATGCCGTAAGAAGGTCAACAAAAAGTAGGATAATTTGTGTATTCCAACCTCATACTTTTACAAGGACAAAATCACTCCTAAATAGTTTTTCAGAAGCATTTACAGATGCTGATATAACTATAATTGCTGATATATATGCTGCAAGGGAGTTAGATAATGGGGAGATTCATTCTAGAGATCTAGTAAATAGAATTAAAGCTAAAGGAAACAATGCTGTATATTTAAGCTCTTTTGAGGAAATCGAAGAATTTATAAACAAGGAAGCCAAAGATGATGATATAGTCCTAACAATGGGAGCTGGAAATGTATACCAAATAGGAAAAAACCTACTAGCTAATTCGAAAAGTAGAAAAGCAGTGTAAAACAAGCGAAAGGCTTATGATAATAGAATTCCGTTCACTATTATCATAAGCCTTTGTTTTTAAAGAGTAAAAGCTACAAATGAATTTGTGTAATTCTACGCAGGATTGTGAACCGTAAATTGTAAATTGATTACTTGACATTATAAATATCCTCTAACATATCTTTTATACCCTTTTGATTATATACATAATAGGAGTATAATCTTTTATCGATTGTTCTGTAATCAGCTTCTCCAGGTAAAGTATGAAAAGTAATATTGTCCTTATTCATACCTATAGCACCTTTGCCATACTTTATTAAATCTATAATTCCCATATCTGTATCAAGATAATGATATCCTCTTGTTACAACTGTAAGTAGATTGTCAGACATCTTTCTACTAAGGGAGCCCAAGACCTGCTGTTGTGCTTTAATTCTACCTAAGTCACCATCAATATAACCCTTCCTATCATTGTTTTTTCTCCATCTCATGAAGTCCAAAGCATTTTTACCATCTAAGACCTGTCGTCCCTTTTTCAGATCTATATTTAATGGTGGATCATCTGTATCATCCCAATATTTCATATCAAAAGGTACATCTACCTCTACTCCTCCAAATAAGTCTATAATTTCAATTACCCCATCATAATCAATCATTGCATAATGGTGTATTGGTATACCATCTAATATATATGACACAGTTTGCATAACCCCATCCACGCCATGGTTGCCGTAAACAGCATTAATCTTTCTTTGATCACCAGCGTTATAGCCCTTTCTATGAACATATGTATCTCTTGGTATAGACACAAGATCAGCTATCTTTGATTCTTCGTTGAAGGAAACTAATAATATAGTATCGGTTCTTATATCCTCCATACCTAGAAGAAGAAAATTCACCCTATTGCTATTCTGAACTGCTTCTTCTAAGCTTTCAAAAACTTCTTCAGCCTTAGGCTCTTTTTCCAACTTATTGACTAAAACTCGAGAAAACTCCTGTTTCCCAGCATAACCAAATCCTATATTCTCACTGATGCTCATATCATTTTCCTTTAAGAACGCAACCACGCCAAAACTTGCTGCTACAAAAAAACATAAAAAAGATACAATAAAGACCTTAATAAAAGTTTTCATAACCAACCTCCATTACTAGTCACTA
>JAAYNS010000159.1 GCA_012520755.1 Tissierellia bacterium
ATATCTCTATCTATGATTTCTCCTTCAATTAGTTTCATTTTATCAATAGCAACTGAATTTAAAAATTGTATTTTATTGTCAATATCTGTATAGATTATTCCGCTATCAAGATTATCAATGGTTAAATTAATCAATTCATCTTGCACTTTTAGCCTTTTAATATAAGCATTTTCCTTTATATTTGTAACTAGCAAATCAGATAGACTCTTTAAAAACTCTAACAAAGAATCAAATTTATCAAATAACTCTTGTTTCTGACTTGATTCAAATGCAATTAGCCCAATTACTCCCATTAGCTGGTTTCCATCTAATATAGGGTAGCCTAAGGTTGCCTTTTCAAAACAAGTTCCTTTAGAACTACACTCATCACATTCTTCACTATTTGGATTCTTAATAAATTTAGGTTTTTTGGATAAGGCTATTCGTTCAAAAGAACAGCCTTTAGGTAGTCTTTGTCCGATAAATTCCTTATATTTACCAGTAGCAGCAACCCTTATTAAATTGTTATCAGCTATTGTAACATCAACATCAAGAACTGCAGATATTGCATCTGAGATTCCTTGAGCAGTTTTACTAGTTTTAATTAAAGACATATAAACTCCCCCGAATATTTCTATTATTGATATATTATATCATATCTGTAAAATGACAAAAACACTCCTTAAGGATTTTCTCCTTAAAAAGTGTTATAAGGGAAGTTATATAAAGAAAGGACAGGTCATTTATCAACCCGTCCCCTTGTAGCAAATTATTAGATGGACTCTTCTTTAGTATCTTTCCAAAAATCAAGTTGCCCTTCTAAACCAATAGTAGAAGCTTTGAATGCTGGATTTTGTCCATTCTCTCTTTGCTTTACATAATCATCTAGACTTTCAATCACTTTATCTTTTAATATATAAATCGTAGGAATATTGATTAAAGCCATGGCAGCCATAAGAACATCTGCTGTATCCCATGCAACACCAAATTCCAACCCAGTACCAAAGAATATAACCACAACTGCTATAACTCTTAATGCCATAAGATTACCCTTAGTAGCCTTATCACCTAATATATACTTGAAATTGGATTCTGAATAATAGTAATTTCCAATTAAGGTAGTAAATCCAAATAAAAATAGTGCAAACACAAAGAAGTGTTGTCCAAAACTACCAAATACATTTGTCAAGGCTGCTACATTATAAGGTGCTCCAGCAAGTTCTGCTGTTGGAGCTACACCTGATGATAGAAGCATTATAGCAGTGGCAGTACATATTATCCATGTATCTAGATATACCGACATCATCTGAACTAATCCTTGTTTTACTGGATGTGATGTATCGGCTGCAGCAGCAGCATTAGGAGCAGAACCAATACCAGCTTCATTTGAATAAAGGCCTCTCTTTAATCCCATCATTACTGCCGAGCCTGTAAATCCACCAAATATAGCCTTGAAGTCAAATGCTCCCCTAAAAATATCTCCAATAACATTTGGAAGAATAGATATATTTTTAAACATTACAAAAAGTGCAGCAAGGATATATATTACTGACATTACCGGAACAAGAAGTGATGTAACTTGACTTAATCTCTTGCCACCACCAAAAATACTATAAGCAGTTAATATAGCCAAAACTCCACCTACTATCATAGGAGTTACTTCTGGATTGTAAAAGTCATATGTTGCAAAAGCAGAATTAATATTGTAGCCTGCAAGCATATTGAAACCAAACATATAAGTAGCAATTAAAACAATTGCGAAGATTATTCCTAGTGTTTTGTTTTTTAAACCGTCTTCTATATAGTGTGCTGGACCACCATAAGATCCACCTTCTATGTCCCTCTTCTTATAGATTTGTGCAAGAGTACTTTCAATAAAAGCTGAAGCACAACCTACAAATGCTACTACCCACATCCAAAATACAGAGCCTGCTCCCCCAATACATATAGCAGTAGAAACACCAACAATGTTTCCTGTTCCAACTCTAGAAGCTGTTGAAATCATAAGCGCTTGGAATGGTGACATTGCCTCTTTATCTTCTGCAGGTTCAGAAACAACCTTTATTGACTCTTTTAACAATCGAACTTGTACAAAATTAGTTTTAAAAGAAAAATAAAGACCGCCACCAATTAGCAATAATGGTAAAATATAAGTATAAAGAAAACCACTCAGACTGCCAATTAAATTAGCATACATTCATACCCCTCCTAAAATTTTTATTTAGTAAATACAGCTTTGTTGAAGAAAATGTTTTCATTACTATTAGACCAACCACCTTCTTTCTTAGCTGAAATAAATAATAACTCCTTTTTTAATTTCACCCATAGAATTTATCCATTATTGGATATGGACAAATTCTAGGCAAAATAATGCAAGCCTAACTTTTCTGACAAATATTCCAGTATTCGGTAACCGCCAATACTATTCCCATTAACATCTAAGGAAGGTCCAAATACCCCTATACCCATATTGTTTTCTGCAAATGCTACAATTCCACCGCCAACACCACTTTTAGCTGGCATACCAACCTTTATTGCAAACTTTCCTGAACCATCATACATACCACATGTGACCATTAGTGACTTTACAATTTTTAAAATTGACTTATCTATTAATTGTTTTCCTGACATTATGTCTCTTCCA
>JAAYNS010000024.1 GCA_012520755.1 Tissierellia bacterium
CCATAATATATAAGCTGAGCTACATCATTTCTTTCTGAACTGTATACACCAACTACTCCACTCAAAGTAGTACCTCCTATTTCCTAAGTTCATCATTAAGTTCCTTATCCATTTTTACAACGCCTTCTGCCATTTCCTTCTTGTAATCTTTAAATTTCTGTCTTAATTCAGGATATTTAACTGATAATATTTGTACTGCTAAAAGTCCTGCATTTTCTCCTCCATCAATTGCTACTGTAGCTACTGGGACACCCTTAGGCATTTGAACTACTGATAATAGTGAATCCAGTCCATCCATCGTTGAAGACTTGGCTGGAATTCCTATTACTGGAAGTGGTGTTATACCAGCTATTACTCCTGCTAAATGAGCTGCCTTTCCTGCTATAGCAATTATTACTTCTGTTCCATTCTTTTCTGCATTTTGTGCAAATTCTGCAGCTATATGCGGTGTTCTATGGGCTGAAATTACCCTTGTTTCATAGTCAACACCAAATCTCTCAAATATTTCTATTGTCTTCTTACCAATTTCCTTATCCGAAATGCTCCCCATAACTATGCTAACTTTCATAGTTTCTCCTCCTTAGGCAAAGTATTTTACACCTGATTCGAATATCTTGTGTTTTCCTTTTAACTCAATATTTTTATAAATATTTTCACCTATTCTATCAATAGAAGCTAAAGTAGCTAAAACTCTTCCGTCTGGGCTTGTCAAGGATTCAACTGATTTTTCTGAACCAGTTACATTATTTGAAAGAATTTGTGTTGTAATTTGACCATTATTTATTAATTCATCAGCCTTGTTGCCAAGAAGTAGCCTTCCTTCTTGTGTTGCAATAGGAACTGTATATATATCTCCAACTTCCATTTCCATCATCCAAGGTGATAATTTTGATACAACTTTTACATCTGCCATAGTAGAAGTAAATCTACCATCAGAATTTCTAGTTATAAATGGTGAATTATCATCTATATTTGTTACTCTACCATTTTGAATTAGGCCTAATTTAACTAATCCAATGGCTCCTTCTCCTATTCCCAATACAAGCCCATCATTATCTTCCAAGAGATATCCTAAGGCTTCTTTTATATATTCATTGTTAAATACAATACTTAGTAGTTTTCCTGCTGCTTCAGGTTCAGCACCATATATTTGACCATTTGGTAAAGCCAAGATTTGTGCTGTTTTTATTTTTTCTGCCAAGATCCTATAAGATTCATCAATATGACTTTTAGATAGTGATTTAAAGACAAAGGTTTCTACTTCTGCTCCAACCCTTGTAAAGGATTTAGCCATATCATATTCTCCATGATTTCCTGTAAATATTGGAATAATGACCCTTGGTTTTGCTATTGATTTAGGGCTTATTATTGGATTTTCCTTCCTATATGGAGGAATTTCTACACCTATAGTTTCTATATTTCCAATTGGGAAAACATCCATTAAAGGCTCTTCCCATTGATTTAACAATTCATCAAGTTCATTAATTTCATCCTTTATCTCAATATATTCATCAGCTATTGTCTTTCCAATAATAGTGTAATTTAAACCATCAAATAGACTATCTAGATCCTCACTGCTATCTATTTCTAATATTATGGAACCATAGAGAGGTTTGTATAAATCTCCAAGGATTTTATCATCTATTTGACAGCCTATCCTATTTCCTAAGGACATTTCAACTATAGCCCTTCCTATACCACCGAAGGAAACTGTTGAGCTTGATAATATTTTTTTCCTATTTGCTAATTCCTTTATTTTACTATAGTTCCTCTTCAACTCATCAAAGTTTATTAAGCCATACTCATCTATATTTAAACTTACTAATACTAGGTTAGAATCTGCTTTTTTAAATTCTTTTGAAATTATATTGTCTACCTTGTCATAGCTAACGGCAAAGCTAAATAGTGATGGTGGTACATTTAAGTCTCCAAAGCTTCCACTCATACTATCTTTCCCACCAATACTTGGAATATCTAAATTCTTTTGTACCATATATGCACCTAATAGACTTGTAAATGGCTTGCCCCACTTTCTAGGACTATTCCCTAATCTCTCAAAGTACTCTTGGAATGTAAGTCTAATTTTTTTATAGTCTCCACCTAATGCAACTACTTTAGCTATAGATTCAATAACTGCGTAGAAACCACCATGGAAGGTACTCCACTTTGCTAATCTAGGATCATATCCACAAGTCATAATAGAGCATGTAGTTGTTTCTCCATTAGGCACTGGAATCTTTGCTACCATCCCCTCCTGTGGAGTTGCTTTAGTTTTACCGCCTAATTGCATCAATACCGTTCCTGTGTTAATTGTATTGTCAAATCTTTCAACCAAGCCTTTTTGTGATGCAATATTTAGTTCTTTCGCATTGGCAATAAAGGCTTCTTTTATTCCTTTCCCATCTACATGAACTGGGTTGTTTTTTAAATAGGCTTCTTCACTTGGCATAGCTATATTAACTTTAGCTTTTTTCCTTATTCCATTTGTATCTAAGAATTCCCTATCAATATCAATAATTGTTTTGCCTCTCCATACCATATGAAGTCTGTTCTTATCTGTAACTTCTGCAATTACGGTTCCTTCTAAATCCTCTGATTCTACAAGGTTCATAAATTCATCTAGATTTTCTTTGTCTATAACTACTGCCATTCTCTCCTGGGATTCAGAAAGTGCAATTTCATACCCATCAAGACCTTCATATTTTAAAGGTACCTTATCCAAATCTATATACAAGCCATCAGCAAGCTCTCCTACTGCAACAGCAACTCCGCCTGCCCCAAAATCATTACACTTCTTTATAAGCTTAGTGGCTTTTGGATTTCTAAATAATCTTACGATTTTTCTTTCAAGTATTGGATTACCTTTTTGTACATCTGCTCCTGATTTTTCTAGGGCTTTTTCTGTTTGAACCTTTGAGGATCCAACAGCAGCACCAAGGCCATCCCTACCTGTTCTACCACCTACAAGTAGTATTAAATCCGTAGGCTCAGAATCTCCTCTTACAACCCAATCCTTTGGACCTGCAGCTACTAAGGCACCTAATTCAAGCCTTTTGGCAAGGAATCCTTCATCATAAAATTCTCTTACAAAACCTGTTGTTGCTCCAATTTGATTTCCATAGGAGCTATAGCCTTCCATAGCTGTTTGAGTAATTTTTCTCTGTGGTAATTTACCTTCAAGTGTATCTTCATATTTTTGTCTAGGATCAGCTGCCCCTGTAATTCTCATTGCTTGATATACAAAGGTCCTACCTGATAGGGGATCTCTTATTCCACCACCTAAACAGGTAGCAGCTCCACCAAATGGTTCTATTTCAGTCGGATGATTATGGGTTTCATTTTTAAACATTAGCAAATATTTTTCAATTTTCCCATTTACATCAACATCTATTTCTATACTAGCTGCATTTATTTCATCTGTTTCCTCTTTATCATCAAGAAGACCCTTTTTCTTTATTTCCTTCATATTAATTGTGGCTAGATCCATTAATGAAGTAGCCCTTTGATTTTCTTCATAAACGTATTTCTTTGAGGCCAAATATTCTTTGATAGCTTCTTCAAATATTTCCTTATATTTTCCTTCATCAACTTCTATCTCTGTAATCTCTGTCATAAAGGTTGTGTGCCTACAATGATCTGACCAATAGGTATCTATAACCTTTAATTCAGCTATGCTAGGATCTCTTCCTTCCCTTTTAAAGTAGGATTGGCAGTACAATAAATCATCCATGTCCATAGCAAATCCGTATTCTAGCTTGAAATCTTCTACTTCTTTATCTGACATATCAATAAAGCCATGTAATATTTCTACTTCATCTGCTTCTTCATAAAGATCATCTGCTAGATAATCAAAATCAATTTCTGTATATTCAGTAGGATTAATATAGTAGCTTTTTATCTTATTAAGGTCTTCATCATTTATGTTTTTAAATATAAATATCTTTGAATGATTCACCTTTACATCAAGATCTAAAAATTTCTTTATTATTTCATTTGCTGAATCTTCTCTTTGATTAAATTGTCCTTTATGCGCTTCTATTCTAAAAGCTTTTTCCTTGTTTCCTAGTGTCAGCTCTCTTTTAAGTAAATCCGTATAGGGTTCATATAGTACTTTTTCAATTATTTCTTCTACTTCCTTGTCAATAGTGGTCTTAATGTCATATACATTTATTACTCTTAATTCCTCTAAATTGGAGATGCCTAAATAGTTTTTAAATTCCTTTAATAAATTATTTGCCTCTACATCAAAGGGCTTTTTCTTCTCTATAAAAACTCGTGTATTGTTCATTTTTCTCTCCTTTACTTAAAGCTTGGAATAACATCTTAAGATATATAGTTTTTCCCAATAGTTTGCAGTGATTATTCACTTAGCATTATCTTTTCAAGTTCAAGGGGCTCAATATATGTGTTGTCTTTATATGCCCTCATATTTCCCCCTGAAATTTCATCAATTAGGGCTATATGATTATCTTCTCCAACTCTTCCAAATTCAAATTTAATATCATAAAGCTCTAATCCCTTTTTACATAGTTCTTCTTTAACTATACTTCCAATTTTTTTAGTTAAATCAACTAAGACTTTATATTCTTCCTTTGTCATTATGTTTAGCATCTCTAATGCTTCATCAGTAATTAATGGGTCATTTCTCAGATCATCTTTTAATGTTACCTCAACATATGCATCTAATTCTTGCCCTTCCTTAGCATATAGACCATATCGTCTCAAAAAACTTCCAACTGCCCTATACCTACATATTACTTCTACCCCTTTTCCGAACATTTTTGCAGGTAATACTGTCATTGTTGCATTTTCTATATCTGAATCAATATAATGTGTTGGTATGCCTAAATCGTTAAGTTTTTCGAAAAAGAATTTTGTTAACTTTAAACCAGACTTACCCATTCCTTCAATGCTTAATCCTACTGTATTAGCTCCAGGATCAAAGACACCATCATTTCCAGTAACGTCATCCTTAAACTTGAGTATACAATTGCCATCTTCTAAAGCATAAACATCTTTTGTTTTTCCCTTGTATAATAGTTTCATCTTTTATCTCCTTTATCAGTTTATTATTCCCAACAAAAACAAATATAGCCCAGTCGGGTAGGTAAGCGAAACCTACCCGACTGGGCTTTTTTCCCTCCGGTGTAATACCAAATTAGGTATCTGTGTCGCTTGGACCTGCAAGATGTTCTTCGGAACCCTAGACACACTTCCGCTCATAGTGAAATGATTTTCGGTCATTTCTAGAAACATCCCAACCATATTATGGGACTTATATGAGCTACATTTTTCTTTATAATTTGATATTAACATATTTTAGGCATAAGTCAAGATATTGATAAAATTTAATCTTGGATAATTATATTAGTATTTGATAGATTAAATTTATGATATTATATATTCATAATAGAGTGGAGGGATGTAAATGAAGTATGTTTCTTACATATATGATAACTTGCAATCATATGGGATATTAAATGCAAATGAGGACTCAGTAATACCTATGAAGGCTATATTAGATAAGATGGATAAGGAAGTACCTTCTTCCTTACTGGCGTTTATTCAAAAGTATTCAGATAGGATTTCAGATGAGATTAGTAATACTTTAAACAATAGTAACCTTGAAAGTATTGCCTTGGATAATGTAAAAATAACAGCGCCGATACCTAATCCTCCCAGAAATGTATTTTGCCTTGGGAAAAACTATGAAGAACATGTTTTAGAAGTACAAAGTACAAGATTAGGTAAAGATTCTAAAGTGCCAGACTATCCTATATATTTTACAAAAATAGCAGATTCAATAATAGGCCCTATGGATAAAGTAATTATTCCAAAAGACTATACTGAAAAGATTGATTATGAAGTAGAACTTGCTGTTATCATCGGAAAAGATGGTAAAGACATTTCCCAAGAAAAGGCAGAAGAATATATCTTTGGCTATACAATTGGCAATGATATTTCCGCAAGAGATATACAAGTTAAACATAATCAATGGTTTAAGGGCAAGAGCCTTGATACATTTACACCTATGGGACCATATTTAGTAGATAAATCAGAGATTAAATTCCCTGTGGAACTTGATATTAGCTGTAAAATTAATGACGAACTTAGACAAAACTCCAACACAAGACATTTAATCTTTGATATTGCTTATATAATAGCTGATCTCTCTAAGGGCTTAACCCTCAAAGCAGGAGATATTATTTTGACTGGTACTCCATCTGGTGTGGGTGTAGGATTCAAACCACATAAATACTTGAAATCAGGAGATACCATTGAATGTTATGTTGAAAAAATAGGCAGCTTAACTAATATGGTAGACTAAGATACATTATTAAAGCTGACTTGTTGAATGCATAAATTTTTCCACAATGGAAACAATTAAAGATAGCAACAAATATATAATAGATTGGAGATTATTATGGATTCAACAGCTTTAACACTAGTATTAATAGGAGCAATAAATTGGTTATTAGTAGGACTTTTCCAATTGGATTTAGTAGCAACCATATTTGGGGGTAGTGATTCATGGATAAGTAGAATTATCTATATTTTGGTAGGTATAGCAGGTATTTATTGCATAAAATTTTACAGTCGTGTCGGAGATACGGAAAACAAAAGGACTAGAGTGGATTAAGACTCTAGTCCTTTTATATTCATATACAATTCTTATCTAATAAATTTAATCTTCCATTGAAATCTACATGTGTTTTCACCAGCAATTATAATTCTATTCTTCTATTGTATATCTCCCCCTTTATTAAGTGGCAAACTCCTTATATTTTCATGTATAAGACTTTAGCTAAACTAATAAAGATGTAACTATTTTGTCACCTAATATTCACAATTCTTATATATAATAATTACTCGAGGAAGGAGTGTATGCATGAATAGGAAGCTAATTCAAATTTTGTTACTTATGATAATTTCTAGTTTCTTAATGTATGGATGTGATATGGAAACAAAAAATATAGCCCCTTCAACAGTTGATTTAGAAAATTCTATAAAAAAAATAATACTATCAAAGGGCGAAGGTTATGATTTTCTTAATGATGAATTATTTATTAATAAAATAAATGAATTAGGTATAGAATATAATTTTACTTTAGGTAATTTAGATGATGATACTATACCTGAACTTATTGTTTTTGTTGAAAGAAATCCTGAAGATACAGAAGATCAAGGGAAACTTGAAGTCTACAAATTTTCTGGAGAACGATATGAGTTCTTAGATAGCGTTGACATGAACTATGATAATTCTAACTATCTTTTAGTTGCTGGTAAGCTTTCTGAAGAACAAAATGGAATTTTATTAAGCAATCAAGTAGGTGGTAGCGCAGGAGTTACCTATGGATATATTTTAGAAAATGGAAAACTTAAAAGTGTCTTAAATGACAAAAAAATATCTTTAATTTCAGTAGCTACGGAAAATGAAATTATGGATATTGATGGAGATGGGATACTAGAGTTTAGTATATATACTATAGATCCTGAAACGGAAAATACCAATCCTGAAACTGCTGATAAAATGACTCTTTGGTATAAATGGGATGGTAAAGATAGTGGTGAAATTGTTCAAATTGATAGATTGGCAGTAAATGATACTTTTTCCACCATGTCTATAGAGTCAGATATTAAAGAAAGTGAAATTAACGATGACTTATATATTTCTCACTTAGAAAAGCATAAAGATGAATATAGTAAATATGAGTTAACTGATATGATTAATAATCATATTAATCTTTTAAACTCTACTAAGGATATGCGGAGTTTGGGATTGAATAATCTATATATTAAATATCAAAAGGCGGATAACTTTGATTCTCTAAATAATCAGTATGGATTATCCCTTGAAAGGTTAAATGATATAGAATATCTAAGCAGAGAGAAGGTACTACAGTCTGAACTAGACTTGAAGAATTATTTAATACACTCTCTAGATATGGGATATAAGATTCAGATGGCTGAAGGAGCCTATTATTTTGAAGTAGATTATCAAAGATTACTAGATAGCTTTGGAAATAGTGTTACAAAAGAATATAGGGATTATTTAAAAATTTCTGGAAAGGATATAAATTCACCTATATTATCAGATGGTTCTCTTGTAGTTGCCAGAGATAAGATTGCTGAAAGAATAATTGAAATAGAAAATTTTAGATTAACCTATCCTTACTCCTATTATATTTATCAAACAGATGTAATTTACAAGAAATATGTTGAGAACTTTATTTATGGAAATGTTAATTCTCCAAATTATGATGATAATTATCTTTATAGTGAAGGTAGTATAGCTGTATTCCAAGACACAATAAACAAGTATCCGGAATCACATTTTGCTGATATTCTTAAAAACACTATAGATTTATTAGAAACAAACTTTAATACTCTAACTGAGGACATTAAGAATAATATAAATGAGTTAATTATTTAAAAACAAGAGGACTGAAAATTTTCAGTCCTCTTACATATTTCATCTACTAGAATAATACTTCTTTTTTAGCTGGTTCTGTTTTTGCAATTAATTTACCCTTTGTAAAGTTATATAGCACTTCTTTTTTCTCATTTAATGCATTGTAGAAATTGTCTGCATTTAATACGATAAAGCTAGCTGGGTTTCCTTCTTTAATAGCATAGCTATCACCAAGATGTAAAGTTTTTGCTGCATTATGAGTTATAATTTTATAAGAATTTAATAATTCTTCATAGCCCATCATTTGACATACATGTAATCCCATATGAAGAGCATCTCTCATATTTCCATCACCTAATGGATACCATGGATCTTGTATATCATCATGACCAAAGGATACGTTGTTGCCATTTGCCAATAATTCTTTTACCCTAGTTACTCCTCTACGTTTTGGATATGTGTCAAATCTTCCTTGTAAATGAGTGTTTACTAGTGGATTTGCTACAAAGTTCATTTCACTCATACGTAATATTCTAAATAATCTAGATGCATATGCATTGTTATAAGAGTGCATAGCTGTTGTATGAGATGCTGTAACCCTATCTTTTAAGCCTGATTCATAAGCTCTAGCTGCTAAAGTTTCAACAAATCTTGATTGCTCATCATCAATTTCATCACAGTGTACGTCTACTAGCAAGTCATATTTTTCTGCTAATTTTACTGCAAAATTTAAACTTTCTACCCCATATTCTCTAGTAAATTCAAAATGAGGTATAGCTCCTATTACGTCAGCTCCCATCTTTGCTGCATTTTCCATTAATTCCTTACCATTTGGATAAGAATAGATTCCTTCTTGAGGGAAGGCAACTATTTGTACATTTACTTCATCTTTTAATTCTTCTCTTAACTCTAATAATCCTTCCATAGCAATTAGAGTTGGATCTGTTACGTCAACATGAGTTCTTACATGTCCTATTCCGTTAGCCGCTTGTTTTCTTATTGCATTTCTTGCACGAGTTTTTACATCTTCTTTAGTAAGGGTTTCCTTTTTTTCAGACCATACTTGAATACCTTCAAATAAAGTTCCTGATATATTCCACCTAGGATCTCCTGCTGAAAGTGCAGAGTCAAGATGAACATGTGATTCTATAAACTGTGGTAGGACCATAGCTCCATTACAATCTATTACTTCTTCGTCTGGTGCAGCTGTAAGATTAGGTGCAATCTTTTCAAACTTACCATCTTTAATTAGAATGTCCGTCAACTCAGTATCATTTTCTAGATGTACATTTTTAATTAACATAATATTGTCCCCTTTCATATATATATTTTTAATCCTTATTTGTCTCTATGAGTAGCCTCCCATGCATAGTAAATAATACCTGCTACAACTAGGGCATTTACAGAAGAGACTCCTACTTTAACAAATGTTCCAACTGCAGCCCCTACGAAAACTGCTAAAATAGCCCCAATATTTACATCCCCAGTATTATAATTCTTGTCTTCATATTTTTCCTTATTCATAAAGTAATGAAGGATTAAAACTATACCAACTGGAGGTATTAAACCGCCTAAAAAGCTTAGGTATGCAACAAAGTTGTTATATAGCCAAATAGCTAGTATTGTACCTACTGCACCACTTATTAGAACTAGTGGCTGACTTGGTCGTTTAGTGATATTTGCAACTCCAAGTCCAGCAGTATATAGTGCATTATTATTTGTAGTCCAGATATTTAATCCTAATACTAATATTGCTGGTAGAGCAAGGCCTTGAAGAATTAATATATCAAATATGTCAGCTTGCCCTGTTGTAGCTCCACCTACAGCTCCGAAGATAAACATAATGCTGTTTCCAATAAAGAAAGCTATAACTGTAGCCCACACTGCATTTCTTTCCGTCTTACCAAAACGAGCGAAGTTAGGTGTGCTTGTTCCTCCGCTAATGAAGCTACCTATTACAATTGCAAGAGCTGCTGACATAGATAGGGGTTCTGTAGGCACTTCTACAAAAACGTTTGCAAATCCACCAACTTGACCCACTCCATAATTCACTGAATAAAGTCCTAAAATTGTAATCAAGGGAACAGCTACAGAACCTAATACTGCAAGTGCCTTAAAGCCATAATATGCAGTTGCCGTCATTACTGCACCTGACACTATTACTAGTACTAGCTCATTAATATTAAGTAGTCTTGCTACTGGTATAGCAAACATAGCAACTCCTACTCCAAACCAACCAATTTGTGTAAAACTAATTATTGCAGATGGTAAAAATGATCCTTTTGTACCAAATGAACGTCTAGCTAATAAGTCCATTGTTAATCCAGTTTTTTGGCCTATATATGCCAACGTACCAGTATATGCTCCCAAAAATGCATTTCCTAAAATCATTGCTATAAAGAAATCCCTCATATTGAGTCCAATACCTAGATTTCCTCCTGCTGTCATACTTGGTGAAAAATACGTAAACCCAATTAACACCATTGCTAATGCCCAAAAGTTTTTCCTATCCTTTTCGTCAACTGCGGATAATGAATACTCAGTGTCGACTGCTTGAACCTTCTTTTCTTCTGACATAATAATCCCCCTTTTCATTTAATATTTATAATGCTATTAATCTATTATTTATAAGATCTTTTCTAATGAAGAAAACATCTTATAATAGCAAAAATATTTAGGCAAGTATTATTTATGTAATGTAACTATTTACATTTGTAACTTTAATATACCACAAAATATTTTAGTTGTCTATATCTTTTTCAATTTTCTTTCAATTTCTTAGCCATGATTATTACTAAAATACGTCCATATTTGTTTATTTATACAGCTTTCAAACCTTTTAATACTTTATGTAACCATTTACATTTTATGATTGAATTATCCTTTTATTATAATATTTTATTCTATTTGTTGCTTTTTTATTCCTACCTTGATAAGCTAATAGTATAAGTTTGAGTAGGAGGCAAATTATGAATATTAAAGAAATTGCTAAAAAAGCTGGTGTTTCTGTTGCAACAGTTTCACGAGTGCTTAACCATCCTGAAGTAGTACAACCTGAGACTAGAGAACATGTCTTAAAGGTCATGAAGGAATTCAACTACACTCCCAACTGGTTTGCACGTAGCCTAAATTTAAACCGTACTCATACAATAGCTCTTATGATTCCAACTGTTGAAAAAACATCTTATCAACAAATTGTTTCTGGAGTTGAGCAAGTTGCAATTAGAAAAAAATATGCTACCTTATTATGTAATACACATAATGATTTAAAAACAGAACTCAACTATCTAGATATGATTATTAATAGAAAAATCGACGGGATCATATTGTATTCCTCAAATTTAAATAGAGAACAGTTAGATAAGTTTAAAGCTAATAAAACGCCATTAATTTTTATTGGTAAAAACGATGTATTCAAAAACGAAAACTCCTGCTATATAAATTTTGAGGAAAGTGCCTTTAAAATGACAAAACACCTCATAGAGATGAACCATACTAATATTGATTTGGCTATTGATGAATCTTCCAAACAAACTAATGAGTATTTTGTAAAAGGCTATAAAGATGCTATAACATCACTAAATGAAAATATGGGTAAAATCCATTACTGTGAAAGCAGTATAGAAGGCGGATATCTTTTAACTAAGAAGCTTATACATAAAAAAGAACTTCCAATGGCTATATTCTCTTCGGATGATGAAATCGCTTTTGGTATTATGAAGGCTGCAAGGGAAGAAAAAATAGATATACCATCTAGGCTGGCAATTGCTGGTTTCTCTGATTCTCCTATGTGCACCCTAGTTACTCCAGAGTTAACTAGTGTAGAACAACCTAGCAAAAAGCTAGGAATGGTAGCAGCTCGTATGCTCTTTGATATTATTGAAGATGAGGAACTTGCTTTAGATACTACCCATGAAATAGTACTACAATCCACTATTAAAATTAGACAGTCTTGTGGAAATAGAAAACGTATTTATGAACTTTTTTAAATTATTCGGAGGTGATAAGATGACTTTAACAACTAACTTCTTAGGTTTACCGTTAAAAAACCCTATTCTTGTAGCATCAGGTCCATGGTCTAGAAATGCATCATCCATACAAAAATCCATAGATGCAGGGGCAGGAGCTGTTGTAACAGAGACCATAGCTCTTGAAACTGGAGTAAATATAAGGCCTCGCATATTTAAAAACAATGGAAGTCTCTTTAATACTATGTTGTATTCTTCTTTAGCCCTTGAGCAATGGGAGAATGAGTTTGAACTAATTGATAAGAAAGATAGCCATATAATCTGTAGCATATGGGGTGCATCTCCTTCTGAAATTTCATATGTAGCTACTAAGGTAGAGCGAATGGGTGCTGATGCAATAGAGCTGAGCATTTCTGCCCCTATTGGTGCTAAAAACGAAAATTTCTTCACCAATCCTAATGATATAAACAAGTTTGTAAATGCCGCTGTAAAGAGTGTTAATATTCCAATAACAGTTAAGCTCTCTTATAATGCAAGTTTGTCTTCTAGTATCGCCAGTTCAATTGAACGTGCTGGTGCATTGGGGATTAGTGCTATAGATAGTTTAAAGGCCTTGCAAGGTGTAGATATAGAAAGCCAAAAATCATTAATGCCTACTTATGGGGGATATACTGGTGAACATATAAGACCAATTTCCCTTGCTACAATTGCAACTTTAGCCCAGTTTACTAGCTGTGAACTAAGTGGTATAGGTGGTATCAACAATTTCAAAAATGTTCTAGAGTACATTATGCTTGGAGCTAGTACAATACAAATAGCCTCAGCAATTAATTTAAATGGCTATGGTCTAATAAGTCAGACAATTAACCAACTAGAAAACTGGCTTATTGAGCACTCTTATAATAATATAAACGACATAAAGGGAGTTGCTTTAAAGTCTTTAGTTCCTTATGAGGATATTCCTGTCAAAAATCTAAAAAGTCGTGTCCTTGATGGCTGCACTGATGTAGATTGTGCAAAATGTTATTCTTGCTGTATTTATGACGCCATAATCAAGGAGGATAACAAACCAAAAGTTATTAAAGAATTGTGTACCGGTTGTGGCCTATGTGTTCAAATGTGCTCGAAATGTTTTGAACTTGTTTGGGAATAAATCTATAAAAGTATTGTAAACAAACAGAAGTAGCCTAGGTTTTTATCTAGGCTTTTTTGTATTTTCTTGTATTCAGAGTTTTTAACTAATGTAATTTTAAAAAACTAATTTTTTTTGTTATAATTTACATTAGTAATAATGATATAATTAAAGTAAATATATCTAGGTAGGTGAATATAATGAAAAATGAATCAATCTTTACCTTAGAAGGTGCAACTATCTCATCTGTCCATAAGGCTATGAAGGAGTCTAGATTAACTTGTACTCAGTTAACAAAAATGTACATTGATAGGATTAATAAATATGACAAGACTGCATCAGGTATTAACTCAGTTATTCTTATAAATCCAGATGCCTTAACTAGAGCACAAGAATTAGATGAAGAATTTAAACAAAATGGGATTACAAAACCATTACATGGGATACCAGTTTTATTAAAGGATAATGTTAACACAAAGGACATGCCAACTACTGCTGGTTCATTGTCTTTAAAAGGTGTAACTCCAGAAGAAGATGCCTTTATTACTAAGAAATTAATAGATGCTGGAGCAATTATTATCGCTAAGGTAAATTTACATGAATTTGCTGTATGGGGTGAAACGGCAAGTTCCATATTGGGACAAACTTTTAACCCTTATGATCTTACCAGAACACCTGGTGGATCAAGCGGAGGCACGGGTGCAGCTGTAGCAGCCAACTTTGGAATTATAGGGATTGGGACTGATACAATAAACTCAATTCGTTCTCCTGCTTCAGCTTGCTGTCTAGTAGGTTTGAGACCAACTATTGGGCTTGTTAGCAGAAGTGGTGTTGTTCCATATTCTCTAACTCAAGACACTGCAGGTCCTATTATGAGAACAGTAGAAGATACAGCTAAGGTCTTAGACGTAATCTCAGGATATGATCCTACTGACCCAGAAACAGCTTGGTCTATTGGTCATATACCAGAATCCTACACCTCATATCTAAATCAAGATGGATTAAAAAACAAACGAATTGGTATACTTCATAGCTTTTTCGGTACTCAAGATATTCACACTGAAGTAAATAATATCATTCATAATAGTTTAGAAAAGATAAAGGATAAGGGTGTTGAACTAATTGATATAACAGAAAATATTGATGCAGATCAACTTGTTAATGAGGTAAGTGTACATCTTTATGACTTGAAGACTGACTTAGGCAAATATCTGGAAAGCTTAGGTGACAGATCTAGTGTTCACTCTCTTGAGGATCTTATTCAATCTGGTAAATATCATGAAGGAATAGAAGATAATATTAAGTATGCTAATACCCTTGACACAGATTCTCTTGAATATAAAGAACGTTTAATTAAGCGTTTAAAAACCCAAAACAAGGTTATGGAAATAATGGCTAAGTATAATTTAGATGCAATAGTGTATCCACACCAAAAGCGTCCTGTTGTAAAAGTTGGAGAAGCACAAGTTGATAGAAATGGTGTTTTAGGCTCTGTGACAGGTTTCCCATCAATTGTTGTTCCAGCTGGATTTACTGAACCTACAAGTAGTGCACCTTTAGGAGTACCTGTAGGAATTGAATTCCTAAGCAAACAATGGAATGAGCCAGTTTTAATAGAAATAGGCTATGCTTTTGAACAAGCAACAAAATTCTACAAGGCCCCTATTATGCAGCCATAGGTGGTTTATTTAAAAATAATTATAATCCTTAACATTGAATTTTGGATATAAAAATTGCTTAGAGCTTAACTTCTCTTTAGAAGTAAGTTTCTAAGCATTTTTATGTGTAGATTATAATTGAACTATTGTACCACTTTCTCCTTTTAAAGCTTCCTTGGCTTTATCCAGAGATGCAATTACTGCTTTCCTCCCTGGTTTAGACTCAGCAAATTCGATCGCAGCCATTACCTTAGGAAGCATGCTACCAGGTGCAAAATGTCCTTCTTCTGCGTATTTTTTCATTTCTTCTACTGTTACTTTATCTAGATTCTTCTGATTTGGTTTTCCAAAATTAATAGCTACTCTTTCAACAGCAGTTAGCATAACTAAAATATCAGCATCTAAATCTTCAGCTAATCTTTTAGAAGCTAAATCCTTATCAATAACTGCGGCTATACCTTCAAGTCTTCCTTCTTCTTCAATTACAGGAATTCCTCCTCCTCCAACAGTTATTACAACAGTATTATTGTCAACAAGAGTCTTTACAGTCTCTATTTCTACTATTCTTTCAGGTTTTGGAGATGCTACAACTCTTCTATAACCTCTTCCAGAATCTTCTACCATATTATAAGCTTTTTCTTCTTCTAGCTTTTCAGCTTCTTCCTTTGTGTAGAAAGGCCCAATAGGTTTTGTTGGGTTTTGAAAAGCATCATCTAATTTATCCACTACAACTTGGGTTACAATTGTAGCAACTGGATTATTTATATTTCTACTTCTTAGCTCATCACCTAATGCTTGTTGCAAATGATATCCAATCATTCCTTGACTCATTGCACCACAAATATCTAAAGGCATAGCTGGAGTAACATCCTTTGCATGCTCATTTTGAATTATAATCCTTCCTACCTGTGGACCATTACCATGAGCAACAATAACATTATAACCATCCTCTATTATATCAGCTAAATATCTAGTAGTTTCTTTAACAACTTCTAATTGTGCTTCTGCTGTAGCATCACTATCCGCATCTTGTAAAGCATTTCCTCCTAAAGCAACAACTACCTTTTCCATATACACTCCTCCTGAAAATATACTAATATATTAATATATAATGACTATGTTTAATTACTATAGAACACCCTCTTCAGTTAGTTTTTCAACTGTCTCTTTGTCATATCCAAAGTATTTTTCTAATATTTCTTCGGTATGTTGCCCAAGTGTTGGAGCTGGCATTTTAATAGCACCTGGAGTATCGCTAAGTTTAATAGGTATTCCTGGCATCTTAAACTTTCCAGCAACTGGATGATCTACTTCTACTATCATATCTCTCGCTATAACTTGTGGATCTGAAACTACCTTATCAATTGAATTTATTGGTGAATTAGGTACACCAACATGGTCTAATAATTCACTCCACTCTTTTGTTGTTTTCTTTTGGAATAATGGTGTTAACAATGGTCTTAACTCATCATAATTGTCATTTCTAAGTGGATTTTCACAGAACCTTTCATCCTTAGCTAATTCTGGTGCTTCGAGAGCATCACATAGTATAGTCCACAATGAGTTGTTTCCTGCTGCTACCATTATTTCGCCATCAGCTGTTTCAAAAGATTCAAAAGGTACTATTGATGGATGTCTGTTTCCATTTGGTCTTGGCACTTCGTTAGTCACAAAATAACGAGCCACTGCATTTTCTAACATAGCAACTTGACAGTCTAGCATAGCTACATCAACTTTTTGCCCTTTTCCTGTTTTTGTTCTATTTGATAATGCTGCTAATATACCAACAGCTCCAAATATACCTGCTGAGATATCACCTACAGATGTTCCTACTCTAGTTGCCTTTCCACCTTCTTGGCCTGTAATACTCATTATTCCACCCATAGCTTGAACAACTGCATCATAGGCAG
>JAAYNS010000160.1 GCA_012520755.1 Tissierellia bacterium
ATAAAATCAATATCATGAATCTTTCTTATTGTTGCCAGTTGAGCTATGGCTACAAATACTATAGTTACAATGGCGGCAATTACATAGGTAGATGGCTCAATAAGTGCTGGTATTGTGTATATCTCCGTGGAAGCCGCATCAGCCATTCCAGTACACATCCCATAGCCCAATGGAATTCCAACAACTATACCAAATATAGCCATTAAGCCATTTTCTCTAGTAACCAACCTATATATCTGCTTCTTTTCAAATCCCATTACCCTAAGAGATGAAAATTCCATAGTCCTTTCATTAATACTAATAGATGTAACATTATAGACAATAGCAAAGCCTAAGGCACCTGCAAATCCTAACATAACCCCTATAGAAGCAATTATCATATCCATATATTCCATGAGACTATCCTTCATATCATAAATAGTTTGAACCTGCCTTATATTTTTAACATCCTTTAATATACTGATTAGTTCATCCTTGGAATTTATCAAGGCTCCTGTAACTAGGTCTTTTTCATCTATTAGATCATAGATTTGCTCAATACTCATATAGGCATTACTACTTAAATACTGCTGGACAATACCCCTTACTTCTATAGATTTTTCCTTGCTATCTGGCAAATAACTATCTATTACTATATTATCACCCACTTGTGCCTGCAATTGTTTTGCTAATATATCAGATAAAAGCACACCATTTTCGGGTAGTTCCAATTCTCTATTATTTTTATCTTTAAAATTATACATATCCGTATCCTGTGGTACAGCTATCACACTAACTGTTTTTTCCTTCCACCCATTCCTTAAAACTAGAGGCATTTCAACCTTTGGTTCCATATAATCAACTTCAATAATTTGAGACAAGTCCAAGAGTACATTCTTATGCATAGGCGATGAAAAATCCACATTATAGTCCATAGTTTGAAACTCTCCAAATTGAGTGATAAACATAGTGTCCATTATAGAAGACAAGTATATTGGTAGCATGGTGATAGAATAGGTAATCCCTATACCCAATACCAAAAACAAAGCCCTTCTCTTATTTCTAGATATATTTCTAATTACTAATTTCCAACTAAAGGATACCCTATTCCAAATCCATTTTATCTCTTCCAGCCAAATCCTTTTACCTGATTTTGGCGCTTCTGTCTTCATAGAATCAGCTGGTAAAATCCTTATAACATGCCTAGCTCCTATAAGTCCAGATATAATACAAAATATGCTAGTCAAAACCACACCATATAATAAATAAGAATAAATAATTTGCACCTTAAACAAAGGGACATTGAAAAACTTAATATAGAGCTTTGTCATAAATTGTGAAACAATAAGACTTAATAAGCCACCCAGAATTGAGCCCACCAATCCAATTAGAAATGCATACTTTGCATAATGAAGAAGTATATCCCTGTTAAGATAACCCATCGCTTTCATTACTCCAATTGACATTCTGTCTCTCTTAACAATTCTTGAAAGCATTATATTAATAATAATAGCTGCCACTACTAAAAAAATCATAGTAACTGATTTAGACATAATATTTAGAGAATCGATTTCTTGCATCATCACCGTGTGGCTTGGTTGCTCATCCCTTGTTATAATTTTTTTTACCCCATATCTGTCAAGCTGTTCTTTTACCTCATCCCTTATATTATCAACCCTATTTAAATTCTCTTCATCCACCATAATCATAATTTCATTGTAGCTTCCTGAATAGCCAAAGGCCATTTGAGCGAATTCTTCAGTTACATATAAAATTCCAAAACCTTCTTCATCAGGCATCAAAGTTTGTTCATTTTCCATAATATATATATATTCTGGACTCCCTACAGCTCCTATGGCTTCTAAATAATACTCAGAACCCCCAATATATGGAGTCAATATATCTCCAACTTCCATACTTCTGCCATCAAAAAACTGCTTAATAACCACACTTGTCTTAGGATTATCCTTTAAGACTTCTCCATCATATAAATATAAATCATTAATTATTAACTCTTCATTAGGCAGAGAAATTATCCGTACATTTACCTTCTCATTAGGATCTTCAACCTTTAAAGGAACATCAGAACTTATGCGGCCTTGGGCTAACTCTATCCCTTCTATAGATGTCAGCTTGTCAATAGCAGTTTGGGGAATTTTATTTACCTGAACAAAGATATGACCAAAATTAGTATTTTCATAATATTGAGTAATAGAGTTATATAGATTATCTGCAACCATATTTAAGGACACATATGTAGTCAAGGCTAGGATAATGACAACCACAACAGATATGAACTGTCCCTTAGTATTCTTTATAGACCTTAATAACTTAACATTGAGCTTTTTCATTACCACACAATCCTTTCAGGATCAACTGGCTTTTCATTTATAATGGTTTCAATTATCTCACCACTTCTCATTTTTATAACCCGATTAGCCATTTCTCCTATTGGGGTATTGTGGGTGATTATCATTACAGTTTTTTTGTATTTTTCATTTATTTCCTTTAACAATCCTAATATCTTTATTCCCGTTTCAAAATCAAGGGCTCCTGTTGGTTCATCACACAAAAGCAAATCTGCATTCTTAGCCACAGCCCTAGCTATTGCAATCCTTTGCTGTTCACCACCACTCATCTGGGAAGGAAAATGGTCCTTCCTATCTCCCAAGCCTACAAGTTCAAGAACCTCATCTACATCAAGAGGATTTTTACAAATTTCAGTTGCCAACTCCACATTTTCCTTAGCAGTAAGAGTAGCCATTAGATTATAGAATTGAAATACAAAGCCTATCTTATCCCTACGATAGTAGGTCATTTCTTTATCATTAAAGCCTATAATATCTTCCCCATCCATTATTACCTTGCCTTCTGAAGGCATATCCATGCCACCAATAATATTTAAAAGGGTGCTTTTCCCAGATCCACTAGGACCTAGTATTACTATAAACTCTCCCCTATAAACCTTCAAACCTACATTTTTGACAGCAGGTACAGTAACTTCACCCATCTGATAAATCTTGCTCAAATTACTTACTTCCAGTAAAGTGTTGTTTTCAGACATTATATCCCCCCTTACTTGCATATGAGGCCATACTTTATAAAGTCATATAAATTTTCTGTGAAATACTCAATATCCTTCATATCATGTATATTGTCAAAAAAGCTATTTGTAACTCCATCAATTAAGGCCATAAGTAATTTTGCCACAAAGATTTCATCCACATCCCTAACCTCGCCTCTGTTTTTACCATCCCTAATAATAGCTAAGAATATTTCTTTACCTCTTCTTTTCTTTTCCTCTATGATCTTATCAGCCAATATGGAATTCTCCATAACATCCTTATAAAATGCCAATGAAAAATGCCTTGTGGTTTCAATACCATAGTTTAATAACTCATCAATCTTTTCAATGGTTCCATCTATGGTTTTTAATCTAGCTTCAATATGATTATATGATTTGTCTACAATATCCTGTAAAACTTTAAAAAACAAGTCTTCCTTTGATGGGAAATATTTATATATGGTCATTTTACTAATGCCTGCAGCATCTGCAATTTCATCCATAGATACAGCCTTATAGCCATATTTAGAAAACAAGTCTTCAGCTCTTTCCATCAGCCTATTGTACTTAATTTCACTTTGTGTCAACATACAAAACTTCCTTTCCATTACAAGCAAAAGGGACGGTTCTTTTTGCTTGGTCTGCTTTATATTAATTGTACTATTATACTTTAATAGTACAATATTATATGCATATATGCAAGAAAAAAGCAGCTAAAAAATAATAGCTTATTTTTTAGCTGCAAACTATCCACTATAAACTTTTTCCTGCTACTATTACTTCCCTATAATAGCTTGTATATGGCCATTTATATCTAATAAATAGGTAACTTCTTCGTCGAACAATTTTATTAAATCCCTATCTAAATCTTCAGCATATAAGGTATTAAAATCTTCTCCATTAGTTGAATAGACAGGTCTCCTATATTTTGTAGTCCTTACCTGATAATAATCTCCGTCAATATCAGCATAGTAGTATCCATCATATTCAAACAAATCCATCAGCTGATTCTTGTCTTTGCTATCCTGTCTAACAATGGCCTTGTTCCTATCATAAATATGAATTACGTCTCCTCTATCTATGTCGCTTATATCTAAAGTTTCAAAGCCCCATTTGTAAGTATAGCCAATTACCTGGTCAACAGAAGTTTCTACAAGATCTGCTTCACTTGCATCATCATATATAATAATGTCTTCCCCACGGCCTCTTACATCTTGTACTGGTGATATATCCTCAAATGAAAAAGAATCCATATAATACAGTCTTCCGCCTTTAACGGTTATATTAGCAAACTCCGCTGTAAATGACCTGTCTCCATTTTTATCACGTTCACCAAGAGAATTTACATAGTCATAATACCTATAATCATCATCATTGTGATATACTTGTAACCTTGAATCTGCCCTATAATACTTGCCATTGTATCCACAATAAAGCTCGTCTTTATAGGCTAATATAGGACCATCTAAATAGGTATATGAAGTATCAACTTCAATATCTAAAACCCTATTCTTGTTATCAATTGTCACATCTACTACTTTTCCCATTAAATATTCAACATCTTCAATATCTTTAGAAATAGTAATTAATATTTTTTCATCTTCCTTATATCTAGGCTCAGAGTCGGAATTTCTATTCAAATCTTCAAATATAAGCAAGGAAACTTCAGTCTTCTTAAGCTTTGCTACCCTTGAATTTTCCATAATAATTCCATTGTACTCTTCAACAATTGTTGGCTCTTCTTTAAACATTGTGTTAAAAACCATTTCAAAAACTACTTCTCTAGTTGCAGCTTCATAATAGTTTTGAATATTAACATCTTCAGTTATGCCAACTTCCTTTGCTTTAACTATATAAGGTACAGCCCATAGTGCATCTGTATAGTTACTGGTATCAGGTACATCACCATTTGCCATAACTAACATTTTGACTACCTCTGCATATGTAATATTCTTACTTGGACCAAATGTTTTATCTGGATATCCATTGACTAATTGATTTATAACAGCAGTATTAATATGTCCATTAGCCCAGTGGTTTTGTGGAATATCCTTAAACATGCTAATTAAGTGTTTAAAGTCCTCTACATCTTCACCAAGTCCACCTGCCTCCACTACCATCTTAGTAACTTCAGCCCTGGTAATGTTGTCCTTTAATCTATAGCCCCTAGAATCACCCGTTACAAATCCTTGCTCAATAAGCCAATCAACCTTAGGATTTTTTGTAATTGAAATAGCATTAGTGGTAGCTGTTGTGAATAACAAGATAAGCACAAGACACATTAGCACCCTATTTTTCCTATTCAAATTTATCCCCCCAATCAAAATCCTTATATAATATTATACCCTATATTTACAGAAATTCACAATGGACAATTCACAATTGTTAGGGTCTAGCCTTGAAAGAGTAAAGCCGAGATTCTTCAGTTACCCTTCAGAATGACAAAACCCTTGGTAACCCGATAACTTCCCTTTAAGCCGTAACACTACGAACAAAGTGAGTCATGTAGGTCTCATGTCAAGAATATCCAAGAACCCTAGTGATTAGCATCATTCTACGACTGGCTTAAGAATTACATCTCTATGTCAAAAAAATTAATTTTTTAGTCACCAAAATATATATTATATTAAAAGTATGTATTTTTGGTTACATTGTGGTTACAAGTCAATAAAAAAATGCCTAGCTTTTAATTAAGCTAGGCGGTTTTTTATATTTTAGTAGTCTAAATCTACATTTCCTTTTTTATCAAAGTCAAAATCCATTTTGCCATAACCATCTTCAATAGTTCCATATACTTTTTCATCATACTCATCTGTTATATCATCATAAATATCTTCAAGTAAATCTTCTAAATCTGACTTGCCTACTGCATCAATAACATCATCTATAAATTCATCATCATCATATCTGTCTAAAGCTTCAATAGTAACTCTAATTCCGTCTTTTCTTTCTGTCAATGATATTTCTAAAAGTACCCCATCACTTCTAAATTCTTTCCCATACTTCTTATTTAAGTCGTCTTCTAAATCATCAATATCAACTTTTTCCTCTTCTTTTAATTCATCCTTTAATTTCTTGTTTTCATTTTCTAATTTTGTAACTTGCTGTTGTAGTTGAATTATTTGATTGTACATTTCCATTGTATTGCCTTGACCTGGCTTATCAGTAATGTTTATTGATGATGTAGCATTGTCCCAAGAAATGGTTTTATCAAATAGTAATGCCATATCATTTACTGGTAAATAAGTTCTGCCTTGCTCATCAACTATAAAAGGTTCATTCTGAAAATTTCTTAGCATTCCATTGTAATATATCTTAATATCCCTGTAGGTTACTGCTAAACTCCTTTTAAGGTTTGCTGCAAAACCTGTTG
>JAAYNS010000161.1 GCA_012520755.1 Tissierellia bacterium
GTTGTAAATATTAACTATTTGCTTTTTAAAATTCTCATCATAATGTTTTCTAGACATTCTCTTCTCCTCCTATTAAATATTATATCATGTTCGGAAAAGAGTTGTCCTATTTAGTGTAACCTATCCATATAAACAATTAATTAAACTGTATACTTCAAAACAGTTTTAAAATAAAATGAATTATGTTATACTAAATACAAGGCATTAAGGAGGATTGTCAATGAAAATATTAATGCAGATTTTGATAATGTTATTCATTATTAACGTATTTGGTTACATTTTTGTGATATTAAAGGAAAAACATTTATTAAGAAATAATATAATTCTAATTGATAATAAAAATGTTACACAAGATGATTTAGATGCAACTGATTTAAAAGAGTTCTCCATAGATGGAACAAGACTTAAGTCAGGGGATGAAATAAAAGTAATTACTAAAAATAATAATAATATTATTGGTATTATAATAGGCGCTATTAAAAAAGAAAATTCTATATTATTAGTAACTCATTCTAATAAAGTATTAAGATTAAAAGTTGACAGTATTTTGCATTTAAAAATAATCAGTAAATATGGAAGATTTTTTACTTAAATAAGGTGAGTAAATGACCGAAAATAAAAATTATAATAAAATTAATAAAAGCAAAATAATTATAAGTGCATTTTTGATAGTATTTATTTTATTCTTATATAGCCTTGTAAATGGCTTATTAAGTTCAAAAGAAAAAATAGTACTCCCAGAAATTGGGACATTGTATAGTAAAACAAAAGTACAAGGGATTACAATCAAAAAGGAAACAGTCTACTATGCTGATACAAACGGTCAATTGAATACATTAGCAAATGAAGGTGAAAGAGTAGCCTTCGGTGAGGAAGTTGCTAATATAAATATTAATAAGGAAAATTCAACTATAATAAATGAAATAGATTCAATAAATAAACAAATTGATAAATTAGTTAGTACTGCTAATAAATCATTAATATTAAATAATAGCAATATGGAAAAAGAAGAAGTCATTGAAAACATAATAAGTGATTTACAGTTAAGTATTAATGATAGAAAATATGATGAAATAATATTCAATATTGATTATTTAAAAGACTCTAACAATAATACACAAAACAATGAAACCCTTATAGATATATCATTATCAGCCCTACAAAAGGAAAAAGATAAACTAACTCATCAATTAGAAAATAAAACTGAAAAGTATTATTCAGGAGAAACTGGTATTGTATCCTACTATATAGATGGATATGAAAATGTATATATACCTAAGGATTTTGAGAATTATACTTACGAGAATATTTCAAAAGCTGAAATTGAGTTTGAAGATAAACATAATGCTAATAGTAGTAGCAATGACGTTAGAGCAGGACAAGCTATATTTAAGATTATAGATAATTTTAAATGGAATTTAGCCATAATAATTGATAATCTTGAAGATATTAATGGATATGAAGCTGGGAAAAGAATATTAATTGAGTTTGAGGATGAAACTGAATTAGAGGGAAAAATAGTAGCAATTAACATAACAGGAAATAAAGCTGCTCTTATAATAGAATTCAATACATATTTACATGAGAATTATAATATAAGAAACACTTTTGTCAATATAATCCATTCTAAAAAAGAGGGTTTAAAAATCCCTACAGATGTAATAATTGAAAAAGATGGTATCTTTGGGGTCCTTATAAAAGATATTAGTGGTGTTGTATTGTTTAAACAAATATCTATAATTGGAGTGGAAGGAGATTATACCTACATTGATAAAGGTAATAGCAATGGATATATAGAAGAGAAAAATGGCAAAAAATATAAAACTGTTAATTTATATGATGAAATATTTATTGATCCATATAGTGTAACTGAAGGAGAAATATTAAAGTAATTAAAACCAAAGGAAGTGTTAAAAATTACTATAAGAGACAATTTATTATTCATAAATGAGAGAATAGAGAAAGCAAAAATAAAATCTGGAAGAAATGATGAAATAAAATTAATAGCTGTTACTAAAACTGTAGATGTTGAAACAATAAATGAAGCTATTAATGCTGGTATAACAGATATTGGTGAAAACAAAGTACAAGAATTAGAGAAAAAGATAGCTCTATTAAATGATAGGGTAAATTATCACATGATTGGGTATTTACAATCTAATAAGGTTAAGTATATAGTAAACAAAGTAGATTTAATTCATTCCTTAGATAGATTATCCCTAGCAAAAGAAATTGATAAACGAGCTAAAGAACATAACATAGTTGCAAATACATTACTACAGATTAATGTTGCAGAAGAAGAAACTAAGTCTGGTCTTAAAGTATGTGATGTTATACCTTTTATTGAAGAAATACAACAGTTTACTAATATAGGTATAAGGGGCCTAATGACTATAGCACCTCTAACAGATAATGAAAATTTGCTTAGAAATGTGTTTAAGACTATGGTAAATATAAAAAAAGATATTAATAGTAGAAGATATGATAATGTATCAATGAACTATTTATCAATGGGTATGACAAATGACTTTGAAATAGCTATTGAAGAAGGCGCTAACTTAATTAGGGTAGGAACAGGATTATTTGGAAAAAGAAATTATTAGGAGGAATAATTATGAGTAATTTTGTAGACAAGTTCAAATACTTTATAGGGATTGATGATTACGAGGAAAATATAGTAGAAGATATAGATGATGATTTAGATATATCTACATCTACAACAACAAAAAAGTTTAATAATAAGGTTGTTAATATTCACACTAATACTAGTATGAAAATAGCTATTCATGAACCTTTAAGTTATGAAGAAGCACCTTCAATAGTTGACGATCTTAAGGTTAGAAAAGCTGTAGTTGTGAACTTTGAACAATTAGATGCAGGTATTAAAAAACAGATATTTGATTTTATCAATGGCGGTTTATATGCAATTGAAGGGAAGATACAAAAAGTTAATAAGGATATATTTATATTGGCACCAAGCAATGTAGAAATTGACGGTTTAAAGGATGAATTAAAGAATAGGGGTATATTCCCTTGGTAATTTAAAGGAGTAAGTAATGGCAAATATATTGAAAACCTTAGAATTATTTTTCAGGCTTTTGGAGATTTTAATTATTATTAGAGTATTTTTAAGTATTTTTAGAATTTCCCATGACAATTCTATCGTAAGGATAATTTATGAGATGACTGAACCAATACTAGTACCAGCAAGATCCATATTAAATAAGTTTGGTCTTAATAGAGGGATGATTGATTTTTCTCCTTGGCTTGCTATTATTCTATTAAATTTAGTGTACTCATTAATATTAGGAATTTTAGTATAATATGAGATTGGACAAAGAAGCTTATTTATTTCATATTAAGGATATAAATGAGCAAGCAGTAATAAGAAAGGTACTAGATAAGATTGAAATCTCGATTTCTAACCATAGTCTTGAAATGACAGACTTTTTAGATCCTTATGAAAGGTATTTAGCTTTATCTATACTTAATAGATTTGATGATTTATCTTATACTGAGTTTGGTGGAATAGAAAATGGTGAAAGAAAAATAATAACAATTTATCCTTACTATTATGATTCATCATTAATTGTGCCTAAACTTCGTTATTTTAGAATTCATGGTGATATTGATAGTCTTTCGCATAAAGATTTTTTAGGAGGCCTATTAGGAATTGGAATTAATAGGTCAAAAGTAGGAGATATACAAGTACATAATACTTATGCAGATATAACAATTAAGGCTGAACTAGGAGATTTTGTATTATTTAACCTCAAAAAAATTGGGTGCAAAAATATGTCCATAACAGAAATTGAATTAGAGGATTTAAAAGAACCAGTATTAAGGTTTAAAGAGATAAAGAAATTCGTAACATCCTTAAGGCTTGATGTTTTACTTAGTGCGGCTTATAATTTTTCTAGACAAGAAAGTATTAATATTATTAAAACAGGAAAAGTAAAAATTAATTGGCAAAAAATTACTAAACCATCCAAAGAATTAGCTTTAGGAGATACAATATCAACTAAAGGTTTTGGTAGAATAATTCTCTACTCGAATGGAGGTATGAGTAAGAAAGGACGATATCTAGTCACCATTAGAATATTAACTTAATTGGAGTGATATTATGATAACACCGTTAGATATTCAAAACAAAGAGTTTAGCAGGACTTTATTTGGCTATAACGCTAAAGATGTAGATGTCTTTTTAGATGAAATTATTGTTGATTATGAAAAGATTTATAAAGAAAATATTGAACTAAAAGATAAAATTAGTATGATTTCAGACCAGTTGAGACAGTATAATACAATGGAAGAAACGCTACAGAAGACATTAATAATTGCACAATCAACTGCTGATGAAGTAACTTCTTCGGCTAGACAAAAATCTGAAAATATAATTGCAGATGCAGAGCTTTCTGGGGAAAAAATTATCAATCAAGCCCATGAAGATGTGAGAGCTATCAAAAAAGAATATGAGAACTTAAGAAGAGAAATGTTCATGGTAAAAGCAAGATACCAATCTTTTCTACAATCTCAGTTAATGGCAATAGAAGATTTTTTTAGTTTTGAAGAGGAAAAAAATATAGATTCTGTTCAAGAAATTGAAAATAATGAAAATATTGATCAAGTAGAAGTTTGATTAAATCTTACATTATTTATTTTTCTGTGGGAATATTAAATGTGATTAATAACTCACGGAGGAAACAATGGAAAATTCAAGACTTTTATATTTTAAAGACAAATTATTTAATGAAAAGAAGAAGTTGCTTAATATAATAGGATCTATTGACAGTGCAGAAGAATTTGGATCACTTGAAATTTATTATAATGAATTGTCTCATTATGATAACCATCCAGCAGATATAAGTAGTGAAGTTTTTATGAAAGAACAGGATCAAGGATTTAAGAACAATCTAAGGGAGAAATTGAATGAAATTAATGATTCCTTGGATGACATAAATAATGGAAATTATGGCATTTGTAAAATCTGTAATAAAGAAATTAACAAAAATAGATTAGAAACAATCCCATATGTTAAAACATGTCTAAAATGTTCAGATGAATTATCAACTTATAAAACTATGTTTGAATCTGTCAAAGACAAATACATTACCTCTTATAGTGATAATGAAGGATCCACAATATTCGATAGAGAGGATGCATATCAAGATATTGCAGAAAATGAAATAATACTAAAAGACCCATCATTTTCTACTGGTGACTATATGGGGATTGCAGATGAACAAAATGAAAATGAAGAATTAGATATAGAGAATATTTCTCAAAAATATTATGATGATACTTTAAAATAACCTCTTGTTCTTAAAGAGGTTTTTGTTTGTAATAATCTATTAAATATCTCAAAAATATTGTATAATAAACAAATAGATTTAATTAGGGGGAAAATGCATTGTTTTACATATTTATTACAGCACTAATAGTATTACTAGATCAAATTAGCAAATTATTTGCTATCAAGTTTTTGAAAGGCCAAAACCCATACATAATTATAGAAAAATATTTTGAATTAAGATATGTTGAGAATTATGGAGCTGCATTTGGCATTTTACAACAAAGAAGAGTTTTATTCTTAATAATTACTACAGTAGTATTGATAATAATATTTGCTTTTCTCTACAAAAATCATCAATATTTATCTACTATTTCAAAGTTTGCCATATCTCTCTTTTTAGGAGGAGCAATCGGAAACTTTATTGATAGGATTAGACTTGGATATGTTGTTGACTTCTTAAGAGTAAATATCATTCCAAACTATGACTTTCCAGTATTTAATATTGCTGACACCTTTGTAGTAATAGGTACCATTCTAATAGTATTCATTGTTATTTTTGACAAATATGAAATATAAAGAGGTATAATATGAGTATTATTAAGTTATGTGTAGACGAGGGAGCCAAAGATAGACTAGATGCTTATATTGCAAGAGAGTTAAGTGATCTATCAAGGACCTATATACAAAAGTTAATAAAAGATGAGAGAGTAGAAGTAAATGGTCTTGTAAAGAAAGCAAGATATTCAGTAAAAGAAGGGGATAATATCACCATTAATCTACCTGCTCCTAAACCCTTAGAAATCATTCCAGAAAATATACCAATAAATATTGTTTACGAAGACCAAGATATTGTTATTGTTAATAAAGATATAGATATGGTTGTTCATCCTGCTCCAGGAAACTTTTCAGGTACTCTTGTTAACGGACTTTTATATCACGTAGATAACTTGTCACAAATCAATGGTGTTATTAGACCAGGTATTGTTCATAGATTAGATAAGGATACAACAGGACTTCTTGTAGTAGCAAAAAATGATTTTGCTCATAGAAGTTTATCTGAACAATTAAAGAATAGAAGTGTTCTTAGAGTATATGTTGCACTTGTACATGGAATTATAAAAGAAGATTCAGGCTTAATCAACCAACCAATTGGTAGAGACCCCAGAAATAGAAAAAAAATGGCTGTAGTCAATACAAATAGCAAAGAAGCAATAACTAGTTTTCATGTAATAAAGCGTTATTCAAGATATACTTTAGTAAAGGCCCAATTAGAAACTGGTAGAACCCATCAAATAAGAGTCCATTTTTCTTATCTAAATCACCCGCTTGTTGGTGATCCATTATATTCTAATATCAAAAATGAGTTTAATTTAAACACACAATTATTACATGCAAAAGAAATTGCTTTTATTCATCCTAGAACTAATGAAAGGGTAAGATTTGTGTGTGAACTACCAGATATGTTTAATGAGATTATAGAAATACTAGATAATAGAAAATGATTATTTACCTACTACTATCCTTTAACACATAAGCAAAGGAAGACAAAAACCTGATCAATTATTGAATCTTAAAGAAAAGAAGCTAAATTTTGATATAAGTTATAAAAAATTTAGCTTCTTAATTATTAAAAAATACCTTTTAATGTATAAAGAAAAAAGTTAATCTTCTAGCTTTGTAATTTTTTGAACTAAATCTAAGGTTGGATTAACAAAAATGGTCTTAAATTTGTCATAAACAACCATACCCGGTTTTGCATTTTTGGGCTTTCTTACGTTTTTTTTCTCTGAATAATCTACTGGAATATGATTTCCATTTTTACCTCTACTAAAATATGCCGCTAATAATGCTGCTTCGTTCAAAGTAGCTTCAGGAATATTATTACCTTCTAGCTTGATTATAACGTGACTTCCCGGCATGTTTTGCACATGAAGCCATAAATCATTTTTATTAGCAAATTTCATGGTTAAATAATCATTTTGTTTATTATTTTTGCCTACATAGATATGAAACCCATCTGATGATAAATAGTGATGTGGAGTTGAATCTTTTTGTTTCTTAATTTTAGTTTGCTTTGTATTTCTTTTTAAATATCCTTCTTCTATTAATTCTTCCTTTATTTCCTCAATTTCTCTAATATTTGTTGCATTGTCAATCCCAAGTAAGACATTTTCCAAATATTCAATCTCCTTTTCTGTTTCAGGAATTTGTTTTAATAAAAGTTGATTTGCATTTTTTAATTTAGAATACCTTTTATAATATCTTTGAGCATTTTCAACTGGAGATAGTTTAATATCCAAAGGAACTTCTAACAGACTTAAATCTTCATCATAAAAATTATCTAAACTAATGCTATCTACACCACGTGGTATTCTATATAAATTTGCCGATATTAAGTCAGCATATATTTTATACTTATCTCTATCTTTACTGTCAATTAACTCCTCAATTTGTTTTGCTAATTTGCTTTTGGCCCTATCTAATTTAACTTGGATAGATTTTTTAATAGAATGTGATTTTTGACTTACCCTATCATGTATATCTCTAGTGCTATAATAAATATCTAATATATTTGAAATACTATCCAAAAATACTTTATTATTATGACCAAATTGATTAATATCAAGACAATAGAAAGCTAGTATTTCCATGCTATTATTAGTAGTTATATACACAGGATTAAAATCATTATTATTTATTTTTTTTATAATAATAGAAAAAGAATAATATAGGCTTTCTATATCTTCATCTGACAGACCATATATTGTTCTATCAATGTCCAAATTTGACAAAAAACATATTTCCTTGCTGATTAATGGACTTAATCCCATATAATTAAAATATAAAGCCTTACATATAGGAGTATTCATATTTTCATTTTTTAATAATGAAAGGAATTCTGTAAAGTTTGTATTTTTAGGATTTATTTTACCCTTAGTTGGAGGGGATTCATATGTAATCCCTGGAAGAATTTGTCTCAACCTTGACATGTTTTCAGTAACTCTTTTTATTGAATCAATAATCTTTAAATTATCCTGGTTAATTAGTATTATATTACTATGCTTGCCCATGACCTCGATTATTAATCTTTTCACTACTGATTCTCCCAGTTCATCAACTGAAGATATGTCTAGAAATACAACTCTATCTAATTCGTATTGGTCCACATTTAAAATAATTCCACCTGAGAGGTGTTTTCTTAGTAACATACAAAACACTGGTGGGCTAGATGGATTCTCCTTAGAAACATTAGTTAAATATATTCTTGGATTGTTACTACTAGCTGAAAGTACAATTCTATAATTCTCTCCTTTATTATGAACAGATATAACAATTTCATCTTTTTCTGGTTGATAAATCTTATCAATTCTACCGCCTTTAATCTTATTCTCTAACTCTTTTACTACTGCATTTGTTACAATACCATCAAAGGACATTTTGAACCTCCAATATTTTTTGTATTTACAGTATAACACTAATAATTCAATTTATAAAGCCTACATAAATCAGAATAGATTATATAGATAATTGCCATATATTAAATATTTGTAACAATCTATAGATTTATTTAATAATCACTTATATAATAATTTACGGACTTAGAAAATTTATAAATATGAGGTGGACTAATTGATAAAAAGTATGACTGGTTATGGTAAAGGAGAAGCTGCAAATGATTCATACAAATTCAAAGTTGAAATAAAAGCAGTAAACCATAGATATAGCGATATATCAATAAAGATTCCCCGACAAATTTCATATCTAGAAGAGAGAATTAGAAAGGTTATAAAGAATGAAATTCATAGAGGTAAAGTTGATGTTTATATTAATCTCGAATATATAAACGAATCAGATGTAGAAGTAAAGGTTGATATACCTTTGGCAAAAGCTTATAAAACATCCCTTGAAAAGCTTAAAATGGAACTAAATCTATCAGATGAAATCAGATTAAACAATGTTCTAGCAATGCCTGAGATAGTTAGAACTGACAAAAAGGACTTAGATGAAGATTTCATTTGGAATATTTTAAAAGATGCTTTAAACACTGCTTTGGAAAACATTATTAGTATGAGGACAGCAGAAGGTATGGAATTAAAAAAAGATATTATTATTAAATTACATAATATTGAAGAAGCTGTTCAAGCCATTGAAGAAAGATCACCTATTGTAGTCTTAGAATATAAAGAAAAATTGAAAGAAAGAATTAATAGCATTTTAGATGATAACATTTTATTAGATGATGACAAATTATGTAATGAAATTGCTTTTTTTGCTGATAAAAGTAGTATTGATGAAGAGCTAGTAAGACTTGATAGTCATATTAAACAATTTAAGAATATATTAGATGAAAATGAACCTATAGGTAGAAAACTCGATTTTCTAATTCAAGAACTAAATAGAGAAATAAATACAATTGGCAGTAAAGCAAATGATATAGTTATTCCTAAGTATGTGGTAAATATCAAGTCTGAGATAGAGAAAATACGAGAACAAATACAAAACATTGAATAATAGGAGGAGTAAAATGGATATTAAGTTGATTAATATAGGATTTGGGAACATAGTATCAGCCAATAGAATTGTTTCAATTGTAACTCCCGAATCAGCCCCTATTAAAAGACTCATTCAAGAAAAACGTGATTCTGGACTATTAATAGATGCTACTTGTGGTCGTAGAACAAGGTCAGTTATAATTACCGATAGTGAACATATAATACTAGCCGCAGTTCAACCTGAAACTATTGCGAATAGAATAAATAATAAATCAGAAACTTATGAATAATATTGAAAGATGGTGGAGTAAAATGGCAAAAGGATTCTTACTTGTACTTTCAGGGCCTTCAGGTAGTGGTAAAGGTACTGTAAGTCAGGCATTAATGAAAAAAAGAAATGATATAAAATTTTCTATATCAGCAACAACAAGAAAACCCAGACCTACTGAAATAGACGGAGAAAACTATTTCTTCCTTTCAGAAGAAAAGTTTAAACAAATGGAGGAAAATGGAGAATTCCTCGAGTCAGCATATGTCCACACTAATTATTATGGTACCCCAAAAAAATTTGTTATGGATGAAATAGAAAAAGGCGAAATTGTTTTACTAGAAATAGATGTACAAGGAGCATTACAAATCAAAAAAAGTTATAAAGAAGCAGTATTTATATTTTTGTTACCTCCGACTATGGATGAATTGAGAAACCGTATTTTAAAAAGAGGTACTGAAACTGAAGAGGATATAAAAACTAGATTCAATAATGCATTTAAAGAACTTGATTTCGTTGGTGAATATGATTTTTTTGTTGTTAATGATGAAGTTGAGAATGCTGTAAAAGATATAGAAGCTATTATTCATTCTGAAAAATTAAGAGTGAAAAGACATAATAATATTAAGTTAAATATTACTGGACAAGGAGGAAAATAAATGTTAAATCCATCTTTGAAAGATTTTTTAATAGAAGGAGAAAGTAAATATACTTTAGCTACAGTAATAGCAAAAAGAGCACGTCAGATAATTGATGGTTCAAAACCTTTAGTAGAAACAAATTCTGAAAAACCTGTAACTATTGCTTTGGAAGAATTATTAGAAGGTAAGCTTGAATACGAAGTTCCAGATTCTAATAAATAATAAGAGGAGGCAATAATGTTAAAAGGAAAAAATATTATTCTAGGCGTTACTGGTGGGATTGCTGTTTATAAAGCCGCCGATCTGGTTAGTAAACTTGTTAAACAGCATGCTAATGTTGAAGTCATTATGACAGAAGCAGCTACTGAATTTGTAACCCCATTGACATTTCAAACTATGTCTCAAAACAAAGTTCATACAGAAATGTTTGGCCTCATATCTCATTTTGATGTTGAACATATTTCTTTAGCTCAAAAAGCAGATTTAATACTCATAGCTCCTGCTACAGCTAATACAATAGGCAAAATAGCTAATGGATTGGCGGATAGTCTATTAACTACAGTTGTCATGGCATCAAAAGCTAAGATAGTATATGCGCCAGCTATGAACACAAATATGTATAATAACCAAATATTTCAAGAGAACATGAATAAATTAAAAGCTTTAGGTCATGATTTTATAAAAACAGGAGTAGGTAGATTAGCTTGTGGAGATTTTGGCGAAGGAAAAATGGCTGAACCTTCTGAAATTGTAGATTATGTAATAAGCAGCTTTAGCAAAAAAGACTTTATTAATAAGAAAGTAGTAATTACTGCTGGTCCAACAATTGAAGCCATTGATCCTGTAAGATACATTACTAATCATTCTAGTGGAAAGATGGGATATAGTTTAGCTAAGGAAGCTAAGAACAGGGGAGCTGATGTAATTCTTATATCTGGACCAACTAATCTTGAACCTCCTGATGGAGTAGAAATAATAAAGATAAATACTACAGAAGAAATGTTTGAAGCAGTTGGAAAACACTTTGAAGATTGTGATGTATTAATAAAATCTGCTGCTCCATCCGACTATAAGCCTTTAAGTGTAAGCCCTAATAAAATTAAAAAAGGTAACAATAAAGAAGAACTGGAGATAAAACTAATTAGAAATCCTGATATAGCCCAGTATTATGGAAAGTATAAAAACAAACAAATAATGGTAGGATTTGCTGCAGAAACAGATAACCTTCTTCAGTATGCAAATGAAAAGCTGAAAAGTAAGAATTTTGATTTTATTGTAGCAAATGATGTTACCGAACCTGGTGCTGGATTTAAGTATGATACTAATATTGCTACATTTATTGATAATAAAGGTAATATTGATAAGTATCCCCTTATGGAAAAATCTCTACTCTCAACACTAATATTAGACAAAATATATGATATCATTGATATGAAGGCTAGATAGATATGTATCTAGTCTTTGTTAAATTAATGTAAGTAGAAAGGTTTGATATTATGAGATATGCAGAGATTATAGTTGATAATAGGGCATCAAAATTAGATAGACCCTTTACATATAGTATTAATGGTTTTAGCGACGTTGCCCAAGTTGGTATGAGAGTTATTGTCCCATTTGGTAATGGCAATAAACCAATTAAAGGATTTATAATTAATATCTTTGATGAATTGTCTGAAGAATACCCTGTTAAAAAAATTATCGATATTCTAGATACAGAACCTTTAGTATCAAATAAAATGATAGAATTAGGCTTATGGATGAAAAAAAAATATCTTTCTTCTCATATAGACGCATTTCAACAGATTCTACCTCCTGGAGATTATAAGCAAGTAAATACCTTTGTTGAATTAAACAATGACTATGAAAAAGTAGAGCTTTCTAATAATGAACTAAGAATCATTAAATATCTTAAAGCAAATGATATATCATTACTTGACCAACTCAAGAAAGATATCAAAATTTCAAATCTAAGGGATTATCTTAAAAAATTATCTGAGAAAAAGATAATTAATATTTTTATAGATATAAAAACTAGTGTTAATAAAAAATATGAAAAATGGATTAAGATAGATGATTCGATTAATTATTCTAGTGCCATTGAACTCATTGGTAATAAAGCTAGAAAACAACTACAATTATATGAGTTTTTACGTACAATTGATGAAATTCAATTAAACGAATTCATTAAAGATTTTAACACTTCTTCAACAACCATTAATTCTCTTAAAGAAAAAGGCCTAGTTGTTATATATGATAAAGAAGTAGAAAGAATGCCTATTAAAAGAAAGATTTCAGATTACCATAAACTTACTTTTAATATGGAACAATTAAATGTCTTCAATGAAATAGTTCAATCATTTGATAATTCTAAAAAACAAAATTTTCTAATTCATGGTGTAACAGGTAGTGGAAAAACGGAGATATATTTACAACTTGTTGAAGAAATGCTAAAAAGAAATAAGGATTCTATAATTCTTGTTCCAGAAATTTCATTAACTCCACAGACCATTGATAGATTTGTTGGTAGATTCGGTGATGAAGTAGCGGTGTTACATAGTAAATTAAGCCAAGGAGAAAGGTTTGATCAGTGGAGGAGTATAAGAGAAGGTAGAAGTAAAATCGTGGTAGGCGCAAGATCAGCCATCTTTGCTCCTACCAATAATCTTGGCCTGATAATAATCGATGAAGAACATGAGGATACCTATAAATCTTCCCAAAACCCTAAATATATTACAAAAGAAGTTGCACTAAGGCGTAATGAACTAGAGAATGCAACTGTTGTATTAGGAAGCGCGACGCCTTCCATTGAAACATATTACAGTGCCTTAAACAATAAATTTAAATTATTACATTTAAATGAGAGGGCTACAAAAAGTACTCTTCCCGAAGTTTTACTTATTGATATGAGAGAACAATTACAAATAGGGAATAAGTCTATTTTTAGTATAGATCTTCACAAGGAAATAGCTACAAATCTAATAAACAAGAAACAAACAATACTGTTCTTAAATAGACGTGGATTTTCATCATTTATTTCATGTAGAAGTTGTGGAGAAGTCATAAAGTGTAATAATTGTGAGATATCAATGACTTATCACAAAAATATTAATAGATTGCGTTGCCATTATTGTGGTAAAACAGAAGATATACCTATAACTTGTCCAAAATGTGCTAGTAAATATATAAAATATTTTGGAATTGGTACTGAAAGAATAGAAGAGGAAAGTAAAAGATTATTCCCTGCTGCTAGAATTGTAAGGATGGATAGCGATACAACATCAGCTAAAGGTAGTTTCGATAGTATACTAGAAGATATGAAAAACAAAAAAATTGATATTCTTATTGGTACCCAAATGATATCTAAAGGGTTAGATTTTCCAGATGTAACACTTGTAGGTATTATAGCAGCAGATACAACATTAAATCTTCCTGATTATAGATCACCAGAAAAGGCTTTTCAACTAATAACACAAGTTGCAGGTAGGGCGGGTAGGGGAGACACCCCAGGGAAGGTGATATTGCAAACTTACAACCCATATCACTATAGTATTACTAACTCAAAAAATCAAGACTATCTTAGTTTTTACAATACAGAAATAAAGCTTAGAAAGGAATTTTTATATCCACCTTTTATTAATCTGATAAGTTTACTAGTATACGGAAATAATTATAATGATGTAAAAAATGTTGTTTCTGATACTTATGATATAATTAAAGGATACTTTATAGAAAAATATAAAAGCTCTTATAAAAAGTACTTAATAGGACCTAATCCTGCGCCAATTGAGAAAATTAAAAATAGTTTTCGTTGGCAAATAGTTATTAAGGCATATAATCATGAAATGGAAAAGTTAAAATATGAGCTAAATAGGGTATGTATATTAGATGAATATAACACAAAGAAGGATGGGGTTAAGATTAGCATTGATATTAATCCTACTAACATATTATAGGAGGTTAAAATGGCATTAAGAGAGATAAGATTAGAAGGAGACCCAATATTAAGAAAAAAATCAAAGGAGATTTCTATAATTAATGATAGAATAAAAATCCTATTAGATGATATGGTTGATACTATGAATGAGGCTAATGGAGTTGGTCTAGCAGCTCCCCAAGTAGGAATTTTAAGAAGAGCTGTTGTAATAGATGTAGGTGAAGGAGTTATAAAGTTAATAAATCCTGAAATTCTTGAATCTAGCGGGGCTATAATTGAGTTAGAAGGATGTCTTTCAATTCCTAATCAAAATGGAAAAGTTGAAAGGCCAGAAGAAGTAAAGGTTAAATATCTAGACGAAAATGGAGAAACAAAAATGCTCGAAGCAACTGGTTTACTAGCTAGGGCTATATGTCATGAAATCGATCATCTAGATGGGGTTTTATATACGGATAAAGCTATAGAGACATTTAGCAGTGAAGAGGAAACAAATGTTGTAGAAAAGGAGTAATAAAATGAACATCATATATATGGGTACCCCTGAGTTTGCAGTTCCAATATTAGATAGTCTTTACAATAATGGATATGATATTTCATTAGTAATCACTCAAGAAGACAAACCAAGAGGTAGAGGTAAAAAAATCAAACATACACCTGTAAAAAGTAGAGCTTTAGAGCTTGGACTTAATGTTTTTCAGCCTGAAAATGTTAACGATAATCAATCCATTGAAATTATTAATAACTTGAATCCTGACATTATTGTTGTAGCTGCTTATGGACAAATTTTGAATAATAAAATATTAAATATACCAAGATATGGATGCATTAATGTTCATGCATCATTACTACCTAAATATAGAGGCGCAGCACCTATTAACTGGGCCATAATAAATGGAGAAACTGAAACTGGGATTACAATTATGAAGATGGATGAAGGCCTAGACACAGGAGATATGATTATGAACAAGACAGTCCAAATTAGCGATAATGACGATTATATAACATTACATGATAAACTTGCTAATATAGGTGGGCAGTTGATTATTAATGCAATTGAAGATATCGCTAACAACAAAGCTCACTACAAACCTCAAGATTCTACTAAATCAACTTATGCCCCAATGCTTTATAAAGAGACAGGAAAAATAGATTGGTCTGTATCTGGGAGCGAAATATACAATTTAGTACGTGGCCTAAAACCATGGCCAATTCCTTACTCTATATACAATGGAGAAGTTCTAAAAATACACAAGGTAGAATTCTTAAAAAAACAACATGATGAACAATACGGTAGAATATTAATGGCAAATAAGGATGGCATTTATATTAGTGTAAATGATGGATATATTATTATTAAAGAATTACAATTCCCAGGAAAAAAAGTCCTTACTGTGGAACAATATTTAGCTGGTAATAAGATTGAAGAAGGTGTATTTCTAAAATAAGAGAGGAGAATAATTATGTTCTATTATGGACCTGATTACTATATATCATATTTGATCTTTGTGCTCCCAGCATTAATATTAGCAATGTTTGCTCAAAATAAGGTGAAAAGTACGTTTAATAAATATTTAAGAGTATCAAACAATACAGGTTTAACAGGAGCACAAGTTGCTAGATTAATATTAGATAGAAATAATCTAAGTAATATTAGTGTTGAGTATACAAAAGGTCACTTAACAGATCACTACGATCCGAGAAAAAAGGTTATTAAATTGTCTAGTGATGTATATGGCGGTAGCAGTATTGCTGCAATGAGTGTTGCTGCACATGAAGTAGGTCATGCATTACAACATTCTGAGAATTATTTACCACTTGTTGTCAGAAACACAATAGTTCCAGTTGTAAACTTAGGTTCTAACTTAGTTTGGTTATTAATATTATTAGGTTTTCTAATTGATTATTTCTTTATTGAATTAGGTATTTTTGTTTTCTTAGGTGTCGTAATTTTTCACCTGATTACACTACCAGTAGAGTTTAATGCTAGTAGGAGAGCACTAGTTCAATTGGAAAATGGTATTTCACCAATTGAAAATATTGAACCTGCCAAACAAGTCTTAAGTGCAGCAGCATTGACTTATGTCGCTTCTGCTATGGTAGCTATTGGAGAACTTGCTAGAATAATTTTTATGACAAGAAACAGAAGAAACTAAAGGGGGCTACCCCTTTTTTTAATGTATAGGAGGAAGAGTTCATGAATTCCAGGGAAATAGCTTTAACAACATTATTAGAAATAAATAAAAACTCAAGTTATTCAAATATATCTCTTAATAAGAATATTAATAATCAACTAGCTGAAAGGGATGAAAACTTTATAAGAGAACTTGTATATGGAGTAATAGAAAACAAATCATATATAGATTATATACTATCTAAAGCGTCTAAAATAAAATTGCAAAAACTTCATCCTGCAATAATAGAAATATTAAGATTAGGAATATATCAACTAGTTTTTATGGATAAAATCCCAAAAAGTGCAGCTGTAAACGAGTCTGTAAAAATTGCAAAAAAATATGGTCATAAAGGATCAATTGGATTTGTTAATGGAGTTCTAAGAAATATAAGTAGGGATATTGTGTATTTTTCTAGGATAGAAACCAAAGATGATATTAAATATTTGTCTATTAAATATTCACATCCAGAATTTCTAGTTAGAAGATTTATAAATAAATTTGGTTACAAATCTACAGAAGAATTGTTAAAAGCTAATAACACGACACCAAAATTAAATATTAGGGTTAATAGTTTAAAAATAAATAAAAAGGACTTGATTGTCAGGCTTGAGAATAAAGGCTTTGAAGTAAGCGAAGGAAAGTATGCTAAAGACACTCTGATAATTCACAATCCTAACAAAATTACATTTCTTGAGGAATTTAAAACTGGATGCTTTACTATACAGGATGAAAGTAGTGCTCTAGTAGGCCAAGTTTTAGCTCCTAAGGAAGGTTTGAAAGTAATTGATGTTTGTAGTGCACCAGGAGGGAAAGCCACTCACATTGCCCAAATTATGAATAATAAGGGCAAGATACTAGCCCGGGATTTGTATGAGCATAAAATAAAACTAATTGAAGAAAACAAGGAAAGATTAGGAATAAACATTATAGATACAGAGGTTTTTGATGCATTAGAATTAGACCCTACATTAATTGAAGAATTCGACTATTGTTTACTAGATGCACCTTGTTCTGGATTTGGACTTATTAGAAGGAAACCGGAAATAAAATGGAATAGGAAAGAAGAAGATATTAGTGAATTATTTAATCTACAAAGCAAAATTTTAGAAGTAGTAAAGAATTATGTAAAAAAAGGCGGTATCTTATTGTACAGTACTTGTACGATTTTAGATGAAGAAAATATAGATGTTATAAGGAATTTTATTGAATTAAATCCAGAATTTAAACTTGTTACAATTGAAAATGAAATGTATAATTCTGATAATATTAAAACTCTAAAAGAAGGATATCTCCAATTATATCCTAATATTCATAATACAGATGGTTTCTTTATAGCTAAGATGATAAAAGAAGGATAGATTAATTCAATTAATTTATGTATAATATTTAAATAAGGATAGGTGTTATAATGAATAAAATTGAATTAAATGGCATGTCTCTTAATGAGTTAAAAGCTCTAATGATAGATATAGGTGAAAAATCATATAGAGGCCAACAAGTTTTTACCTATTTTAATCGTAATAATAATTTAGATATAGACTCTTTAATACAATTACCAAAAGATTTAAGAAAAAAAATATCAGATCTTTCATTTGTGAATGAATTAAAAATATATAAAAGATTTGATTCGAGAGTTGATCGTACTAGCAAATACTTGTTTCAATTAAGAGACGATAATATTATTGAAAGTGTATTTATGCAGTATAAACATGGAAATACAGCATGCATATCAACCCAGATTGGCTGTAGAATGGGATGTAAGTTTTGTGCTTCAACAAAGGAAGGTCTTATTAGAAATCTCACACCTGCAGAAATGCTTAATCAAATATATATGATGGAGAAAGACACTGGGGAAGTAATTTCAAATGTGGTTTTAATGGGTAGTGGTGAACCATTAGATAATTATGATAATGTATTGAAATTCATTAATATAATACATGATGAAAATGGGCATAATATAAGTTTAAGAAATATTACATTATCTACTTGTGGTATAATACCAAAGATATATGAGCTATCAAAAGAAAATTTACCTATTACACTATCAGTCTCCTTGCATTCTCCCTTTGATAGTGAAAGAGCAAAAATAATGCCTATTGCTAAAAAATATAATATTTCCGAGTTAATTAAAGCTTGTAGATTCTATGAGAGATCCACTAATAGGAGACTTACTTTTGAGTATACATTAATTGAAAATATAAATGACACAAAAGCAGATTTAGAAGAATTGTCTAGAATATTAAAAGGCTTCAATAGTCATGTTAACATAATTCCTCTTAATCCTATTAAAGAATATGATAAAGAAAGGCCTATTAGAGATCATGTAAAAAAATTTCAAATAGAATTGTTAAAGAGAAACATTCCTGCTACAATAAGAAGAGAAATGGGTAGCGATATTAGCGCTTCCTGTGGTCAGTTAAGAAGAAGTATTACAAAAGTTTAATTATATCTGCAGGAGGGATAATATGATTGTTGGTGCCGTAAGCGATATTGGATTAAGAAGAGAAGACAACCAAGATAGTATGTTCGCATCTTCAGATGAAGAATTTCCCTTATTTATCGTTGCTGATGGAATGGGCGGACATAATGCTGGAGATATTGCAAGTTTTATGGCAGTTGAAGGGATAGTAAAGTATTTAAAGAACTTCTATGACAAACTTAATTCGGTAAAGAATATAAAAACACTAATAAGAGAAGCAGTAGAGCATGTTAATAAAGAAATTTATTTAGAATCCTTTGAAGTTCCTGAATACTACGGAATGGGTACTACCATTACTTTGGCTTATATCTATAAATCAAAAGTCTTTATTGGACATGTTGGTGATAGTAGAGCATACTTTATTCATAATAATGAGATTAAACAAATCACTGAAGACCATACATTAGTAAATGAATTGATTAAAAACGGTAGCATAACACCTGCTGAAGCCATTAATCATCCACAAAAAAACATGATTACCAGAGCAATAGGGACAAGCAGCAATATTGAAATGGATTTTTATACTATTGACATCCGTAAAGAAGATATATTTATCTTATGCAGCGATGGACTATCCAATATGGTAGGGGAAGATAATATATTGGAAATAGTAAACAAATACAATAATTGTATGAATGAGATTTGTAATTCGCTAGTAGAATTAGCGAAAACAAATGGTGGAAAGGATAATATAACAGTGATTGGAATTAAATTTGACGATGAGGTGTTAATATGATTGGTGCAATATTAGGCAATCGTTATGAGATTATTGAAAAAGTTGGAGAAGGTGGCATGGCAAAAGTATATAAGGCAAAATGCCATCTTCTTAACAGATATGTGGCAATAAAAATACTAAGAGATGAATTTACTAATGATGAACAATTTATTGGAAAATTTAGAAGAGAATCTCAGGCTGCTGCTAGTCTATCTCATCCTAGTATTTTGAATATATATGATGTTGGTGTAGATGAGATAGATAACAATATAATCCATTATATTGTTATGGAATTTATTGATGGAAAAACCCTTAAAGAACTAATTAAGGAGAATGGAAAGTTAACAATTGAAAAAACTATTAGTTATTCAATACAAATAGCAGAAGCATTGCAAAATGCACATAAAAACCGTATTATCCATAGAGATATAAAACCCCATAACATTATGATTACTAAAGAAGATAGGGTTAAGGTTACTGACTTTGGAATTGCAAGGGCTGTAACTTCTTCTACGGTAACCACCACATCTAATGTATTGGGTTCAGTCCATTATTTTTCTCCAGAGCAGGCTAGAGGTGGATATACAGATGAAAAATCTGATATTTATTCTTTGGGAATAGTAATATATGAAATGGCGACTGGAAAGGTACCTTATGATGGTGAAAGTCCAATTAGCGTAGCACTAAAACATATTCAAGAAGATATAATAGCTCCTAGTCAGATAGATGATACTATCCCAAAAAACTTGGAAGCAATAATAGTTAAATGCATCCAAAAAAGGCAAAGTGACAGATATAATAATGTATCTGATTTGATTATTGATTTAAAAGCAATCGATAATGATTTAATTAGTCTTAACTCAGCACAGGAAAATGATATGGAATCAGCCACAAAAATAATTCCTACGATTGATATAAAAGAGGAGATAGAAGTGAATAGTAAGTCTGAAAAAAGAAAAGTTCATTCTAATAAAAAGAAATCTAAAGGTGGAGGAGTTGTATTTTTAGGAATACTGCTTGCATTTATACTTGTAACTGGACTATTCTTTGGATATGGCAAATTGAAAAAAGCCCTAGCAGTCGATGAAATAAAAGTACCAGATATTAGGGGTATGCAAGAAGAAGACGCAAAAGAATTAATTGAATCCCTTGATTTAACTTTCAGAGTTATAGATACAGCAAAAAGTAATGAGTTTTTAATAGGGCAAGTTATAACTCAATCTGTTGAACCTGATACTATTGTAAAGAGTGGTTATCCTATTGATGTAACCATTAGTGAGGGATCAGACTTATTAATTGTTCCATCGGTTCAAAATAGAACTTTGGAAGAAGCAGAAAAAATACTAACAGAATATGGATTAAAAGTTGGTACTATCGATCCAAAATTTTCAGACACTGTTGCTAAGGGATTAGTTATTGAGCAAAAGCCTAGTCCTTCTGAAGAATTAGCACCAGGTTCTAGAGTAAATTTAGTAATTAGTGAAGGTCCTGAAATAATAAATGTATCCATGCCTGATGTCGTTAACAAGACAATAGAAGAAGCTAAGGCAATAATTAAATCAGAAGGCCTCGTAGTTGGAGAAGTCACACCTCAACCAAGTGAAAATATTGAAAAGGATATCGTAACATGGCAATCATATATAGCCGGCACCACTTTGGAATCAGGAACATATGTAGATTTGTACATTAGCTCTGGACCTCCAGAAGTGCCTACTGATGTTGAAATTCCTACTCCAATTACTTTAACCCCATTACCAGACAAAGAAGAAACAAATATAAGAATTATTAGGGTACAAGATGGTGAACAGACAGAGGTCTTTAATAAAAATCTTAAACTAAGTGATGGAGCATATACTCATATTTTATATGGAAAAGAAGGAGCACAATATGATGTATTCTATGATGGTATATTTCAAGGCAGATATCCACCAGAAAACTAGTAAGGTGAACATATGATAGAAGGTAAGATAATAAAAGGAATTGGTGGGTTTTATTATGTTAAAACTCACCAAGGTATAATCGAATGTAGGGCTAGAGGAATATTTAGAGAAAAAGACTTAACACCATTAGTTGGTGATAATGTTAAGTTAAGAATTAGTGAAGAAGATAATACTGGATATATAGAAGAAATCTTGACAAGAAAAAACGAATTAATAAGGCCTCCTGTAGCTAATATTAGTCAAGCTGTAATTGTAATGAGTATTAAGAAACCAAATATTAATACTTTACTTCTTGATAAATATCTTATGATGGTAGAACATAATGATTTGAATATTGTTATTTGTTTTAACAAGTCAGATTTAGATAAGAGTTTAGGAGAAGATTTCAAGGCTATTTACGAACAAATAGGATATAGAGTAATTCTTACAAGCAATAAACTAAATATGGGAATAAATGAGCTAAAAGATGGGTTAAAAGGACATACAACTGTTTTTTCTGGTCCTTCAGGAGTTGGAAAATCATCATTGCTTAATAATTTGAATCCTGAACTAAATCGTAAAACAGGGGACATTAGTTCCAAATCATTAAGGGGAAAACATACTACTAGGAGTGTTGAGTTTTTTGAGTTGGATGATAATACCTTTGTACTGGATACACCAGGATTTAGTTCATTAGAACTAAATTTCATTGAGGAAGCAATTGAAGTAAGAAAATACTTTATAGAGATATATAAGTATGGAGCAGGATGTAGGTTCCAAAGCTGTTTGCATGATAAAGAGCCTAATTGTATTGTCAAAAACTATGTAGCTAATGGCCAAATAAACAAAGAAAGATATGAAAATTATATTCTAGTACTAAATGAAATCAGAAATAAAAGGAGGTATTAGATGGCTTATATAGCACCATCATTATTGTCTGCAAACTTTGCAAACCTATATAATGAAATAAAAGAGATTGAAAAAGGAGGAGCAGATTATTTACATCTAGATGTAATGGATGGAAATTTTGTTCCAAATATAACTTTTGGTCCTCCTCTAATAAAAGACTTGAGAAAAATTACATCAATACCATTTGACGTTCATCTAATGATAGATAAACCTGAACGATATATAAAGGATTTCGTAGATGCAGGTGCTGATATTTTAACTGTGCATGCCGAAGCCACCACACATCTTCATAGAACTATTCAAGAGATTAAGTCTTATGGAATAAAAGCAGGAGTTTCTCTAAATCCTGCGTCACCTTTAAGCTTGATCGAATATGTTTTAGATGATTTAGATTTAATATTAATAATGACAGTAAATCCTGGTTTTGGTGGCCAGTCATTTATTAATTCAATGATTGATAAAATACTCAAAACAAGAAAAATGATTGACGAAAAGGATTTAAGCATATTACTAGAAATAGATGGGGGAGTTAAATTAGATAATGCATTACAGCTTTCTAATTTAGGTGTTGACATTTTGGTGGCTGGATCTGCAATTTTTGAAGCAAATGACATAAGAAAAAGAACACAGGACTTTAAAGATTTATTTGTAAAATAATCTTTAATATGCTATACTATGAAAAATTAATAATGTATTTTACACTAGGGGAGCTTTATGCTGAGAAAGTTTTTACTTGACCCTTACAACCTGAACTAGATAATACTAGCGGAGGGAAGTGTGGATGTTAGTTTGTATAATAATACCCATTCCTAAAGCGGAGTGGGTTTATTTTTTTAGAGAAATTGATCATGGAGGTAATAAAATGAATAAGAGATTTAATGTTAAAATGTTATCTGAAGGCGGAATGATGTTAGCTTTAGCGATATTACTAAATTCAATAAGGATATATCAAGCTCCAAATGGTGGTAGTGTTTCAGCTGGTAGTATGATTCCAATTTTACTTTATGCAATTAAATGGGGAATTGGACCCGGCATAATCTTAGGTTCAATATATGGATTATTGGATTTTATTTTCAACCCATTTTTTTATCACCCTCTCCAATTTTTGTTAGACTATATTATTGCCTATGGTATACTTGGAATAGCAGGAATAAGTTATGCAAAGGAAGTAAAGAATTATTACTTTGCAAAATCTATAATTGGTACTATAATAGCTATAGGTGGAAGATTGTTTTCACATGTACTCTCAGGGGTAATTTTCTTTGCTGAATACGCAGGTACACAAAACCCATGGATTTACTCAATACTTTATAATGCCAGTTATTTAATCCCTGAATTAATTATTTCGATAATAGTAATATCATTAATCTGGAAACCCCTAAATAATTTGATTACTAATAGATAGAAAGTAGTGTTAATTTTGAAAGGCTTAATTATTTCAAGCGGAGATATTGAAAATTATGAAAGTTTTATAGAAATTGTTAATGATTATGATTATATTCTCTGTGCAGATGGTGGATTAAGACATGCTCAATTTCTAGGCATTACTCCAGATGCTATAATAGGTGATTTCGATTCTATAAGTAAGGAATCTTTAAAACTTGTACATAAACTAAATATCCCTATGTATAGATTTCCAATTGAAAAGAATGAAACGGATACTGAGTTAGCACTTAAATTTATGCTAGAAAAAGGATATAAGAACATTACATTAATTGGAGCAACAGGCAGCAGAATTGATCACACATTGGCAAATATGTTTTTATTAAGAAACCTATTGCCCTATAATGCTGTTGGCAAAATAGTAAACAATAACAACATAATATACTTAGTTAATAATAAGATAAAACTAACTAAGAAAGATGGATACTATATCTCTATCATTCCTATATCAACTGATGGAGTTATAGTAAGCCTTGAAGGGTTTTATTATCCTTTAAAGAACGAAGGAATTCCATTTGGTAGCACCCTTGGAATTAGCAATAAAATAATAGGTGAACAAGGCATTATTAGGATAAAAAAAGGTGAGGCTATAATAATTGAAGCAAAAGATTAAATTCCAGTAACCATATTCACTTCCTTGAATAGAATATTACAAAGGAAGTGTTATTATGAGAAAAAACATGAAAAAAATTCATTCAAAATATAAAAAAATAATAGGAATATCTCTTGGAGTAATTGGGTTCATTATATTGATTAGCGTGACACCATATAAATTTATTTTAGCCATAATAGGAATAATTTTAATTATTATGGGATTTTTATTGATTAACTTAAAATAAGGCTTACCATTTCACTAAATAAATGGAAGCCTTATTTAAATTTTAAGCATATTGATCCTACAAAGCTCTTTCAACATAACCAGATCTTAAACATCTTGTACAAACATTAACCCTTTTTACTGCTCCATTAACTACAGCTCTAACTTTTCTAATGTTTGGTGACCAACTTCTAGAAATCTTTTTATTTGAGAAAGTAACTTTGTTTCCAAATACTTTTCCTTTTCCACAAACTTCACATACCTTTGCCATTAAAAACACCTCCTTATACTTTCATTGTATAAATGATAAGTATCACTCCACTTTAAACGCACATTTTATTTTAACATAAATATGTACAAAATTGCAACTATAATGTATTATATAAATAATAATAAGATTGTTTTTGGTTGAAGATTTAGAGTTAGTATTGTAAAATACTGATAGTGATATAAAATGCAAGGAGGTAAATACATGCCAGCCAAAATAAATTCTGAATTAGGAATCATTAGTATAGACGAAAACGTAATAGCTAGAATAGCTGGTATTTCTGCTATGGAAAGTTACGGTATAGTAGGAATGGCATCTAAAAACGTAACTGATGGATTATATGAACTTTTGAAAACAGATTATCTTGAAAAAGGAATCAAGGTTTTTATTAAAGATGAATTACTAACTATTAATTTACATGTTATATTAGAGTATGGAGTAAAAATATCAGTTGTTGCTGATAACATTATTGAAAAGGTAAAATTTAATGTTGAAAAGTTTACTGGAATAAAAATCGGACACATTAATGTAATTGTCCAAGGAATCAGAGTAGGAAAGTAATTTAAGGAGGTACTACACTTGTATTTAGAAAAAATTGATGGAGTATTGTTTAGAAAAGCACTAAATAGTGCTGCAAAACTCCTGGAAATTAATAAAGAGGAGGTAAACTCCCTAAATGTTTTCCCAGTTCCTGATGGAGATACGGGCACTAATATGTGCTTAACTGTAGAATCAGCAGTTACAAAGGGATTAAGTGTAACTGATAATGATGTTTATAAAATAGCTCTAGCTACAAGCCAAGGATCATTAATGGGGGCTAGAGGTAATTCTGGAGTTATATTGTCACAGCTATTTAGAGGATTTGCAAATGGATTAAAGGGAAAAGAGATAATAGATATAAAAACTTTTGCAGAGGGACTTAAGAAAGCTTCAGATACTGCTTATAATGCAGTTATGAAGCCAACAGAGGGCACAATCCTAACAGTTGCTAGAGAATGTGCAGAATTTGCCCTTAAGCATAGTAATGAGGAAAAAAACATAGTTGATTTTTTAGAAAAAATTATTCAACATGGAGATGATGTTTTAGAACGAACGCCAGAAATGCTACCAGTATTAAAACAAGCAGGAGTAGTAGACTCTGGTGGAAAGGGATTAATGTATTTATATAAAGGATTCTACAATGGGCTCATAGGTAAA
>JAAYNS010000162.1 GCA_012520755.1 Tissierellia bacterium
CTTTAATGGTACTAGCTCCACAAAATAAAGCTAATACAAAGTAATATTAGATAAAAGTTATCATAATTATTAAGCTTATTATATTATAAAAACACTAGCTATGGAAGGATAATTAGGGTTACATATTAAAGAATTATTGATCTTTAAGATTTACAAGTATTATATCAGTACCTATTTTTATTATCTTATTCCATTCAATAAATATATCTGTTGATTTTGAGAAAAAACTTACTACTTTATTGTCACTAGGTAATATTATACCTGTTACTGTGCCTTTGTCCAAGTCTATCTCAAAATCATATATATATCCTAATCTTTCACCACTAAGAACATTAATAACTTCCTTTTCTTGCATCTCAGATAATTTTAACATAGTCCCACCTCTTTTAATGTTTTATTAGTATAGATATATAGCTTTATATCTATAATTATTACATTAATTTAGTGGGAATGTATTAAACATATTTTCTCATTTGCCTCAGAGCATTTTTCTCAAGTCTAGAAACTTGAGCTTGAGAAATACCTATTTCATTTGCAACTTCCATCTGAGTCTTGCCCTCAAAAAAACGTAAATTTAAGATTTCCTTTTCTCGATTATTTAGTTTTCTCATGGCTTCTTTTAAACTTATGTCCCTAAGCCATACCTCATCATCTGCTTTTTCATCTTTGACTTGATCTACTACATAAATTGCGTCACCGCTATCGTGGTAAATTGGTTCAAATAATGATATAGGTTCTTGTATAGCTTCTAGGGCAAATACAACATCCTCTTTAGGAATTTCCAGGATTTTTGCTATTTCAGTAACTGTGGGTTCCTTTGAATGCTTATGAACATAGGAATCTCTAGCTTGCAAAGCTTTATAAGCTGTATCTCTTAATGACCTACTTACTCTTATTGAATTATTGTCTCGTAAATACCTTCTTATCTCTCCAATTATCATTGGAACCGCATATGTTGAAAATTTTACATTTTGACTTAAATCAAAATTATCAATTGATTTTATTAATCCTATACATCCAACTTGAAATAGATCATCTACAGGTTCTCCTCTTCTATTAAACCTTTGAATAATACTTAATACTAGTCTTAAATTGCCTTGAATAAACTTTTCTCTAGCTTCCATATCTCCAGCTTTTATTTTAACAAATAATTCTTGCATTTCTTCATGGGTAAGAACAGGTAGTTTCGCTGTGTTAACTCCACAGATCTCAACCTTGGATATATGCATTGTATTCATCCTTTCATTTTAACTTCCCCTTTCATTAAAATTATTTCCTTCATAAACAATTTTATACTCAATACTATTTGTCCAATTATAATATAAAAAGAAAAAAAGATATTATAAGCTTAATATCTTTTTTATAGTAGTTTACCCATTTCTTTACGTAACCTTTTAATTATTCTTTTTTCTAATCTAGAAATATATGATTGTGATATACCTAAAATATCTGCTACTTCTTTTTGAGTTTTTTCTAGGCCATTTGGCAATCCATATCTAAGTTCTACAATAGTCCTTTCTCTCATTGACAACTTCTCAATCGCTTCTGTCAATAATGTCTTATTGACTTGTTCTTCTAAATTTTTTGAAACCACATCTCCTTCTGTACCTAGTATGTCTGAAAGTAATAACTCATTTCCATCCCAATCCGTATTAAGGGGTTCATCAAAGGAGATCTCATTTTTTAGTTTGCTATTTTTCCTTAAATACATTAATATTTCATTTTCTATACATTTTGAAGCATAGGTTGCTAGCTTTATTTTTTTGTCTGGATCAAATGTGTTGACTGCCTTTATAAGTCCTATGGTGCCAATGGATATCAAGTCTTCAATCGACACCTTAGTATTATCAAATTTTCTAGCAATATAAACTACTAATCTAAGGTTTCTTTCTATTAAAATTCCTTTAATAGACTCATCTTTTTTAAGATTTTTTAAATAAAATAATTCTTCTTCAGGTTTTAATGGAGGTGGTAAGGATTCTCCAGTTCCTATATAATCTATTCTCTTTAGTAAATCATATTTTTTTAGAATTTTATAAATTACTAGTTTAATCCTGTACTTCAACGTATTCATGTTCGACTCCCCCATTAATTAATTCATAATGCATTAATCCACTATATCCCATCTCATTTTCAAGAGATCCTGAAAAAATACCTATGATGATATCCTTTCTTATGTATTCTTTGCCCATGTAACTTATCCCAATATAATCAGGAGTAAAACCAAATATTATTCCACTCTTGCCTATAGAGTTAAAGGGTATCATCCTTAGCCTAATTTCCTTTTTTAATTCTTCTAATAGTTTTTCTGCCAATTTATAATTATTCTCTTCATTTGCATCTATTAGTTCTTTTACCAATAATGGTAGTATTGGTCTTAGTTTCTCATACTCAACAACTATAACTTTTTCATTAGTAATTGGTGCCACTAGGGAATTTCCAGTATCTAGTAATGCCTTTATTTTTACTTTTTGTTCTTTAAATGATATTGATACTGTAGCAATGAACTTATCTCTTATTATCTTTTGATGATAGTATTCAAATATTAGTTTTCCACCTATTAAGCTTATTAGAACACCAGCTATTAGGTATTTAATTGGAAACTCATTTAGTGCATCAATCTTAATATTCCATCTACCCATAGCATTACTAAATGAATAAAACACTCCTATAGTTGCACCAGCAAATAAAAAGGAAATAATATAAAATGCAATTAATTCCTTCATAAATACTTTTAAGTTTACATAATCAAATATTATCCTAATAAATAGGACTGAAAATAATAACTTAAATAAAGGTCTTGTTAGAAATATTGTCTTTGGGAAAAAAAATACCAATGAATAAAGTGATGCCAAAGCAGAACCTATAATAATCTTTTTCATTTTAACATCAGATTTAACTACTACTTTAGTTAAATAGAAAATTAATAGATTAATAATGAAGTTTTCAATTAATAAATATTCCACAACTATATACAAAAACTTCTCCTACCTTTTCAAATTTGAGCTCTACTAGTATCTTCACAGGTATGACTTCAATAGTGTTTAATTATTTTCATTCTTTAAACTCTATTATAAATTAACACATTTAAAAATCATGTCGGTTTGTCATAATAAAAAAAAACGTATCTTTACAATAAGATACGTTTTTCTACATTAATTCTATTACTTTCTATCTCTTCTTCTTAAAAATATTGGTATGTCTAAATCTTCATCTATATCTAGATCTGAATTATCACCTGATTGATTGTCATTAGGATTTAGTCTTTTCTTTTTTACCTTGTCTTTTTCTGACATTTCCTCAAATCCAGTTGCAATAACAGTTATTTTAATGGTATCGCCAAGACTCTCATCAATACCAGCACCAAATATAATATTTGCATCTTGATCTACAGATTGTCTAATTAAGTCCGCTGCTTCATTTACTTCAAATATACCTAAATCTGAGCCACCTGTAATATTCAATAGAACTGATTTTGCTCCATCAATTGATGTTTCTAATAATGGGCTTTTAATAGCCAGTTTAGCAGCATCAGATGCCCTACTATCACCTGAAGCTAGTCCTATACCCATATGAGCAATACCCTTACATGACATTATAGTCTTAACGTCAGCAAAATCTAAATTTATTAGATTTGGTACAGAAATTAAATCTGAGATACCTTGAATACCATTTTGTAGCACTTCATCAGCCATTAAAAAAGCTTGTGCCATTGTAGTTTTTTTATCTGCGACTTGTAACAATCTATCATTAGGGATAGTGACTAATGTATCAACTTTATTCTTTAACTCCTCAACACCTTTTTCTGCTTGAAGAAGTCTTTTTTTACCTTCAAAAGTAAATGGCTTAGTAACAACGCCAACTGTAAGTATGCCTAATTCTTTTGCTATTTCAGCAACAATTGGAGCAGCACCTGTACCAGTACCACCACCCATGCCAGCTGTTATAAACACCATGTCAGCTCCTGAAATAATTTCCATTATGTCATTCCTATTTTCTTCTGCAGCCTTAGTTCCAATTTCAGGATTAGCTCCAGCACCTAGTCCTTTGGTAAGCTTTTCTCCTATTTGTATTTTAGTTTCTGCCCTAGAAGAATATAAAGCTTGTCTATCTGTATTCAACGCTACAAAATCAATACCTCTAACTCCAGATTCAATCATTCTATTTACAGCATTACTTCCCCCACCACCAACTCCTATAACTTTAATTTTAGCGAATTGATCTACATCAATATCAAAATCAAACATTTATTCTCCCCCTCATCAGTTTGTGTAATAATCTATATTTATTCATTGGATTTTCTTTTTCGTAGCCAAATTCGCCTTATTGCAGCAAAGTTGTCAAATATTCGACCACCAAATGTAACAATTGCAGCATAGTACAATGGTACTCCTAGTTGATCACCTATATATGCTAAAAAGGCAGCCAATACGGAATTTCCAAAAAATCCAGATAAGAATATTTGTATGCTAAAATTGTTTTCTAGATTCGCTCTAATACCACCAAAAATTGAATCTAAGCAGGCTAATATTGCTACCGAAACATATAATGAATATGCGCTATTGTAAGTATAGGGTAATAAGAAACCAATAACTGCCCCTATTAATATACCTATAAGTGCAAAAAACAATTAATCACCCTCTTCTACTGATTTTGCATATTTATAACTAAAATTCCCTGCATAAGCAGGTATTGCGACCTTATCTTTTGCTTCAGGTTCAAAACCTATAGCGAAAACTGATCTTAAGGTATCACCATATGTTCCTGGAGCATTTACTGAAGCCATTAACAATTTAGGATCACCAATGGCCTTTATTACAAATGGTGTGGCTATGCTTCTCCCATTAATTCTTATAATAGGACCTCCACATTTGATTTCAGATGTAGAAATTACTCTTTGATCATTAATACTAATTGCCTCAGCTCCTGCAATTTTTAAATCGTTCAATACATTTAAAATATCAACATCATGAATTATATAATCATTAATATCAAAGCCTTCTATTATAGTATCTATATTATCATACATTACAATTTCAATACCAGGACCTTCTAATGGAGTTTTACCAAAAATGGCCATATTGTATTTTAAATCTTCTAATAAAATATCTTCTATTTTCCTATCATCTTCTAAAATACCCTCTAAAACCTTCAGTTCTTCTTCCTTTTGCATTACTATATTATTTAATTCAATAATTTCATTGTTTATTTGATTAATTTCATTTTGTGTCTCTTGTAATGATCTAATTGTTACTGGAACTATTAACTCAACCTGTAGTTTTATTTGACTTGCAAGCAATACTCCTACTAAGATACTAAATACTGATAAAATGATTTTTGGATTCTTATTTTTCACTAAAGCCCTCCAATCAATTTACGTTTTCTTCAACAGGACTAGAATAAATAAACTCGTTTACTTTTCTATATTTTGGGATAGTAATATTTTTGTCCTGAGTTAGATGAACAATATAATCATAATTTCTTAATTGCCATACAATTCCTTCCCTTATAGCTAATGCTGATTCTAAAGTGTCTGCATTTCCTATTGCTTTAATTATTATAGGTGAGTTTGTAGAAACACCATTTATTTCTATGTGATTACCAGCTCTAACTATTTCTGTATGAGATGTATATCTTTGGTCATTAATTGAAATAGCTTCTGCATCTGCTGCATTTAAAACACTTATCACTTGAAGGATTAAATCCAATTCATCAACTATACTATAGCCAATTCCATATTGAACATCTACTGGTGGATCGTGTATTTCCAACAATATACCTGGTCCTACTAAGTCTGTATATCCTGCTAAAGCTCTATATTTCATAGCATCATTATATAAGTTTTCAGCATATACATTATTTTCAATACCACCCTTTTCATACTGTTCTATCTTACTTTCCAGTTCTTTAATCCTGTTAGATTGGGTTTCCTTTTCTTGTTGAGCCCTCTTCAATTCTATTGCTAATTGCTGTGCTCTTTGGGTTGGTAAAACACCTTCGCCTACAGACTTACTAATTGTTTTAAACTGGATGGATAAAATCATTCCTAGGAAAACAGACAATAGTGTTAAAGCCAAGATATTCCGAGTTTTCTTCATTTTATCCCTCCTATTAATCATCTGTTACTAAAATAGGATTATCTCCTTTATTCATTATTATCATTTTACACTTTATTTGTTTTTTTTCAATATCTAATAATATTTTATCTAACAACCTTATCTTATATTTTACATTATCTAATGGTCCAAAGGCAACACCAATACCATTATTTAATTCTATATTAATATTATTATCATTTTCATTATATGTAATTAATGACATTTTCATAATAGTATTATAAACTTCATCATTTAAGAAAAAATCATATAGTATAGTATTTTTATCATTACTGAAAATGCTCTCTCCTACTTTTATATCAGTTAATTCAAATCCCACAAACATAGGTATATCATCAATTTGTTCATTAGACAATTCTAATAGATAACCTTCCTCATCCAATAATACATATGTAGATAGAATTCTAAATTGATATGCTAGATTCCTTTCATCTACACTTATATATATTGTATTTGGAAGCTTTCTTTTAACAGATACATTTTTTATATAAGACAACTTATTCAATAATTTTTCTGCATCTGAAGTTTTAACCCTAAAAATATTTTCTCCTTCATCTATTAAAGAAGTGTTAACAATATAATCATAATCTAATTTGTCGTTACCTTCAACAATTATATAATCAATATTAAAATATTTGGAATTAAATGCAAATATAGTTGCAATAATTACCAAAATAATTAATAAAAAAATTCTAAATAATATCTTTTTTCTTCTCTTTTTTCTTTCAACTCGAGTCATTTTTTTCACGTTCATCACTCCAAAACTTGTCCCATTCTCATTTAGCAGCAAAAAGCCGCTAATCCACTACCTTTATTTTTGCTCCAAGTTTATTAAGATTTTCACTCATTTTTTCGTATCCTCTATTTACGTGATAAATATTTTCGATTTCAGTTGTCCCTTTAGCCACTAATCCAGCTAATACCAGTGAAGCCCCGCCACGAAGATCCTTTGCTGTAACCCTTGCCCCAGTTAACTCCTTAACCCCTTTAACTACAGCAACTTTGCCAAAAGTCTTTATACATGCTCCCATCCTATTGAGTTCTTCTGCATGCTTAAATCTATTTTCAAAAATTGTTTCATTGACAATGCTTGTTCCATTTGCTATGGATAACAAAGTCATAAATTGTGCTTGCATATCCGTAGGGAATCCTGGATATGGTAGTGTTTGGAGCATTTCTATAGCATGTATTTTATCAGGCCCAATTACTTTTAAGGAGTTACCATTAGCATGTACTTCAACGCCAACTTCCCTCAATTTAGATATTATACTCAATAGATGATCTGTAACAATATCTTTCAATACTAACTCACCCTTTGTTATGGCTGTAGCTATCATATATGTTCCTGCCACTATTCTATCAGGTATAATCCTGTGAGTACAACTATCTAATTCTTCTACTCCTTCTATTGTTATTATACTAGTACCTGCACCAAATACCTTTGCTCCCGTTTCATTTAAGTAATTCTGTAAATCAATGATTTCAGGTTCTCTAGCTGCATTGCGTATAGTAGTAACTCCTTTTGCAGTTGTAGCAGCCAACATAATATTTTCTGTTGCGCCAACCGAAGGATAGTCCAGCTGAATTTCACATCCCTTTAATCCTTTTGTTTTGCAATTCAAAAAACCATGAGACTCTTCAATAATTGCTCCCATTTGCCTTAAAGCTTTTAAATGCAAATCTATAGGCCTTGGTCCTAGTTCGCATCCACCTGGAAAAGCAATTAATACCTCACCAAATCTAGCTAACATTGCACCCATAATTATTATCGATGATCTCATTTCCCTAACAAGTTCTTCTGGCACCTCAATCTTGTTTACAGTTGAAGAGTCAATAATCATTATATCATTATCCAATGATACATTAGCACCTAAAGAAGAGAGGATTTTAACCATTACTTCTACATCTCTTAATTTTGGAATATTTGAAATATAACTAGTTTTTCCTGATATCACAGTAGCTGCTAATATTGGTAGAACAGAGTTTTTTGCACCTTGTATATTCATTTCTCCGGTTAATTTATAACCGCCATTTATAATATACTTTTCCATTAACCCACCTCCATTGCACTATATCAATATATTATGCAATAGAAAAATAGGCGTTACTCCTTTTAAATTAGCTTATTTATTTCTGCTACAATTAATTTTGAAGCGTTGGTTTTTCCCATTTTTTTACTGTTTATAGCCATTTTATTTAATCTCACTCTATCATTAATTAACTCCTCTATGCTGTCCTTTAATTTTACATAGTTTAAATCTTTTTCAAGTATCATCAGACTTGCTCCATTATTTTCAAAAGTTCTAGCATTGTATTCTTGATGATTTTCAGCTGTGTAAGCTTTTGGTACTAAGATACTTGCTACACCTACTGCTGAAATTTCAGCCAAAGTTATAGCCCCAGCACTAGTAATTACTATATCAGCAATATTCAACACTTCCGGCATATCATAAAAATATGGCAATACTCTTATATAAGGCTTTAAAACAATCCCATCTTTATTTAGTTTATTAATAAAATCATCATAAAATCTAGTGCCAGTAACATGTATCAATTGAAGCTCCATCTTGTTTTTGCTATTATAATACTTAATTATCTCATACATAGACTCATTTAATTTTTTTTGCCCCCCACTACCACCAAAAGAAAATATAAAAGTTTCATTAGGATTAATATCTAATAAATTATATGCAGTGGCCTTATCTACTTGTAAAAATTCATACCTAATTGGATTGCCAGTATTAACAACTTTTTCAGGGTATTTAAAATATTTTATAGCTTCATCAAAAGTAATGGCTACTTTATCCACATATCTAGATAGAATTCTGTTTGTAATTCCTGGAAGAGCATTTTGTTCATGTATCAGTGTTGGTATTTTTAAAATTTTCGCCATCAGAACAAGAGGACCACTTACATAACCTCCTGTACCAATTACTATATCTGGTTTATACTCTTTTATAATCCTTTTAGCATCACTAAGGCCATACAGTAGCTCCCGAAAGGCTATTAAAGATGATTTGTTTAATTTTCTAGGCATTCCTTTTACTCTTATAGTTTTAAAAGTGTATCCTTCTTTAGGAACTAATTTTGATTCTAAACCATCTTTTGTTCCTACATATAATATATCAGCATCATCATTAATTCTTTTTATCTCACTTGCTATAGCCAAAGCTGGATAAATATGGCCACCAGTACCACCACCTGTTATTAAGTATTTCATAAATGTCACCCCTAAATTCATATCTTATTTCGTATGTCTAGAAATATTAAGCAATATTCCTACACCTGCCATATAAAACAATAGTGAAGTACCCCCATAGCTTATAAACGGTAAAGTAATACCTGTTGTAGGTATTGATGAAGTTACTACAGCAATATTAATGAGAGATTGGATTGCTATTAATGCTGTAATTCCTGATGCTAAATAACATCCAAATAAATCTTCTGTTTTCATGGCTATGATAACACCTCTCCATATTAGTAGAAGAAACAAAAATAAAACTAATAGTGTTCCTAATAAGCCCAATTCCTCCCCAATTATTGAAAAAATAAAATCATTGTATGCTTCTGGAATATAAAAAAACTTTTGTCGACTTTTCCCTAAGCCTAGACCAAATATACCACCTGATCCAAGTGCATAGAGAGACTGTACTATTTGCCATCCACTATCCAATTTATCTGAGAAGGGATCTCGGAAGGTAGTCCAACGTTCCATTCTATACTCATTTCCTTCACTAGTTATTGCATAGTATAAGAAGAATCCTGCTCCAACACCCATGCCTAATAGATGAAAAACTCTGGCACCTGCAACATAAAACATAGCTATTAATGTAGCTGCTAATGTTACAGTGGTTCCTAAGTCTGGCTGAACCAGTATTAGGATACATGATAAACCTATTAGCAATAAGGCAGGAATAGTACCTTGAAGGAATGTGCCGATTTTCTCCTTCTTATTTGTTAGGAATTTTGCAAAAAATATTATTGAAGCTAGTTTTATTGCATCAGATGGCATAAATGTGGTAAAACCAAAATCCAGCCATCTAGTAGCTCCTTTAATTTCCATCCCTAATGGACTAAATATCAGACAGCCCAGCAAAAGAGCAAATATATAAATTGGTAAAGCAAATCTTCTATAAACATGATACTTTATATTCATTGTAGCCACCATAGCAACAAAACCTATAATTGCTGAAATAAGCTGTTTTTTTAAGAAAAAATATCCGTTTCCATACTTCTCCATACTCTCTGGCCAACTTGAACTAAAGACCATAACTATTCCAATAAATACTAGTGAAACTGTAGTTATTAGTAAAATAAAATCTGCTGATTTTTTTTTTGCTTTCTTTTTGCTTTCCGTCATTATATCACTCCAATAATCTTAAAACACATTTTTTGAAATCCTTACCTCTTTCTTCAAAACTATTATACATATCCCAACTTGCACAAGCTGGTGACAGTAGTACACTATCTCCCTCATCTGCAATTTCATATGAAAGATCTACTGCATCTTTAATTGTATTTACCTCATAAATTGATGTATAACCATTTTTTAATGCAGCATTTTTGATTTTTTCTTTAGTCTGACCTAAGATAACTAATGCCTTTACCTTAGTATCAAAACCTTTAATAAGATCATCAAAATCAAGACCTTTATCATATCCCCCTCCTATTAAAATTATTGGTGGATTTACAGATTCTATAGCTTTTAAACTAGCATCGATATTGGTTCCCTTTGAATCATTGTAAAAAGATATATTTCTCTTTTTAGCAACGAATTCTATCCTATGCTCTACTCCATTAAAATTCTTTAAGGTTTTTACTATTATATCATCATGAATTCCCATAGCTAATGCTATTCCAATACAGCCTAATGCATTTCCCAAATTATGTCTTCCTAGAATTTTTAATTTCTTTATTGACATCAATTCTTTTCTATTAATTTGGTCATCTACTATTATATACTCATTATCTACATATATTCCTTTGTTTAATTTTTCCTTAACACTGAAATAAATGATATTACTTTTTACCTTGCTTTCTAAGTCCC
>JAAYNS010000163.1 GCA_012520755.1 Tissierellia bacterium
GTGACAGTAGTTTTAACGTCTAGAGGCTATCCTGGATCCTACGAGAAGGGATATGAAATAAATATTGATGGTCTAGATGATTCAATCATCCTATTTCATAACGGAACAAAATACAAAGAAGGAAAACTTCTTACTAATGGGGGAAGAGTCCTTTCTGTAACTAGCCTTGAACAAACAATAGATAAGGCAAGGGAAAATGTATATAAGAATATCGAAAAGATTAGATTTGATGGAGTATATTATAGGAAGGATATAGCAGAAGGTATTTAAGGAGAGATAAAGGGAATAGTCTTTTTTGCAACTTTTTACTCTTAGTATTTTCAGGATTTATATATGCAGTTAATATCATAGAAGAGTATTTTTTATATTATGATCTTCAGTTTTGACACTTTAGTGTTTTTGATTGATGGATCGTGGAGTAGGAGGTATATTTCAAATGAAGAATATAGTTGTGATTGCACCCTATATGGATCTTTATAACCTATCTATTAGATTGATAGAAGAACATAATTTTTCTAATGTAGAAGTATTTTTAGGAGACTTGGAACATGGTATGTCTTTAGCTCAAAATGCAGTTGAATTAGGTGCAAGAGTAATCATTTCCAGGGGTGGAACGTATAACTTAATAAAGAAGAATATAAATGTTCCAGTTGTAGAAATAAGACTTACAGCATTTGATATACTCCGGAGTTTCAAAGGTGTATATAATTACGATGGTAAGATAGGTGTAATAGGATATAAAAATGTTATTTATGGATATGATGTTTTAGAAGAGATATTGGGTTCCAATGCCGTAAAATACATTATTGAAAAGGATGATATTGTTGAAGAAAGAATCAAACAATGTATAACTGATGGAATTGAAGTTTTTGTGGGAGATAGCATAGTTTGTAGAATTGCAAATCAACTTGGCTGTAAAAGTCATTTGATTACTTCTGGAGAAGAATCAATTATTTCTTCCATCGAAGAATCTATTAGGATTCTTGAAGGGTTAAGATATGAGAAAGAAATAACTGAGAAGCTCATTACATTAATCGATTCAGTTCATGATGGAATTATTTCAGTTGATAAAGACGAGAAAATTATAGTTTTTAATTCCATTGCTCAGAAAATGTTTAACCTAAATAATAATGAAGTAATAGGTAAGAAGTTAGGAGATATAGTAGGCGACAAATATAGAAAATTAATAGTAAATGATACTGCTAAAATAGGTGAGATAATAGATATTAGAAAAGAAAAATATACATTTAATAGTGTGCCAATAATTGTAGATGATGAAAGTATTGGAACTGTAATTACGTTCCAAAATATCACATATCTTCAAAACTTAGAAAAAAACATTCGAGTCAAGCTCTTAGAGAGAGGTTTTATAGCAAAGTATAATTTTGATAATATTGTTCATAAGAGTAATCAAATAGAGAATTGTATTGAAAATGCTAAAAAATATAGTAAATATGATTCACCAATACTAATTGAAGGACCTTCTGGGGTCGGTAAAGAATTATTTGTACAGAGTATACATAACTATGGAAGTAGAAAAAACAGACCTTTTATAGCTATTAATTGTGCTGCAATTCCTCCAACATTGATTGAAAGTGAGTTGTTTGGATATGTTGGAGGTGCTTTTACAGGTGCAAAGAAAAGCGGAAAGGCTGGTATTTTTGAATTGGGGCATGGTGGTACA
>JAAYNS010000164.1 GCA_012520755.1 Tissierellia bacterium
CCTTATTATCATCAATTTCACCACGTTTGCGTAATGCTCCAGACCAAGCAAATATTATTGCTATAGGATTAGTAGATGTCTCTTCACCTTTCAAATGTCTATAGTAGTGTGCTTTAACAGTGCCATGGGCAGCTTCATATTCATATGCACCCTCAGGAGAAACAAGTACAGAGGTCATAAGTGCCAAACTACCATATCCTGTAGCTACCATATCGCTCATTACATCTCCATCATAATTTTTACATGCCCATAAAAAACCGCCATTTGATTTTATAGCTTTAGATACAGCGTCATCTATAAGTGTATATGAGAATTTAATAACTAGATTTTCAAATTCGGATTTATACTTTTCTTCATACAAATTTTCGAATATATCTTTAAATCTTGTATCATATTCTTTAGCCACAGTATCTTTGGCAGAGAATAACAAATCCATTTTTTCCTCTATTGCAGTTTTAAAACAAGTATCAGCAAATTTATAAATAGATGAATCTAAATTAAAATAAGCTTGGACTATTCCATCTTCTTTAAAATCATTAATTGTCATTCTAGTTTCCACATTATTTTGATCAGTAATAACAATTTCAGCTTTTGAACCAGCCTTTACTAAAGCATTAGTTGATAAATATAAATCACCATATGAATGTCTGGCAATAGTAATCGGTTTAGTCCAAGTAGGAATAATAGGTTTAATTGTATTTATCATTATTGGTTTTCTAAATACAGTACCATCTAATATTTTTCTGATAGTTCCATTGGGACTTCTAGTTATTTGTTTTAAGTTATATTCCTCTTGTCTAGCTTTATTTGAAGTAATTGTAGCACACTTGACTCCTACTTTATGTTTTCTAATGGCTTCAGCAGCTTCTATTGTTACCTTATCATCAGTGTTATCCCTGTTTTTGACATGTAAATCATAATACTCAGTCTTCAAGTCAACAAAAGGAGTAATAAGTTTATCCTTTATTAAACTCCAAATAACCCTAGTCATTTCATCTCCATCAAGTTCAACAATTGGATATTGCATTTGAATCTTATTCATACTAAACCCCCTCAAATAATGTTTGTATTAATTATGTAAACGTTCTATCTATTTTAAGAGATAATATATTAAACATTGAATAATTATTATTTTAAGTGTATAATTTTAACAAGATATAGTCTAATACTTGTTTTGCTATAGTGAACATAGGTTTTTTCTATAGGAGGGATCTAATTGAATGATAGAGAATTAATATATGTAAAAACAATTGCAGATAAAAAAAGTATTTCTAAAGCAGCGGAAAAATTATACATAGCTCAACCTTCATTAAGTCAAGCACTACAAAAAATAGAAGAAAAGATTGGTACTCCTCTTTTTTTAAGGAATGCTAATGGAATGGAATTAACATACGCTGGTGAAATGTATTATAAGACAGCTACAGAAATTCTAAATATTTATAATGATTTTACAAATGAAGTGACTTATGTCAATGATTTGAAAAAAGGAAGACTTACATTTGGAATTACTAATTTTATGGGTACATATCTTTTACCCATTTTATTACCAAAATTTAAAGAAAAATTTCCTAATATTGAAGTCTACATTAAAGAAGAAAATAGCACTAATTTGGAAAAGCAAATTAATGATGGAACAATTGATTTTGCACTTATGCACAAACATCCATTAATAGACGAAAAGTCAATTAAGTATGATAATTTATATACAGATCCATTTGTTATAGCGACTCCATGCAATCATGCCTTATCAAAATATAAAAAAAATGACACCAAATTTAGATACCCAAGAATAGATTTAAATTTATTTATGGATGAGAATTTTATATTTTTAGATAAGAATAAGAGGATAAGACAAGTAACGGATATCATATTAAATATAGCTGGCATTAATCCAACCCCGTCTTTAACTCTTAAAAATCATGAAACAGCACGTAGATTAGTAAGTTCAGGTTTTGGCGTGATGCTATTGCCCATGCAGTATATAAAAATCTTTTATGATAGTTATGAAGCGGATTACTATATAATAGATGAAAATAAATATGCATACTGGCATTCATGTGTTGCTACAAATCCTAATATGTATTTATCAAAAGCTGCAAAAGTATTTATAGAGTTGGTTCGTGAATATTATAGAACAGGACAACCAATATAACCCGGCTAAATATTCAGAATATTCTATACCCATAGGCAAAGCCTATGGGTATTATTACTTTTTATGTATTGGTATATA
>JAAYNS010000165.1 GCA_012520755.1 Tissierellia bacterium
AATATGTAACCCTAATTATCCTTCCATAGCTAGTGTTTTTATAATATAATAAGCTTAATAATTATGATAACTTTTATCTAATATTACTTTGTATTAGCTTTATTTTGTGGAGCTAGTACCATTAAAGGAGGGAATTAGATGAAATGTCCGTATTGTGAATATCACGATTCTAAGGTGGTGGACTCAAGACCAACTGATGAGGGACAAGCTATAAGAAGAAGAAGAGAATGTATAAGATGTGCTAAAAGGTTTACCACTTATGAAAGAGTTGAAGAAATCCCAAAGCTCGTAGTTAAAAGGGATGGCAATAGAGAAGTATACAATAGAAACAAACTATTTAATGGAATTTTGAAGTCATGTGAAAAAAGGCCAATTTCCATTAGTACTATAGAAGAAATCGTAGACGACATTGAAAGGACCTTATACAATTCTATGGAAAAAGAAATAACATCTGTTGAAATTGGTGAAATGGTAATGAATAGGCTTAAGGATATAGATGAAGTTGCTTATGTTAGATTTGCATCAGTTTATAGAAGATTTAAAGATTCAAACTCATTTATGCAAGAACTTAAAAAAATATTAGATGAAGGTAATAATTAGAATGTTTTTTTAAAGTGTGGCTTTGTAGAGTGACAAAAGGAAGGTGGCTATTTGTGGATTATCCAAGAATCATAGTGGATACAAAAAAAGTATTACAAAATGTAAAGACAATTGTAAATATGGCAAATGAAAAAGGTATAGGAATAGCTGGAGTAACAAAAGGATTTTGTGCTATAGAGGAGATAGTAAATGCTTATGTTGAAGGTGGAGTAAAATATTTAGTGGATTCTCGTATACAAAATTTAAAAAAGTTAGAAAAATTTAATGTCCCCAAAATCCTTTCCAGATTACCTATGATATCTGAGGCTGAAGATGTAGTAAAGTACGCAGACATCTCACTTGTTTCGGAAGTTGATACAATAAAAGCCTTGTCAGAAGTAGCTACTAAATTGAACAAGACTCACAGAATAATCATAATGATTGATTTAGGAGACCTTCGTGAAGGTTATTTTATTGAAGAGGAAGTTTATCAAGCAGTAGAAGAAACAATAAGATTAAAGGGGATAGAAATAGCTGGGATAGGGACTAATCTTACCTGTTATGGGGGGCTTATACCTGATGAAGAACTACTGCATCGATTAGTTGTTATAGGTGATAGAATTAATGATAAGTTTGGAATTGAATTGGAAATTATTTCTGGTGGGAATTCCAGTTCCTTACACTTGTTAAAAAACGGTAATTTAGAGGGGATAAACAATTTAAGACTTGGAGATTCCCTAATGCGTGGTACAGAGTCAGCTTATGACCAGTTAATACCAAACACATATAATGATGCTTTTACATTGGAAGTTGAAATAGTTGAAATAAAAGATAAACCTTCAGTAGCTCAAGGCAAAATTGGCCGAGATGCTTTTGGAAATATACCTACTTTCATAGATAGAGGAGTGAGAAAGAGAATTATATGTGCCATTGGGAAACAAGATATTGATTTTGATACGATCTTTCCTATTGATAAAGATTTAATAATACTAGGAGGTAGTTCGGATCATCTAATTATAGATGGAAGCGATAGTAAGATAGAATATAGGATTGGTGATATAATAAAGTTCAATATGGAGTATGTAAGCATATTAAGAGCTACAACTTCTAGCTATGTCAAAAAAGTAATTATATAGTATGATATAATTGTTTTAATAATGAGAATCGTAGGTGAAGATATGGACTTATTCACGATGTCTATGGAAGAAAAACTAAAAAGAAATGCACCTTTAGCTGATAGAATGAGACCCCGGAACCTTGATGAGTTCGTTGGCCAAAAACATTTATTAGGGGAAAACAAATTTTTAAGTAGATCTATCAAAGCTGATCGTATAACATCCATGATATTATACGGTCCCCCTGGAACAGGAAAGACTACATTAGCCATGATAATTGCTAATAGTACTAATATGAGATTTGAAAAACTATCTGCAGTTACTTCTGGAGTTAAGGATATTAGAGAAGTAATTGAAAGGGCTGAAGAATCTTTAAAATTATATAATAAGAGGACTATTCTATTTATTGATGAAATCCATAGATTTAATAAATCTCAACAAGATGCTTTATTACCATTTGTTGAAAGAGGAATTATAATACTTATTGGTGCTACCACAGAAAACCCTTATTTTGAAGTAAATAAGGCACTTTTATCAAGAGCAATGGTTTTAGTTCTTGAGTCATTGGAAAAAGATGATTTAATTGGATTGATAAATAGAGCATTAGAGGATAAAGAACGAGGACTTGGTAAATATAATGTTAATCTTGATAAAGAAGCATTAGACTATTTAATTACAGTATCTGAAGGAGATGGAAGGATTTTGCTGAATTCTTTAGAAATAGGGGTTCTATCTACTCCAGCAGATCCTAATGGAATAATTGAAATAAATTTGGAAAAAATAAAAGATTCTATACAGATAAAGACTGTTAAATATGACAAAGGCGGAGATGAACACTACGATACTATTTCAGCATTTATTAAGAGTATGAGAGGATCAGATCCAGATGCTACAGTATATTGGCTAGCAAAGATGATAAAGGCTGGGGAGGATCCGAAATTTATCGCAAGGAGAATAATTATCGCAGCATCAGAGGATGTTGGAAATGCAGATCCTAATGCAATTCAAGTTGCTGTATCTGCCTTTAATGCAGTAAATGTAATAGGAATGCCAGAAGCCAGAATACCTTTAGCCCAAGCTGCTATTTATGTAGCTACAGCACCAAAAAGTAATAAATCATATATGGCTATAAATAAGGCTATAGACGATATAAATAATCATAGAATAGGAGATGTTCCTAAACATTTAAGATCTACAGCGTATTATGGTGCAGAAAAGTTAGGTAATGGTAAAGGGTATAAATATCCTCATGACTATGATGCTGGCTTTGTAAAACAAGAATATCTACCTGGAGAATTTAAAAATGTAAGATATTATGAACCTTCTGAAAATGGGTATGAAAAGGTAATAAAAGAAAGATTAGGCAAATTAATTGACAAAGATAATTAAAATATTTATAATGAACTTAAGTTCATATAGGCTTTATGCTGAAATTGTTATGCAATTCATTTCTGAAGAAATAGTACAAACGATGATAGGAAGAAAAATTACAATAATTAGTTAAAGGTAATGGTGGCAAAATAAAGTGGTAAAGCTAAATATACCTTTCGTCCTTGTTCAGGATGGAAGGTTTTTTGTATATACGAAGAGAGTAGCCTTTCGAGAACTGTAGACTCTGCTGGATTTTAATCAATGGAATATTTAGGAGGTAAAAAATGAAAGATTATAAACCAAGTGAAATTGAACCTAAGTGGCAGGAAGTATGGGAGGGAAAAGAGCCTTTTAAAGCCTATAATGGTAGCGATAAGCCTAAGTTCTATGCTTTAGTTGAATTTCCTTATCCATCAGGTGAAGGATTACATGTAGGTCATCCAAGACCTTATACTGCACTTGATATAGTAGCTAGGAAAAGAAGATTAGAAGGGTATAATGTACTATTCCCTATGGGATGGGATGCTTTTGGTTTGCCAACTGAAAATTATGCCATAAAGCACAAGATTCACCCTAAAATAGTGACAGAGAACAATGTTGCTAGATTCAAAAAACAACTTCAATCTATTGGATTTTCTTTTGACTGGTCAAGAGAAGTAAACACTACAGATCCTGCATATTATAAGTGGACCCAATGGATATTTTTAAAATTATTTGAAAAAGGATTAGCATACAAGCAAGAAATGCCAATAAATTGGTGTACATCATGTAAAGTTGGATTAGCTAATGAAGAGGTAGTTAATGGAAGTTGTGAACGCTGTGGTGGTGAAGTAATTAGGAAGGTCAAGAATCAATGGATGTTAAAAATAACAAAGTATGCCGAAAGATTGATAAACGATTTAGATGAAGTTGATTATTTAGATAGGATAAAACTCCAACAAAAAAACTGGATTGGTAGATCTCATGGTATGGAAATAGATTTTACGGTACCAGGTATTGAAGATAAGCTTCGTGTATACACAACAAGACCAGACACTCTTTTTGGAGCAACATATATGGTTTTAGCAGTTGAGCACTCTATTATAGATAAGTATAAAGATAAAATAGAAAATCTTGATGAAGTTCTTGCATATAGAGAAGAAGTAATGAAGAAGTCTGACTTTGAAAGAACTGAGTTAAGTAAGGAAAAGACAGGTGTAGAAATAAAAGGATTAAGAGCAATTAATCCAGCAACAAAAGAAGAAATTCCTATATGGATTTCAGATTATGTTTTAATTACCTATGGAACAGGAGCTATTATGGCAGTACCAGGACATGATACTAGAGACTGGGAATTTGCTAAGAAGTTTAATTTACCAATTATCGAGGTTATTAGGGGCGGAAATATTGAAGAAGCAGCCTATACTGATACTGATTCAGGGGAATTAGTGAATTCTGGATTTTTAAATGGTTTAGAAGTTAAAGAAGCCATTAATAAAATGTCAGACTATTTACAAGAAATTGGATTAGGTGAGAGAAAGGTAAACTATAAATTAAGAGATTGGGTATTTTCTAGACAGAGATACTGGGGAGAGCCAATACCACTAGTATATTGTGATAAGTGTGGTTGGGTTCCACTAGCTGAAGATGAGTTACCTTTAATGCTACCTGAAGTTGATAATTATGAGACTACTGACACAGGCGAGTCTCCATTGGCTAAAATGGATGATTGGGTAAATACTACTTGTCCTAAATGTGGTGGAGAGGCAAAAAGAGAAACTGATACTATGCCTCAATGGGCAGGGTCTTCATGGTATTTTTTAAGATATATAGATCCAGATAATAATAATGCTTTGGCATCAAAGGAAGCTTTAGATTATTGGTTGCCGATCGATTGGTATAACGGAGGCATGGAACATACTACACTCCATCTATTGTATTCAAGGTTTTGGCATAAATTCCTTTATGATGAGGGAATTGTAAAAACATCTGAACCTTATGCAAAAAGAACTTCCCACGGTATGATTCTAGGGGACAATAACGAAAAGATGTCAAAATCAAGAGGTAATGTAGTAAATCCTGACGATATTGTAAGAGATTATGGTGCAGATACACTTAGAACATATGAAATGTTCATTGGAGACTTTGAAAAATCAGTTCCTTGGTCTGAAAATGGTGTTAAGGGCTGTAGAAGATTCCTAGAAAGAGTTTGGAGACTTCAAGAAATAATTGTAGATGGGAATGAGTATTCAAAAGAATTAGAATCTAATATTCATAAGACAATTAAGAAAGTATCAGAAGACTTTGAAACATTAAAATATAATACAGGAATAGCCGCATTGATGACATTAGTAAATGATTTTAATAACAATGGCAAAATTACTAAAAAGGACTTTGAAACATTTTTAATATTATTAAATCCAGTAGCTCCACATATAACAGAAGAGTTATGGCAAGTTGTCGGCTTTGAGGGATATTTATTTAATGCACAATGGCCACAATATGATGAAGAAAGGACTAAGGATGAAGTAATAGAAATGCCAATCCAAGTCAATGGAAAAGTAAGAGGGAAATTAATCGTTAATGTAACTGATTCGCAAGATATTATTAGAGAAAAAGCGTTGAAAGATGCAAGCATATCTAAATTTTTAGAAGGCAAGAACATAGTAAAAGAAATTTTTATTATGGGCAAAATATACAATATAGTTGTGAAATAAATTACTTCAAGTAATAATAGTTCTATCTGTTAGCAGATAGAACTATTATTTAGTAAAGAAATAGTATTAGGAGGAATATAGTGAATAAAATCAAAATTGTAACAGACAGTACCAGTTATATTTCTAAGGACTTTGTAGAGCTAAACGACATAAAAGTTGTGCCATTAAGTTATGTATTTGATGGTGAAACATATACAGAAGGATTCAAAGGTGAGTTTGATGAATTTTTTCATAAGTTAGAAACAACAAGATTGTTTCCAACAACATCTCAACCATCAACTGGAGAGTTCTATAATGTGTTTAAAGAGTGTTTAGAGGAAGGCAATGAAGTAATAGCGATTCTTTTATCTTCTAAATTAAGCGGCACATATAATAGTGCCTTACTAGCTAAGAATATGTTAGGAGACAAAAGAGTTACTATTATTGATTCAGAAACATCTGCATCAAATTTAAGATTTTTAGTAGAAGATGCCTTAGAATTAGCAAGCAAAGGCAAATCATCTCAAGAGATTGCAGAGTATTTAAATAAAAAGAAAAAAGAGATGCATATTTTCCTTACCACTGGGAGCCTTGAATATTTGAGAAGGGGTGGCAGGCTATCAAGCGTAGGCTCAACTGTAGGTAATCTTTTAAATATTAAACCAATAATTGAGCTTCAAGATGGTGAGTTAAAGCTGATAGGAAAAGTTAGAGGAACTAATAAAGCATTGTCATATATGATAAACAAAATACCTACTAATGTACAAAAAATTAGTATTTGTCATATATCCAATATGGATGTAGCAGAAAAACTAAAAACAGAACTTGAAAGCAAGTTTTCAGAGGCAACCATTTCAATAGATGATTTAGGGCCAGTAATTGGTGCTCATTTAGGTCCAAGAACATTAGGAGTGGTATATTATTAAGAATACGCTGCATTAGAGCTGGATTTATTAATCCAGCTCTAATTTTTAAATATAAAAATCTGCTCTTAGAACCTAATAAATGCTAGTTTTTCAATGGTTTAAAGATTGATTAATAGATTGTTAATATTAGAATAAAAGAACTCATTAGATAAAAAATGTGTTATAATATAGTCAAAGTAATCCTCGTTTTTTGAGGGAGTTCATAATAAATTCGGAGGTGTACATATATGGAAAAGATATTAGTAACAGGAGCATTAGGGCAAATCGGCTCAGAGCTTGTAGTAAAGCTTAGAGAAATCTATGGAACAAACAACGTAATTGCAACTAATAGGAGGATTAAAGAAGGATATGAGGCTTTAATCGAAAGTGGACCATTTGAAATAGTCGATGTTATTGATATTAAAGAAATGGCCCAGGCAGTTGACAAGCACAAAGTAGATACAATTATTAATCTAGCAGCTATCTTGTCCGCAAAGGGAGAAAAAGATCCTACTAGCTGTTGGAATATTAATATGAACGGATTATATAATGTACTTGAATTAGGAAGGGAAAAACGTTTGCAAATATTTACTCCAAGTTCAATCGGCGCATTTGGACCATCTACACCACAAGACAATACACCACAAAACACTATACAAAGACCAACTACAATGTATGGGGTGACAAAGGTTGCAGGGGAGCTTTTATGTGATTATTATTTTAAAAAGTTTAATGTTGATACTAGAGGAGTTAGATTTCCAGGTTTAATTTCATATGAAAGCCTTCCTGGCGGGGGAACTACAGATTATGCAGTTCATATATATTATGAAGCACTAAAATATAAGAAATATACGAGCTTTATTGCTAAGGGAACAAAAATGGATATGATGTATATGCCAGATGCATTAGATGCAATTGTTAATTTGATGGAAGCTGATCCTTCTAGATTAATAAATAGAAATGCATTTAATGTAACTGCAATGAGCTTTGAACCTGAAGAAATAGCAAATGAAATAAAGAAGCATATAGTTGATTTCGAAATGTATTATGATGTAGATCCTGAAAGGCAAGCAATAGCAGATTCATGGCCAAACTCATTAGATGATTCAGCTGCTAGGGAAGAGTGGGATTGGAATCCTAAATATGATTTAGAAGCAATGACAAAGGATATGTTAGAAAAATTGAGAGTAAAGCTTGATATTAACGATTAATACCATCATTCAATAATAGAAAAGAAATATATGATAGAACCTCCAATAATTTATTGTATTGGAGGTTTCTTTAATTAATTTAATAATAGAGACAAAACTTCTTTAGGCTAGTATAGAAAAAACTTTCTTAATATCCCCTTGCTTTGTTCTTTCAAAGCCTTATCTATATCCAATAGTTTTGATTCTAATTTTATTTGCTTATCTCTGATTTCTATTAGATTGCTCAAGATTTCTTCTTGATTTAAAAGGATAGATTCATACTTGATTTGGTCTGATTCATCTATTAAAGTATCATTATTTGTATGGGATTCATAGTCTTCCTCATTAGGATTGTAATCATCTAGTGTAGTAATATGGTCATCCCCAACTCTCTCATTCATGTCAACTCCATTTTCATCCTTAATCCAGCTAAGCCCGAAATCATCTGATATTAAAACATAATTCAAACAATCAATATAAATATTGTTATTAATTTCATAAAATTTTGCAAATGTCTTCTCTTGAATAATAGAGGGTATGTCTATTTCTTTCCATTTGTACATTTCTGTACCTGATGTACTCATTCTTTTGTATTTGAGTTTGTAATCATTTTGAATTTTTTCCCACCATAGGCCATGAATATTGTCCATATGATCTACATATATAGCAGGAGATTCACAGTGACTATCAGAACTTGATAATCTCATAGGATTTGTTAACCATTGATTTTTATATGGATTAAAATATGTGTAGTAAATATATGAAAAGTTTTGTGATAGAGTATTATAAAACAAGTGAATATTACTATTGGAATCAGTGTCTACAACAAATGAGTTAGCTATATTTTTTGAGACATATTTAATAACATTATACTTATTTTCTGTATTATTATTTAGAATAATATGATGTATTGTATGAACATTTGGGTTTATTATATTGTAGAATGAATAGATTAGATTTAACTTATCATTAATGTTTAAAACTGATATTTTATTATAAACATTAGAATGAATATCAAAATTACTTATTTTCGACTCGTTTGTTTTTTCTTTATGAATAAGCTTATAAATTAAAGAGCCGTCTTTTTGTAAGTAGATTAAACAAATAGATTTATTATCATTTATTATATAGTCATAAACAAGTACATTATGTCCAACAATTGAGTATGTTCCATCTCTATAATCTAAAGATTTTGTGTATTTCAAGGTGCCATCTGATTCCAATAAAAATTTCATTTATAATCCCTCCAAAACAATCACAATTATATTTACACTACATAATATGTAATTAGCTAAGAAAATATTATAAGGGAGTGTATCTATTATGGTTGAGAAATATGATGCTGAACAAATGGGAGTCATAAGATGCGTAGAGAATGACTGTGTAATCATTGACAAAGTCTTTGCCAGCTGCCAACAAAGAGAGTGTTTCCCAGATTTAGAATACAGTATAGATGAATGTTCCTTCGACAGAGTAAGATTTAGACCTGGATTTATTGTTCCAAATACATTAATTGTAAACGATATTAAAAACAGAGATGATTTTAGAAGGGTAAAATTTACAATTAGAATACCATTTCAAGTATTAGATGAAAAAGGAAATGTAGAAAAAGAATTCTTTTTACCAGATATATTTAAAGATGTAATTCTATATATTCCAGATGCAAGAGATGAGTTCGATTTTAGAATAGTCGTTGAGACACAATCTGTATTATTGTCATGTCCTATAGTTTCAGGAGGAGAATTGAACATAACAGTAGGGGTATTTATTATTATAAAGGTTGTAGGAACTGTACAGTTGTTGATACCAACCTTTGGATACTGTCCTACACCGCCGCCATGTGAGGAATTTAGCCCAGAAGATATATGTGATAATTTTGAATCTGTAGAATTTCCAGATTTTTTTCCACCACAATTAGGAGAGTAGATGAGATAAGAGTTTTATAAAAAGAGCCTAGGCTCTTTTTTTATGCAAAATAATATAATATTCAAATATTTTTCCTTTGAATGTTGACAAATTTACTGGGGTATAATATACTTAATCTTGGAAAGCCCAGTGAAATAGTTGGGATTAAAAGAGGTGGTAAAATGAAGTTGTCAACAAGAGGAAGATATGGTTTAATGGCAATGTATCAACTTGCTTTAGAATATAGTGATGAGCCAATTTCTTTAAAGTATATTGCTGAAAAACAAGGTCTTTCTGAAAACTATTTAGAACAGTTGTTTTCTAATCTTAGAAAAGATGGTCTTATACAAAGTGTAAGAGGTGCTCAAGGGGGGTATATGCTCTCTAGATTGCCAAAAGATATCACTGTTGGCGAAATATTAAGAAGTCTAGAAGGTACACTGGCTCCAGCACATTGTGTTACAGAGGAGACTGATTGTTCTAAAGAAGAAAGCTGTGTTACAAAACTTGTTATGGTTAAAATAAAAGATAGCATAGATTCTGTAGTTGATTCAATTACATTACAGGATATGGTTGAACAAGCTTTAAATATTGAATAATATTAGGAGGCATATGATGAGAAAATATATATATATGGATAATGCTGCTACAACAAAAGTACGAAAGGAAGTATTAGACGAGATGCTCCCTTATTTTTCAGATAATTATGGGAATCCATCTAGTATTTATGAATTAGGTTCTACATCTAGAGTTGCAGTAGAAAAAGCAAGAGAACAAGTAGCAAAAGTCTTAAATGCAGAAAAAAATGAAATTTTCTTTACTGCAGGTGGTTCAGAATCTGATAATTGGGCGATAAAAGGAGTAGCTTTAAGAAATAAGGAGAAAGGCAATCATATAATTACTTCAAAAATAGAACATCACGCAGTTTTACACACTTGTCAATATCTAGAAAAACATGGTTTTGAAGTTACCTATTTGGATGTGGATGAGTATGGCCTAATAGATTTAGAAGAGCTTAAAGCAGCAATAACTGATAATACTATATTGATTACTATAATGTATGCTAACAATGAGATTGGAACAATTCAACCAATTGAAGAAATCGGAAAAATAGCAAAAGAAAATAATATCATCTTTCATACAGATGCTGTTCAAGCCATAGGAAGTATAAAAATAGATGTGAAGGCAATGAATATAGACCTTTTATCCCTTTCTGCACATAAAATCTATGGACCTAAGGGTGTAGGCGCCCTATATATTAAAAAAGGTTTAAGATTAGATAATTTAATTGAAGGTGGAGCACAGGAAAGAAATCGTAGAGCTGGCACAGAAAATGTTCAAGGTATAGTAGGATTAGGAAAAGCTATCGAACTTGCCTATGAAAATTTAGATGAAAAGAATGAAAAAATAATTTATTTAAGAGATAGGTTAATGAATAAAATAGAGGAAAACCTTGATTATATTAGATTAAATGGTCATAGGACAAAAAGATTACCTGGGAATGTAAATTATTCCTTTGAATTTATAGAAGGTGAATCCATATTATTAAGCCTTGATATGGAAGGCATAGCTGCATCAAGTGGTTCTGCTTGTACATCAGGTTCACTAGATCCATCTCATGTATTATTAGCAATTGGATTGCCACATGGTATAGCTCATGGATCCTTAAGACTATCTTTAGGTATTTACAATACTGAAGAAGAGGTAGATTATGTGGTAGGAAAATTAGTTGAAATAGTTGATAGACTAAGAAATATGTCACCATTATTTAATGAAAGAAAAACGGGGGTAAAATAGATGATGTATTCAGAAAAAGTTATGGAACACTTCAAAAATCCAAGAAATGTTGGAGAATTAGAAGATGCAAGCGGAGTAGGTCAAGTTGGAAATGCAAAGTGTGGGGACATTATGAAGATGTTCTTAAAGATAGAAGATGGAATAATTGAAGATGTTAAATTTCAAACTTTTGGATGTGGTTCGGCAATAGCTTCATCAAGTATAGCTACAGAATTAATTAAAGGCAAGACCGTAGATGAAGCAATGTCATTAACAAACAGAGCTGTAGTTGAAGCATTAGATGGTCTACCACCAGTAAAAGTTCATTGTTCAGTTTTAGCTGAACAAGCTATCAAGGCTGCACTACTTGATTATTCAAAGAAAAGTGGTATTAAAATAGAAGGCTTAGATGATTTCGATTTTGAAGAAGATGATCATCATGGAGAGCTTGAAAACTATTAAGAAATAATGAAGGCATTATGCCTTCTTTTATTTTAGCTAGTTATAGTAAGTGTAGATATTTTAGAATTGACAATATATTCATCTTAAATTAAAATATCAGTAATGCGATACTCCCTATAGTGGAGATATAGATTGAAGAAAAATAACGAGGTGTATTTATGAAAAAAATGGGATTACACGAAATTAGAAAAGAATTCTTAGATTTTTTTAGAGAAAAAGAGCATTTAATAGCACCAAGTTTTTCACTTGTGCCTAAGAATGATAAATCACTTTTACTAGTGGGAGCAGGTATGGCACCACTTAAACGATATTTTACAGGAGAAGCTACACCACCAAGCAAAAGAATGTCAACTTGTCAAAAGTGTATTCGTACAGGAGATATAGATAATGTAGGAAAGACTGCAAGACATGCCACTTTCTTTGAAATGCTTGGAAACTTTTCCTTTGGTGACTATTTTAAGGAAGAAGCTATTTCATGGGCTTGGGAGTTTCTTACTGAAAGATTAGAATTAGACTCTGAAAAGCTATGGATAACAATATACTTAGATGATGATGAAGCATATGAGATTTGGAATAAAAATATAGGTGTCCCAAAAGAAAGAATAGTTAGACTTGGTAAGGAAGATAATTTTTGGGAACTAGAGGTAGGACCGTCTGGACCATGTTCTGAAATACATGTAGATAGGGGACCTGAGTTTGGTTGCGGTAGCCCTGATTGTAAACCAGGATGCGATTGCGATAGATTTCTAGAAGTTTGGAATCTTGTTTTTACACAATTTGATAAAGATGAAGAAGGAGTATATCATCCACTGCCAAATCCTAATATAGATACAGGTATGGGACTAGAAAGAATTGCAACTGTAATTGAAAATGCAGACAATATATTTGAAATTGGAGCAATTAATGATATTTTAAAAGAAGTAGAAAAAGCCAGCAATTATAAATATGGCACTGATGTAGAAAAGGATGTATCTGTTAGAGTAATTGTAGATCACTCTAGGGCAATAACTTTCTTAGTATCAGACGGTGTTCTTCCAAGTAATGAAGGAAGAGGTTATGTCCTTAGGAGGTTGATTAGAAGGGCAGCAAGACATGGTAAATTACTAGGAATTAATGATGAATTTCTAATAGACATAGCTGGTGTAGTTATTAAGTCATGGTCTGTAGAATATAAAGAGTTATTGACAAGAGAAGATCAAATTAAAAAGATTATAAAGGCTGAAGAAGATAAGTTTCAAGAAACACTTGACCAAGGTATCTCAATTTTGGAACAGTATATAGAAGATATGGATAAAACCAATAGCACAGAGTTAGATGGGGAAAAGGCTTTTAAATTATATGATACTTTTGGATTTCCATTAGAGTTGACAAAGGAAATCTTAGAAGAAAGAGGTCTAAGTTTAAAGGAAGATGAATTTAATGAACATATGGAAGAGCAAAGATCAAGAGCTAGGCAAGCAAGAGATGAAGGAGATAGCGGATGGGGGAACTCTCAACAAGACAACTTATATGATGGGATTGAAACAGTATTCAAAGGTTATGAAACAACAAATCTAGTAACAGATTTAATTGGAATTGTTAATGTGAATACTAAGGTTGAGGAACTAAAGATAGGTGAGGAAGGAATTTTTCTACTGCAGGAAACTCCATTTTATGGCGAGTCAGGTGGTCAAGTTGGAGATATTGGAAGGATAGAATCTAGTAATTTTAAAGGGGAAGTATTAGATACTCAAAAGACTAAAGATGGACTTACCCTTCATTATGTAAAAGTACTCGAAGGTGTTGCTAGAGTTGGAGACAAAGTTCTAGCTATTGTTGAAGAAGCTAGCAGAAATGCTACAAAAAGAAATCACTCAGCAACCCATATTCTTCATAAAGCATTAAAAGATGTGTTAGGAGAACATGTAAATCAAGCTGGTTCACTAGTGGCTCCTAATAGAATGAGATTTGACTTTACACATTTCGAATCCGTATCAAGGCAAGATTTGAACAGAATTGAAAGAATAGTAAATGAAAAAATATTAGAAGCACTAGAAGTAGTAACTATAGAAACGTCACTTAAAGAAGCTCAAGAAATGGGAGCAGTCGGATTATTTGAAGACAAGTATGAAGATGATGTAAGGATCATAAAAATGGGAGACTATAGTCAAGAGCTATGTGGAGGTACTCATGTAATAAACACATCAAACATTGGAATGTTTAAGATAGTTTCCGAATCAGGAATTGCAAGTGGTGTTCGTAGAATTGAAGCAATTACTGGATTAAGTGTATACGAGTATTTAATGGAGTTAGAAAAAGAAGCAGAAGAAGTAAGTAATATATTAAAAACCAATAAGCAAAATCTATTGGAAAAGGCACACACATTAACTGATGAACTTAAGGAAAAGGATAAAGAAATAGAAAGATTAAAGAGCAAGCTATCAACTAATATTGCTGAAGAAATATTAGCTACAAAAGAAGTTGTTGAGGGTATAAATCTAATATTATATAAATCAAAAGACCTAGATATGGATGGCTTAAGAAACTTAGGTGATGAAATTAAAAGCAAGATTGATTCAGCTGTCATAGTACTAGCATCAGTATTGAATAAGAAAGTATCATTTGTATCTATGGTAACTAAGGATTTAAACTCAAAAGGAATTTCTGCTGGTAATATAATCAAGGAAGTAGCTAAAGCAACGGGTGGTGGCGGAGGCGGAAGGCCAGATATGGCACAAGCTGGTGGTAAAGACATCCAAAAAGTAGATGAGGCTCTTTCACTTGTTAAGGGTTTAATAAAAGAACAAATAAATAAATAGTATTATTTCAATTTTTCTAAAATGTGGTATAATACTTATAGGGGTGTTAAGATGAACGAAAGATTTAATGAAACTATGAAGTTTGAACCACCAAAAGAAACAAGGGTAGAACCAGATGAAGTATTGCTATCAGTTTACAATTCCCTAAAGGAAAAGGGATATAATCCCATTGATCAAATTATCGGATATTTACTTTCAGGAGATCCTGCATATATTACAAGTCACAATAATGCTAGATCTTTAATTAGAAAATTAGAGAGAGACGAGTTGCTAGAGGAAATACTAAAAGCTTATTTGAAATGTGATTAAGAGTTAGTAAAATTAAGATGGATAGCTTGATATTAATATTTTTGCTATCCATTTTGTTCTGTATTAAGTTAAATAAACAGAATTTAGGAAGTGTAAATTTTGGAAAAGGTACTATTAGGAAATACGAATATTGAAGTGTCTAGACTGTGTTTTGGATCGCTGACAATGACTCCATTTCAAGCTAATCTTACTATTAAAGAAGGAGCATATCTTATAGAACATGCTTATAATAGGGGAATAAACTTTTTAGATACTGCTGAAATATATGAAAATTATGGATATATTAGAGAGGCTTTAAAAGGTATTAAAAGGGAAGATTATATTATAGCAACTAAAACCTATGCATACACGGAAGAAATGGCTAGAGATAGTGTTGAATTGGCTTTAAAAGAGTTAGATACAGATTATATAGATATATTTATGCTTCATGAACAAGAAAGTATACATACACTAAGAGGCCATTATGATGCAATAGAGTATTTTATAAAAGCCAAAGATCAAGGTAAAATTAGAGCTATTGGAATTTCTACACATAAGGTAGCCGGTGTTAGAGGAATTATGAGCTTTCCTGAGATTGAAGTAGTGCACCCAATTGTAAACAAATATGGTATTGGAATAAATGATGGTAGTATTGAAGATATGTTAAATGAACTAAAGGCCTTAAGAGACAAAGGTGTAGGAATATATGCCATGAAGCCATTAGGTGGTGGCCATTTGATTAAAGAAGCAGAGTCTTCATTAAAGTTTGTTAAGAATATTCCCTTTATTGATTCCATAGCAATAGGTATGCAGAGTACAGATGAAATTGATGCAAATATTCAATTAATAAATAATGGATTTATTTCAGATAATATAAGTAATAAAATTAATAAGAAAAACAGGAAATTATTAGTGGCAGATTATTGCATCGGTTGTGGAAAATGTGAAGAGAGATGTCAGCAAAATGGTATAAAAGTCATAGACAATATGGCAGCACCAAATGAAAAATGCATTCTATGTGGTTACTGTGCAACGGTTTGTCCTGATTTTTGTATAAAAGTGATTTAATGATAATTAGATGGAGATGCAAATGGAGAGAATTCTTGGTTTAGATGTTGGAGATAAATATATTGGAGTAGCTGTAAGTGATTTATTACAAATGACAGCTCAAAGTTTAAAGACTATTAAAAGAAGCAGCAACAAAGAAGACTATCAGGAAATTAAGGATTTAATAGATGAGTATAATATCAATAAAATTGTTGTTGGATTACCAAAAAATATGAATGGATCATTAGGTCCACAAAGTGAAAAGGTAATGAAATTTGCAGAGAAAATAAAAAATAAATTTAAGATAGAGATAATATATATAGATGAAAGATTAACCACTGTTTCTGCAGAGAGGGTATTGATAGAAAGCGATGTAAGGCGAGAAAATAGAAAGAAAGTAATCGATAGAATTGCTGCATCATATATATTACAATTATATCTAGATAGAAAGGAAGGGTAATTTATGGGAGAAAGACATTTGTTTTATGATGAATTAGGTAATGAAGTAGAGTTTATTGTAAAAGCAAAATTTTCATTAGATGATACAGACTATGTTGCCATGTTGCCAGCTAATGATATAGAATCAGCAACCTACATCTTAAGAATAGATATTGATGATAATGGCGATGAAATATTAGTAGGTATAGATGATAATGAGTTAAAAGAAGCTGAAGGAGCATATGAAGAGTTACTAAAAGAAAATTTACAATAATTTATAGGTGTGATTTTATGGATTCTAGATTAGATCAAATTAAAGAATTATTAAAAAAAGAAGGTTATAAAGTAACTAGCCAAAGGGAAAATATACTTGAAGCCATAGCAGATAATCGTCATGATCATTTAAGTCCTGATGATGTTTTTGATATTGTGTCAAAAAAGAATCCAGAAATAGGAATAGCAACTGTGTATAGAACATTACAACTATTTGAGAAACTAAATATAGTTTATAGAATAAATTTTGATGATGGATTTAGTAGGTATGAATTAAATCTTGGTAATGAAAATCATCGGCATCATCATCTCATATGTTTAAAGTGCGGAAAAGTTATGGAAGTAAAAATGGATTTGTTAGAATCTTTGGAAGAAAAAATTGAAAAGGATGGAAGTTTTAGAATCGTTGATCATAATGTAAAATTCTATGGGTATTGCAACGATTGTATTAGTAAAGCGGAAAAAAAGACGGAGGAATGATTAATAGTGGCAAGACAAAACGGTAAAGTAAAGATAGTTCCCTTAGGTGGAATGGGGGAAATAGGTAAAAATATGACTGTCGTAGAATATGGAAACGACATCATAATAGTAGATTGTGGTATGACATTCCCAGAAGATGAAATGTTAGGGGTAGACATAGTTATACCAGATATAAGTTATTTAATGAAGCATAAATCAAAGATAAGGGCTTTAGTATTGACCCATGGACATGAAGATCATATTGGGGCTATTCCCTATATATTAAAGAAAATAAACATGCCAATATATGGTACGAAATTAACGCTAGGCCTTTTACAAAACAAGCTAAAGGAGCATAATTTATCAGATACAAATTTAAATGTTGTACAGTTTGGGCAACAATATAAGATGGGGATTTTTGGAGTTGAGTTCATTAGAATGGGTCATAGTATACCTGATAGTGCTGCAATAGCAATTCGTACTCCATTAGGAACAATACTGAGCACAGGTGACTTTAAAATTGATTTTACTCCAATTACTGGTGACAGAATAGACTTAAATAGGATAGCAGAATTAGGTTCAGAGGGAGTACTGTTACTAATGTCTGATAGTACCAATGTAACTAGACCTGGTTATACTATGAGTGAAAGCACTGTAGGAGATACATTTAATGACTTGTTTTCAAAAGCAAAGAGTAGAATTATTATAGCTACATTTGCTTCAAATGTTCATAGAATACAACAAATAATTAATGCATCTGAAATAAACAATAGAAAAATTGTCTTATCAGGCAGATCCATGTTAAATACTACAACCGTAGCAAGTGAGTTAGGATATTTAAAGGTCAAAGAAGATACTATAATTGATATAAATGATATGCACAAGTATCCAGGAGATCAAATTTGTATTATCACTACTGGAACTCAGGGAGAACCTATGTCAGCATTGACTAGAATAGCAAATTCTGAGCATAGAAAAATTGAACTATATCCAGAAGACCTAGTGATTATTTCAGCAACTCCAATACCAGGAAATGAGAAAACTGTATCTAAAGTAATTAATAAGATTATTGAAAAAGGGATAGAGGTTGTATATGAATCGTTAGCTGAAGTTCACGTTTCAGGCCATGCCTGCCAAGAGGAGTTAAAGGTTATTTTAGCATTAACACAACCAAAATATTTCATACCGGTTCACGGTGAGTCAAGGCACTTGATGGTTCATGCCGATATATGTGAAGCAATGGGCACCCCTAGGGAAAATATATTCATATTGGAAAATGGTCAAACTGTAGAAATTACAAAAAATAATGCTAAATTAGGACCTGTTGTTCAAGCAGGAAATATCCTTGTAGATGGACTAGGTGTAGGGGATGTTGGAAATATTGTCTTAAGAGATAGGAGACATCTATCAGAAGATGGCCTTATAGTGGTGGTTGTAACAATGAGTAAACAAGATGGGAAAGTTATTTCTGGACCAGATATAGTATCAAGAGGATTTGTGTATGTAAGAGAATCAGAAGATTTAATGGAGGAAGCAAGAAGAATAGTAAGAGATGCTTTAACAGAATGTGAAAAGAGAAAAATTACAGATTGGGCAACATTAAAGTCTAATATTAGAGATTCTCTGAGATCATTTTTATATAATAAGACTAAGAGAAATCCAATGATTTTACCAATTATTATGGAAGTATAAAGCTTAATAAATCCCTAGAATTATCTAGGGGTTTATTTTGAATAGAGGGATAGAATTGACAAATATTAATGAAGATTATATTGAGGATTATATAAGAAGTATAACACCTAAAAATAATGATAATTTAATAAGATTAGAGCAATATGCTGCTGAAAATCGTGTACCAATTATTGAACCAGAAGTGGCCCAATTTATGAAAGTTATATTAAGGAACAATAAACCGAAGAATATACTAGAAATTGGGACAGCTATTGGTTATTCCGCTCTCATCATGGCAGAATACACCGATGAACATGCTAAGATAACTACTATTGAAAGAAGAGATGATATGGTTAACTTAGCAAAAAATAATATAAAAGACAGCTCATATAGTGATAAAATTAGGATAATTAAGGGTGAAGCAGAAGAGGTTTTACTTACCCTTAATGAGAGTTACGATTTTATATTTTTAGATGCTGCTAAAGGACAATATTTAGAGTTTTTCAAGCATTGTAGTAAACACTTAGCTTCTGGTGGTATGATAATGTCTGATAATGTACTATTTAAAGGAATGGTAGCAACGGATAATTTAGTTGAAAGACGAAAAAAAACCATAGTTAAGAGATTAAGATCTTTTCTACAGTATATAAACAATATTGATGGGTATATATCTTGTGTGATACCAATAGGCGATGGAGTGGCTTTAACATATAAGGAGGACAGACTATGAGAAAGGTAGAACTATTAGCTCCAGCTGGTGATTTAGAAAAATTAAAAATGGCAATTATTTATGGAGCTGATGCAATATATTTAGGTGGGGAGGCTTTTGGCCTTAGGAAGGCTTCAAAAAACTTCTCTATAGAGCAAATAAAAGAGGGAGTAGACTTTGCTCATGAGAGAGGAAAAAAGGTCTATGTAACCCTTAACATAGTTCCCCATAATAAAGATTTAATTGGATTAGAAGAATATGTTAGTGAACTATATAATGTTAATGTAGATGCTGTAATAGTGTCAGATCCAGGTATGTTTATGATAATAAAAAAAACAGTACCAGAGATGGAAATTCACATAAGTACTCAAGCAAGTATAACTAATTATGAAACTATTATGTTTTGGTACAACTTAGGTGCTAGAAGGATAGTTTTAGCTAGGGAGTTATCATTTGAAGAAATAAAGGAAATAACATCAAAAATTCCTGAAGATTTAGATATTGAGGCATTCGTTCATGGAGCCATGTGTATGTCTTATTCAGGAAGATGCTTGCTAAGTAATTATATGACAGGTAGAGATGCTAATATGGGAGATTGTGCTCAACCTTGCAGATATAAGTATGCTGTAGTAGAAGAGAAAAGACCAGGTGAGTATTTCCCCATTGAAGAAGATGATGAGGGGACATTTATTTTCAACTCAAAGGATTTATGTATGATAGAGCATATACCTGAATTAATCAAGTCAGGAATTTATAGTTTTAAGGTTGAAGGTAGGGTCAAGTCTTCATACTACGTAGCTACCGTTATAAGATCATACAGAATGGCAATAGATGAATATTATAAAAATCCGGAAAACTATGTATACAATCCAAAATTATTAGAAGAAATTAAAAAGGTTAGCCATAGAGATTTTACAACAGGCTTCTACTTTGAAAAACCTACAGATGAAGCTCAGGTATATTCAACAAATTCCTATATTAGAGGATATGATTTTGTTGGAATGGTGCTAGATTATGATAAAGAAAGTCAAATAGCTACAATAGAACAAAGAAACAGGATGTTTAAAGGAGAAGAAATTGAAATATTTGGTCCAGGAGTAGACTACTTCACCCAAAAAATTGAATATATGTGGGATGAAAGTGGAAATGAAATAGATGTAGCTCCACATCCACAACAGATAATAAAAATGAAATTAGATAGGGAAGTAAGTAAGTATTATTTATTGAGAAAAGGAAGGGAGGATGAATAGTGAAAAAACCACTTATTATTGGAATTACTGGTGGGACGGGTTCGGGGAAAACAACTGTAACAAAGGAAATTATTAAATCCATAAGCACAGATAATGTTGTAGTTATTGAACAGGATTCCTATTACAAAGACCAAAGTGATATTTCTTTTGAAGAAAGAGTAAACACTAATTACGATCATCCAGATGCATTTGATAATGCTTTAATGATCAAGCAGCTGAAGGATTTATTAGAGGGTAAAGCAATTGAAAAGCCAATATATGATTTTGAAACTCATAATAGGAAAACTGAAACTGAGATTGTGGAACCAAAGGATATAATAATTTTAGAAGGAATACTCATTCTCTTTGATAAGGAAGTAAGAGACCTTCTGGATATAAAAATATATGTGGATACAGACTCTGATGTGAGAATAATTCGTAGAATTTTAAGAGATATAAAAGAAAGAGGAAGAACACTTGACTCCATTATAGTTCAATATATGGGAACTGTAAGGCCTGCCCATTTACAATTTATAGAGCCAACAAAGAGGTATGCGGATATTATAATACCTGAAGGCGGATATAATAAGGTTGCAGTGGATATTATAGTGGCTAAGATAAATGAAATAATTAATGAATAAAATTATATAAAAAAGTATGATAAAACCTCCTAATGTGAATAATAAAGCAATAGGAGGTATTTTTATGTCTAACAAGAAGAGACTTATGGTTTTCGGAATGTTTATATTTGCTATATTTTTTAGTCTAGCCATTAGATTATATAACATTCAAGTTATCAAATCACCTACTTATAGTGAATTGGCTTTAAAACAAAGAAGTAGTGAAATATCTTTGTATCCAAATCGTGGAATAATTTATGATAGAAATTTAGAATCATTAACAAATAAAGAAAAAGAAAAAGTAATTATTATCCCAAAAGATATTATCATAAATGATAAAGATGTTTTTGATATAGTTTTAAATCACAGCAAATTATCGAAAAACCAATTAGATAAGATAATAAGAAACGGTAATAATTTATTGCAAATAAAAATTGATGAAGAGTTTGATTTAGGAAAATATAATAATAGGATGTTTTTTGCCGATATAACAAAGAGATATGGTGAAGACAATCTTTTGTCTCATGTTATTGGATATGTAAACAAGTCGGATAATAAAGGGGAAACAGGAATAGAAAGGGTATATGATGAGTTCTTAAAGGGATACGATGAAAGAACCTTCATTTTGGAATATGACAGTAGTAGGACAATTATCTTAAACGGTGTTGAATATGTGGATGAGATAGATGATCCAAATAATCCAGTTGGGGTAAAGTTAACAATTGATTCAAGAATACAAAAATCTGTAGAAAACATAATGGATGAAAGTAGAGTAAATGGGGCAGTAGTAGTTACAGAAGTGGAAACTGGAGAAATTCTAGCCTTAGCATCAAGACCAAATTTTAATCAAGATAGAATCGGAGAATTCTTTGATAATGACAAGATGGCTCTTTACAATAAGGCTATCCAAGTTGGGTATCCACCTGGATCCATATTTAAAATTGTAGTACTTATTGCAGCCTTGGAATATGATTTGGATATAGAGGGAAAAGAATATTTGTGTCCAGGCTATGAAGATATTAATAATATAAGGATTAAGTGCACAGCAAAACATGGAAATATAGATTTAAGTAAAGCTTTTGCAGTATCATGTAATAGCACTTTTATTCAAATAGGTAAAGA
>JAAYNS010000166.1 GCA_012520755.1 Tissierellia bacterium
CCTGTGGCTAGAAAAGGCCCAGATTATTTGATCTGGGCCTTTGAAATTTGTTATTTTATTGAACTAAGCCATATAAGATAAGTAATGTTCATTAATAATTTATGGCAGACAGGGTCGTCTGCCCCTACAAAACATAATCATAAGAATATTGTAGTGGTGGACGACCCTGTCCACCCTTTGCTTCAGATTATATAAATGATGTGCAGCAAAGGTTCAAGTTAAATTTTATTTTAGATTGAGCCTATAGGTATTATCATCGTATATAATATCAGTGCCACTTTTCTTAAAAGTACCTTCTTTTTCAACATAGAATCCAAGTTTCTTTAATACTCCATTTGACCCAGCGTTGGCTTGTGCTACAGTGTAGTTGGATACTAGGCTATTTTCTTTCATTATACTAGATATTCTCCAGCTGTGATTGTCTAGATTGTAGATCTTTACTAGTTGCTTCTTAAAATCTTCATCGTATCTTTTTCTGGTAGAATAAAATCACCTCCTGATTTTATTCTACCATGTTAAGTAAAAATCTGTCCTAATTAGTGTATCCTATCCATTCTCACCTGCTTATCTAAACCTTTCTTCCTATTCAGTTATATCAAGATTAGAATAATATTCAGTAGTTATCAATATGCCATTGTCTATATATTGCGCTTTGTGTTTTGGTTTTTATTTTATTGCCTTAAGGACTCCTTCTTTTTTCTTTCCATGAATTCCTTTTCTAATATATAATCATATTCTCTGTCTATAAAATCCCCTATTAAAATTAGCCCCTCTTCCACACCATTACTTTGCACATCATCTGCTATAGTTTTCAAACTTCCCCTTACAATCTTTTCCTCAACCCAAGTAGCTTTTGAAATTACTACTACAGCAGTATCTTCAGAATAATGCTTCATAAAAACATCACATATTTCCTCGATTTTGTTAACAGACATAAAAAGCGCAACACTAGCCTTTAAGGAGGCAATTTTTTCCAAGTATTCAATTGGATTGCTCACATCTTTATAGCTGGTACATATGGCTGTATTGCTTGTACCCAAGCCTGTCATTCCTCTTTTTAAAATTGCCGAAGATGCATTGACGGCACTTACACCAGGTACTATTTCAAAGCTTATATTTGCCTTTTCTAATCTATCAATTATACCTCCTATGGCTCCATATATAAAAGGGTCCCCCATAGTAACAAATACTATCTTTTCATTCTTATTGACAGCTTCTTTTATGATATCCATCTTTTCTTCATAGGAATGCTGAAATGTATCATAGATCTGACATTTAGTTTTTTTATCTTCAAACATTTTTTCTGGAATAAATTTCTTGCTAGTAAAGATATGGTCGGCACTATCTATTATTCTTTTTGCTTTTAAGGTTATCAATTCTGGGTCTCCTGGACCTCCTGCTACTATATGAACATTGATCATCCTATGCCCTCCTTAAATAAAGGGTTCACCCTTATTTATAAATTTTACTTTACAAATGAAACCTTGTTCAAATTTGTTTTGTCATAATTGAAGGCAAAGGCCCATCCATCATATTTAGCTGGTTTAAAGGCATATTGCATAGTATTGTTTACTAGAGGAATTATTGGAATTTCTTCTGAAATAACCTCTTGTAGCTCAAATACTATTTCCTTTCTTTTCTCAGGATTAGTTTCGTATAGTTGTTTTTCTGCAAGTTTATCTATTATTTCATTTTTGTATCCTCTTGCAATACCCTGTACTCCTGTTTTATCGATTTTGGAAGAATATTGGGTCCTTAACATATCTGGGTCTTCTCCCCAACCACCTGCACCAGTAATCAATAAATCAAATTCTCCTAACTTACTAATATTATCCCTTGATTTACCATCCATTGATTTAATATTAAGGTTTATACCAATTTCCTCTAAGTGAAGTTTTATCAGTTCAGCCATCTTAATATCATTTTGGCCATCAGATGTAACTAGCTCAAAGTCATAGGTCTTTCCCTTTAATAATTCTTTGGCCTTTTCAGGATTGTAGTCATATTTCACTACCTTGTCATTGTACATAACATGGTCTACTGATAAATAACCTGCACTGGCAGTTTTCGCTGCTCCCCTATATACTTTTTCAACAATTTCGTCCCTATTAATTCCATAGTATAGGGCTTTTCTTAGGTCCTTATCCAAAAGTTCTGGTCTTTTTTCCATATTTAACAACATTTTGTTTCCTGTAAAAGCTGGACTTGTTATAACCTTATATTCTGGGTTATTCTTATATCTATCAACTAGGTCCCCACTTACGCTTAGTAGGTCAATTTCTCCATTTTCAAAGGCTAGGACACTGTCACTAACTGGTATTTGATAGAACTTCTTAATAGGTACTTCCCTCCAATAGTCTTCAAAGGCTTCATAGGCATAGGAACCTACCTCAGCATTATACTCAACTAATTTATAAGGGCCTGATCCTATGGCTGATTCTGGAGCATCAAAGCTAGTTGGATCCTCCACATTTTCCCATATATGTTTTGGAAGTATTTCAACAAATCCTACTGAATTTAGAACCTTAACATTGGCAACATCCACCTCAACTATAACATCCCTTCCATCAACTCTTACTTCTTTTATGAAGGGTTCATCATCTATTCTTAGATTGTCCTTGGCTGCTGGAACTTCTACATATTTATCTATTGAAAACTTCACATCTTCTGCTGTCAGATCTTCTCCATCATGCCACTTTAAACCTTCTCTAATGGTAAAGGTATATGTAAGACCATCTTCAGAGATTTGATAATTCTCTGCTATCCAAGGAACAATATCCTCTTCTCCTCTTTCTAGTAGGGTATCAAATATTAGTTTGTTATTAAAACCTATACTTCTTAAACTTTGGAAAACATAGGGATTTGGGAATCCTGAGTCTGAGCCTGCCACCCTTATTTCTAGATCCTCTTCTTTTACATCTTCTTCTTCATTAGCATTATTTTGATTTACTTCAGTTTCTAATTGGTCCTTTTTCCCACTATCATCATTGCTACCACAGGCTACTAAAAATGACATACTCATCACAACTACTAGTAGCAAGGTTATAAATTTAATTCTTTTACTATTCATTTTACTCCTCCTAATTTAGTCGTATAATAACAACTCATTTTTCTTGTTAAATCTTATTAAATCTTTTGTATACTTATCCTTAGGATTTTTCATTATGGTAACAGGGTTACCACTTTCTACTATCCTCCCTTCATTCATGACTAAAATCCTATCTGATAATTTTAAAGCTACATTTAGATTATGGGTAATGTAAATCATGGAGAAACCTTCTTCATTTTGTAGCTTTTTAAGCAATCTTAAAATATTAGCCTCAGTAGACTTATCTAACATGGAACATATCTCATCAGCTATTAAAAGTTCTGGTTCCATTATCAAGGCTCTAGCCAGAGCTACCCTCTGCCTTTGGCCACCACTTAGGCTATGGATTCTTCTAGCTAGATAACCAGTAGAATTCTCTAGTTCAACTCTAGATAAGTATTCCTTAACCTTTTCTTCTACTTGATCCTCTAACTTATTTATCTGCAAGGGTTCCCTAACAGCATCCAAGACAGTAAAGTTTTCATTTATTGATGAAAAGGGATCTTGAAAAACAATCTGTACTCCCCCTAGTTGGCTTCCTAGTTTCATAGCTTCACTATTTTCTTTTTTAAATAGGACGCTACCGCTGTCCTTTTTTAAAACACCACTTAGAATATTAGCCAGGGTAGTCTTGCCACTTCCTGATTGCCCCACCAAGCTTATAAATTCTCCTTGCCTTATATAGAGTGAACAATCTATACAGGCTCTAACCTGACCATTCTTATTCATAAAGCTTTTACTTATATCTTCACCCCTTAAAACCTCTAGAATTCCTCCCTGATGACAGGCAAGCTTCCTAGAAGCTTCTAGGCTTATTAAACTAGGTCTTTCCAGTTTGCAAATCTCAATCTTTTGATTACATCTAGAATAAAAAGGGCATCCATCCCCTTCTTCTAAAGTCTTCCTTGCAGGAATTCCCCACAAGTCCTTGTAAACATTTATTGTTGTAGATGAATTTATTAAACCACGGCTATAGGGATGGTACTGGTATCTTAGTATTTCCTTGGTAAAACCCTCCTCCAAAAGCTGCCCCCTATAAAGAACCATCAATCTTTCGGTTAAACTGGCTATAGTATCTAATTCATGAGAAATTAGAAGCAAGGAAAAATTAAACTCCTTCTGTAAATTAGAAAGTAGGTCTAGAATTTCTGATTTAGTCTTTGCATCTAGGGCTGAGGTCAATTCATCTGCTATTAAAAGCTTCGGCTGACATACTAGCCCCATGGCTATCAAGGCTCTTTGCCTCATTCCTCCTGATAATTGGTGGGGATAGGCTTTAAAATCATCCTTTTCCAGGCCAACCTTTTCCAAGTATTCCTTAGTAATATCCTCAGCTTCCTTCCTTTTTAAAGACTTATGCTCCCTTAGGGTTTCAGCTATTTGTTCACCAATAGTAAGCAAGGGGTTTAAAACATCTAGGGAATTTTGAAATATCATGGCTATTTCATTCCATAATATTTTCTTCATCTCTTTATCATCCATCTTCAAAATATCCCTATTTTTATAGCTTATCCTTCCACTTACACTTGCATTTGCCGGTAGTATTCTCATAATCGCATTTGCTATAGACGTTTTTCCACTTCCCGATTCCCCTATTATGCCTAGGGTTTCCCCTTCAAAAATAGAAAAACCTATGTCCTTGGTTGCTGCTAGAGGAGTTTCTCCATCAAAATAATCTATATTTAAATTTTCTATTTCTAATAAGATGTTTTTCACTATGTCCTCCTAAAGCCTTGTATTAGCAATTTTTTCCAAATCCACACTTAAAAAAGCTACTGCTAGAACCAATAAAATAATGGCCAGCAAGGGTGACAAAACCCACCACTTCCAATATTCAGTAAAATAAATAGCTTGGAAGCCTAAGGCAAAGTTTAAGACCAAACCCCAGGTTTTGTTGGTAGGGTCTCCAAGTCCTAGAAAAGATAAACTGGCCTCAGAAACTATGGTTCTACTAATTAATTTGATAATACTAACTAAAATAATAGGGACTAGTTCTATAATAAAGTGCTTTCTAGTAAGATGAAGAAAACCAGCCCCATAATACTCTGCTACCAATATGTAGGGTTCTTCCTTCAGTTGAAGGGTCTTGCTTCTTATGATTCTTGCAGGGCTTATCCAAGATAATAATACTAATATTATTACTATGTTTTTCATGCTTGGTCCCCAAAATGAACTAATAATAATTAAAATTGGCAAAGAAGGTATAATAGTTAATACGTCTATCAGTCTAATTAGCAATCTATCTATCACTCCTCCATAATATGCTGCCACAATTCCCACAGAAGCCCCTATCAGGGTTGAAACTATTGCCACAAATAAACTAAGGCCAATGCTCACCCTTGCCCCATATAATATTTGAGCAAATATGTCCATACCTAGATCATCTGTACCTAGTAAATGGGTTTTGTTGGGACTAACAAAGGAAGCTGCCACTATATTATCGTGTGGAAATCTGGCTATCTTTCCTGAAAACACTCCCATAATAAGAAAGATGATAAATATTAAAAGTGAAATTTTCCCCATTATAGTAAGCTTTTTATAAATTTTTTTAATCTTATCCATTTTTCAACCTCGGATCTAATATTTGGTTTATTTTATCCCCAATAATAGTGGTTACCAAAACAGTCAAGGTAGTGACCAAAAATATCCCCTGTAATAAGGGGTAGTCCCTGGTCTTTATGCTAGACTGCATCATCTTTCCCAAACCCGGATAGGCAAATACATTTTCAACTAAGACAGCCCCTCCTACAATATTGCCAAAGGATAAAAATATCCTAGTAAGAATTGGAGCAATTCCATTCCTTAGCATGTGTTTAAATATTATTACTCTATTTTTTAATCCCTTTGCCCTTGCTGTCTTAATATAGTCCTTGGACAAAATATTTATCATACTATTTCTTGCATATAGATAATAATCACCTATGGAAACAAGCATTAAGGTAAGAGAAGGTAATACTCCATGGTGGATTATGTCTAGGATTTTTTCCTTTCTTGTTACAAAATTTCCATACAAGGTAAAGCCTCCGCTTATTGGAAAAAGCTTATACTTAGCCCCCAAGGTAAATAAAAACAAAACTCCAATTAAAAATGATGGTATTTCATTTAAAATTATCATTATAAAATAGCATAGCCTATCAAAAAATGACCCTCTTTTCCAGGCTGATATAAGACCCAATACCGTTCCCAAGAAGCTGCTAAGGAGGATGGATATTGCAACTAGGGGGATGGTCCACTTTAATCTTGACTTAATAAGGTAACTAACCTCATGCCTGTAATATATGCTATATCCTAGGTCAAGCTTAACTAATTTCTTCAAATAATCTATGTATTGTTCTAGTAAGGGCTTGTCCATATTGTAATATTCCTTGTATCTTTGGATATCCCCTTCTGAAAAGTTACTCATGATATGCCCATCTTCTCCTTCAAGATACATAAAAGGATCTCCAGGCATCAACCTTGGGATAAAAAAGTTTAAAGTTACCACTATTAAAATAGTTATTATTATATCAAGTATCCATTTATATCTTTTCATTTTTCCTCCAAGTGCTTAAAATAAAAAAAAGGCCTGTTTACACAGACCAAAATAAGCATAAAAAATAATTATTTATGACCCGTAAATAAATTTGTGTTTCTCCCAAGTATCCTGACTTAAGCTTCATCATTTATATTGCCTTCCCAATTTCTCAGTGGCTAATTAATATAAACTCTTCTTTTACAGTGGCGGCACCGTTTCGGATTTTCACCGAATTCCTTGTCCTATATTGAATTGTAAATCAAGTGTATATTATTATTATCTTTGTGTCAAGTAAATCGAATTTTACTTCTTATATAGTTCCTTTTCCACTCTTGTATTGCTTGGGGTAATTATTTGCTAATTACTCTAAGCAATGTATGAATTATTTTTAATAAAAGTTCTTGAAACCCTTGATACTAAAACATTTATTGCACCCATCACTATTATGACACGTTCCCCTGTTGCTGCCACCAACAAATTTTTATATCTATTATGTACTTCACGTTCTGCTTGGAGTTTATCTAAGATTTCTTTCTGATATGAATATGGTGTGATATCGAAATAGAATTGCGAGCCATTACTGTCTGTGTTATTATTTATCTTTAAAGCGTTTATTAAAGTTTTCGTGTCATTTTCATTATCTTTATTGAATAAATAAAATTCATTGTCATGCCAATAAGATTCAAAGGTTGCATTAAATTTATTGATCATTTCTTTGGAAGTGTATTCAGAAATCTTCAAGTTCCATTCTAATGCTGAAGTCAATGCTGCATTTGAAAGATTTGAGGAGCCTATAAAGGCAGTTGAAAACCCAGTATTTCTATAAAACATATAGGATTTGGAATGAAGTCTGGTTCTTTTAGTATCATAGGATATTTTAATTTCAGTGTTTGGTAATTTTGACAATTCTAAAATTGCCTTATAATCTGTGGCACCCATATAAGATGTAGTTATTATTCGCAATTTGTGTTCCTTTGTAAATTCCTTTAATGCCTCATATATCTGTACTAACCCGCTCCATTTAATAAATGAAACCAGCATATCTATTCTGTCTGCAGTATTTATTTCTTTTACTAATTCACTTCCTAATGATGGTTCGTTTTTTGCAC
>JAAYNS010000025.1 GCA_012520755.1 Tissierellia bacterium
CGAGATATCAGTGGGATTGGTTCAGGTGTTATAGTCCATAGTGATGGTTACATTCTAACAAATTCCCATGTTATAGCTGGAGGTAATGCAAAGGAGTTAAAGGTTCTATTTGAAAATGGAGATCAGGTAGATGGGAGAGTACTTTGGAATGATGCAGGACTAGATTTAGCTATAGTAAAGGTTGATATGAAAAACGTTCCTGTGGCGGAAATAGGCAACTCTGATGAGTTAGAAGTCGGAGAATTGGCAATAGCAATTGGAAATCCTCTAGGATTGGAATTTGAAAGAACGGTAACAGCTGGTATTATCTCAGGCTTAAACAGGGTTATAGCTGTTGATGATAACCAAGTCATGGAAAATCTAATACAGACAGATGCTTCAATAAATCCAGGAAATAGTGGTGGACCTTTATTGAACAGCAAGGGTCAAGTTATTGGTATTAATACAGCAAAGATAGCTTCTGGTGAAGGTTTAGGATTTGCAATTCCTATCAATCTAGCTAAACCAATAGTTAATCAAGTAATAGAAACAGGTGCATATAAGACTGTTTATATGGGAATTAAAGGACTAGGATTAAAAGAGTATGAAAGCTTATTAGGTGTTGACCTTTCCCCAGAAGGTGGGGTAATTATATTAGAAGTAGAGGGGGGCTCTCCTGCTGCACAAGCTGGATTACAAAATGGTGATGTCATTACCAAGATTGGTGATGTGGAGGTAAATGACATGACCCAGCTAAAGAACACCCTATATAATTATAATCAAGGGGATAAGGCAGACTTGACAATTATTAGGAACACAGAAGAACAAATCCTCGAGATTGAATTCACACTTGTAAAATAAGGATAATGAAAACAAGGCAGCCAATAAGCTGCCTTGTTTACATATATTTATCTATATATTCTTCATAAGTCGTCGCTCTATCAACGATACTTCCATCATCTTTTATATCTATAATTCTATTTGCAATTGTTTGAATAAATTGATGGTCTTGTGATGCAAACAGTACATTAGATTTATAGTTTATTAATCCATTGTTTACTGCTGTAATAGACTCAAGGTCTAGATGGTTGGTCGGCTGATCTAAAATCAAGACATTAGCATTTGTAAGCATCATTTTGGATAGCATGCACCTAACCTTTTCTCCTCCTGATAATACTTTAGCTTCCTTTAATGCTTCTTCACCAGAAAAAAGCATCCTGCCCAAGAAGCCTCTTAAATAGATTTCACTTTGCTCTTCTGAAAACTGTCTTAGCCAATCCACTAGATTTAAATCACAGTCATCAAAAAATTCAGAGTTATCCTTAGGGAAATATGATTTGGTAATAGTTTGACCCCATTTAAAGTCACCGCTGTCAGCTTCTATTTCTTCTGTTAGTATTCTAAATAATGCAGTTATGGCAATTTCATTACCAATAAAAGCAATCTTATCATTTTTATTAACCCTAAAGCTAATTTCATCTAAGATTTTCACACCATTTACTGACTTTGTAAGGTTTTCTACAGTTAAAATCTCATTGCCTACTTCCCTATCCATTGTAAAGCCAACAAAAGGATATCTTCTTGATGAAGGTTGTATATCATCAAGGGTTATTTTCTCCAATAGCTTCTTACGGGATGTAGCTTGTTTGGATTTTGAAGCATTAGCTGAAAATCGAGCTATAAAATTTTGTAAATCTTTAATCTTTTCTTCTTTCTTCTTGTTTTGATCTTTCATCATTTGAAGAGCCAATTGGCTTGATTCATACCAGAAATCGTAGTTTCCAACATATAGTTTTATTTTACCAAAGTCTATATCTACCATATGGGTACAAACTTCATTTAAAAAGTATCTATCATGGGATACTACAATAACAGTGCCTTCAAAATTTCCAAGAAATTCTTGTAGCCATCTTATAGATTTTACATCTAAGTGATTTGTAGGCTCGTCAAGTAGAAGGATTCCAGGATTTCCAAATAAGGCTTGTGCCAAAAGTACTTTTACCTTGTCGTTACTGATTAATTCAGATACCTTTTTATCGTGTAATTCCGTTGGTATTCCTAAGCCTTGTAAGAGAGATGAGGCTTCTGCTTCTGCACTCCATCCATCCATTTCAGCAAACTCCGCTTCTAATTCAGCCGCCCTTATACCATCTTCATCTGAGAAATCTTCTTTTGCATAGATAGCATCCTTTTCTACCATGATTTCATATAGTCTTTCATTTCCCATAATTACAGTTTGTAATACTTGACAATCATCATATTCAAAATGGTTTTGCTTTAGGATTGACATTCGTGTATTAGCTGCTAAAGAAATATCTCCAGTATTAGGTTCTATTTCCCCTGAAAGAATTTTTAAGAATGTACTTTTCCCTGCTCCATTTGCACCTATAACTCCATAACAATTTCCTGGTGTAAAGCTTAGATTTACATCTTCAAACAGCTTCTGTGCTCCAAACCTTAAGCTTACATTGTTTACATTTATCAAATTATTTCAATTCCTCTCTATTAAATAATACCATGGTATTATACCATATTAATTGTATAAAAGAATCAAAAATATGTAAATTTATTGACATAGAAATAGGCATCTAATATATTGAATTTAGATATAGACAGATTTATATTGATAAATAATGAAATAATCTTATTCTGCAGGAGGGAAAGCTGTGAATGTAACAGGGGAAGAAAGGATATGTCA
>JAAYNS010000167.1 GCA_012520755.1 Tissierellia bacterium
ATGGAGATGAAAAATCCGTTAAGCAGCTTTCACACTCTGGAGATAGGCACGAGCGAGCGTAGCGGTTAATTGAAAGCTGTAGGATTTTTCATTGGAATGAGATATTGAATTCTTCAAGTCTGAAATAGTAACGGAATTCTATTATTATAAGCCGGCATCCGATTACTTAGTCAGTCCTCTTCTCCTTATAGCTACCTCCACATCAAAGTCTATTTCTATTTCAGGATAGATTTTGTCCCAGTCTTCTTTTACTTTCTTCCAGAGTTTTGGGTGGAATTTGTATAGGTAGTCGCCTATTTCTAGTATGTCTGCCTTATATTCTTTTTGAAAGAGGCCTATTGTGTTTTTAAACTGGGCTTGGTGTTCTTTGGCTATTTGATTTTCTATGTCTTTTAGGATTTCTTTAGTATTAATTTGATATTCCTTTCCTATTATATAGCTATGGATATGGGCTTCTAGTTTTACTTCCATTTTAATTTTTATTTTGTCTGTCGCTTCTATTAGCTTTGGCTTTGAACTGATGTCTGTTAGCATTAGGGTGATTTCATTTCCCTTATATTTTGTTGTATAGGAGAAGTTATCAATTTCATTTCTTAAATAGGCTATATCTCTGTTTTGGGTCCCAGTTATATAGCCAACTAGCTTATAGTCTTTGAAGACCGCACCACCACTAATCTCCACCCCATCTTCCTTGGCTTGAACTATTGGTATTACAGATGTACCACAAATATCCATATCAAATATAAATTCTCCCAATTTTTTTGGTGTAAAGAGGGCTGACTTTTGTAGGTTTTCTAACATGGAGTTCAAAACACCTTCTACTGCTTGTATTCTTGCTGTATTTTTAACCGCTTCTAAGACTTGTCTTGCACTGCCCTTTACAAGTAACATTTCAAGATTCTTATTGGCTGTGAAATCGCGAAAAATACCATCTACGGTTTCTCTCATTAGTTTCTCTTGCAAGGCTACTTCTTCTGATAATATTATGGCTTTTAGATGCTTGAAATAAAAACTATATTGTAATTCTGTGGAAATATTATGCATTGCCTCAAAAATGTTTTCTGCTTCTATTGTTTTTATATTTGCTAAGTCTTCTGATACGGCATTTTTACCTAATGCAGTCAGATTTGGATAGGAAAATGTAATATTGTAAATCTCCTTTTCTTTGTCTAACAAATCATAACCTGCTGTGTAGGGATATATTCTTTGGTCTACCTCCAACATATCCCAACAGCCTGTTGTTAAGACCATTGAGATTATTAGCAATATAAGAGTTGCTTTTTTCATTTTTTAAGCACCTTCTTCCTAATCAATCCCCCTATTAAGATAATTACTGGTACGATTATTACACTCATTAAGGATACTATACTGTGGTAGTATCCCATATCTACTATAAGCTCTATAAAATTTTGGGGTCTTATGGCAAGGAGATATATTATTGGTATTAGTATTAAGATGATGTATTTGTGCTTTTTTGATCCAATTATACTTGCTAATATTTTTCCTGCTCCATAGTAGACTGGTGCTGTTGTTGAGAATACTACTATTACCCAAAAAGCAATTAATAATCCATCTAGGTTTTCAAGGAAAAAGCCCGGTAAATCCAATTGCCTGATGAGCATTAGTATTGGATATACGATACTACTCAATTGTCCTATACTAAAATGGCTTAGGGCCATTATGTATAGGAGGAGGTAGATTAACATTACTGTTGTAATTCCTATGATTTCTGATTTTAGGGTGTTTTCTTTCTTTTCAACTAGTGGAATTGCTAGTAAAATTACTTGAAATCCTTGAAAACTGAAGAAACCATCCTTTACCCCCTTTATTATTGAGCCTATATCAGTTTGGAATAGGGGAAATACCCTAGTAAAGTCTGCTTTTGGCAAGGAGATTAGTACTACTATTAGGGCAAAGAGTATTATTATTGGATACATAAAATAACTGGCCCTTGCAATAACATCTATTTCAGAGCAGGCTAAATATGAGGATACTATAATAAATGTTATTAACAATATCTCTAAGGGAGTTGTTTGAAGCAAAAAAATCTTTACTAATTCAGCAAGATTTCTACATACTATGGCTAGGGTTAGTATGAAGTCTGCTAAGACTACTAATAGCAATAGGGTAAATATGGGCCTACCTAATACTTCCCTGCCGATTTGGAAGATATCCTTATCTGGATAGAGTTGAAATATTTTATTATATATAAGGAATAGGGGGATTATTAGTAGCCAGGTTATTATTATTGCTATCCAACCGCTATTGCCCATTGTCTCACTTAGTTGTCCTGATAAGGACAGTACTCCCACTCCTACACTTGTAGATACTATTAATCCTCTTAGTTGAATATGGGAAATTTTGTACCTATTCATTTTTCTTTTCTCTCTTCATTCTTTTTTTGTCCTTTGGCCTTGTAAAACCTGGTCGTTTCCAAAGGTTTTGTATTGGAGCCTTATATAAGGTGTCTTGTATATCTCCGTCTTCAATACCTAATCCAGAGTATGGGGCTGTTAATGGGGTACCAAAGCTTTCCAACTTGCATAGATGGCTAAAGAGTAATATTATCCCCAACATGATGCCATAGAGGCCAAATATTCCTGCTAGGACTATAAAGCCGAATTTACATATTCTAATGGCTGATCCAAACTCATAGGATGGAATGGCAAAGGTTGCTATGGATGTTATTGCTACTATTATTATCATTAGATTGCTAACTACTCCTGCTTCTACTGCTGCTTGCCCTATTATTAGGCCACCTACTATACCTATGGTGCTACCTATTGGGCCTGATATTCTTGTTCCTGCCTGCCTTATTAACTCCATGGTTAATTCCATTATTGTTGCTTCTATGACTGCTGGAAAGGGTACGTTTATCCTACTAGCTCCTACATAGTAGACTAGTTTTGTAGGCAAAAGGCCTGGATGGTAGGCTGTGATTGATATATAGAGGGCAGGGGATAAGAGGGCTAGAAATACTGCTATTATGCGTATAAACCTTATTAGGGTCCCTTCTGTCCACCTGCTGTAGTAGTCTTCTGTTGATTGCATCAATGTGCCTAGTGTTGCTGGCGCTATTAAGGCAAAGGGAGAATTGTCTACTATTATTGCTACCCTTCCTTCGTAAAGGGAGGCTGCTGCTGTATCTGGTCTTTCTGTGTTTTCTATTTGGGGGAATAAACTTTTGTAATTATCCTCTATTAAGTGTTCTAACATTGAACTATCTACAATTGCATCTATATCCACTGCTTCAATTCTTTTTTGTACTTGTTTGAGCAAATCATCATTTACTATATCTTCTATATATAGGATGCCTATATCTGTTTTTGATTTTCTTCCTACTTGGGTCATTTTTATTTTGAGTTTAGGGTCTTTTATTCTTCTTCTGATTAGGGCTGTGTTGGTTCTCAATGTTTCTGTAAAGCCATCTCTTGGCCCTCGGACTACTGTTTCTGTCTGGGGCTCACCGATTCCCCTCTGCTGCCAACCCCTTGACCCTATTATTATTGCCTTGTCTTGTCTATCTATAAAAAATATTGTTTCTCCAGATAAAAGTTGTATTATTATTGTTTCAAAATTACCTTCTTCCTTTACTTCGGCGTTGGCAATTCTTTCTCTTATCATGTGGTTTACTATTTCATTTTTTAGATTGTCTAATCTTTCCCCATCTAGTGAATCCATTTCCTCCATTAGATTTTCTATGGTGTGTTCTGACAATTCGTCTTTTGAGGCTAAGCCATCTACTAATACAAATAGTAGTTTTCTCTTTTCTTTTTGGCCTATTGTTACTTGCCTGTATACTATGTCGTCACAATCTTTTAGTCTTTCTTTAAGGTATCCTAGGTTTTCTTCTA
>JAAYNS010000026.1 GCA_012520755.1 Tissierellia bacterium
AATTATGGGCAAGGATCCAGTAGGGAACAAGCAGCAATACTACCTAGGTATTTAGGAGTAAAGGCTATTATTGCTAAGGGATATGCAAGATTACATTTAGCGAACCTAGTGAACTGGGGTATCCTACCTTTATTATTTGTAAATGACCATGACTATGAAAAGATTTCTCAAAGTGATTTGCTAGAATTAGACACAGCAAATCTTAAAGAAGGTCAAGAATACATTTTAATGAATAAGAGCAAGGGAATAGAAATACCGGTTAAATCTCCACTTGTACAATATGATCTTGATTCTATCAAACTAGGAGGTACTATTAATAGAATTAAGAATTAAAATAAAAAATTAGAATAAATATGATAAGGAAACTTTAATAGATATGCTTATATCATTTAAAGTTTCTTTTTTTAATGTAAAATTTATGTTACTATTAAATTAGGCGATACACTTATTTATAAGAATATGGAGTGAAGTCATGATTATTCTAATTAGTTTTATAGTGTCTTTCTGTTTACTCATATTTGTGGTACTAAATGATATACATATAGCCTTTGGTCTTTTAGCAAGTTATTTAATCTTTGCTTTTGTATCACGATTAATGGGAAAGACCTTTAATGAAATAAAAACTTTGTCGTGGAATGGGGGCAAAAGATCTTTTGTAGTCCTAAAAATATTTATTTTAATAGGACTTGTAACAGCATCTTGGATGATAGCTGGGACTATACCCTCCATAGTATATTATAGTATGAAGATAATGAATCCTAAGTTTTTTATTTTATTCGCTTTTCTTTCAAGCTCCTTAGTTTCATATATGTTAGGTACCTCCTTTGGAACAGCCAGTACAATTGGAGTAGTCCTAATGATAATGGCTAGGGGTGGAGATATTAACTTGAACATCGCAGCAGGTGCCGTTCTTTCAGGCTGTTATGTTGGCGATAGAGCTTCTCCAATGTCATCTTGTGCAAATCTAGTAGCAAATCAAACTCAAACAGACCTTTATCCTATGCTAAAAAAGTTAAGACATACAGCACTTATACCTTTAATAGCTACATCTATTATATATCTATTTTTATCCTTTAAGAATCCATTAACTGTTGTAGGAAACAATATAATCTCTCAAATACAAGAAAGCTATAATATTAATTTTATAGCATTAGTTCCTGCCTTAGTTATGCTTATATTGAGTGGATTCCAATACAATGTAAAAAAATCAATGGCTATTAGCGTAGTATCAGGAGCAATAGTGGCCTTTATTATACAAAATGTATCTATAATTGATATTTTAAAGACTTTAATTTCTGGATATAAACTCGACCCATCCCATCCACTTGTAAATCTTATGAAGGGTGGAGGATTATTTGCAAATTTAAAAGCAGGGATTGTAATTTTTATTTCCTGCTCCTTGGCTGGTTTGTTAGAAGGATTAGACATATTTAAAAAAACGGGTGATTTATTTACTAGTTTTAATACTAGGTCTAAAGTATACATATCAACAGCCTTGACCTCTATTGCAAGTGCATCTTTTGGTGGTAATCAGTCAATAGCAGTAGTAATGGTTAGTGGAATTATGAAAGAACTATATAAAAAAAGAAACTATAGTAATTATGATTTAGCTACAGATATTGCAAATACAGCTGTTTTAATTGCACCAATGATACCTTGGAATATTGCGGTTTTAATACCTGCTACAATTTTTGATGTAGAGGCTTATGCCATAGTTCCATATGCTTTTTATTTATCAACTTCAGTTATTATAAATTACCTTGTATTGAGGGTTAAAGAAATAAAACATTAATATTAACCATTATCTTTATCTTTGCATAATATATAATGCATAGAATATTGAAGAAAGGTGGTTAATATGAAGGATTTTTATAGAGTAGAAAGCTCTTGCCCTAGTGGTAGCTTTGCTTATACCATAAGATCAGGAGACACCTTATGGATATTAGCACAAAGATATAACACAACAGTAGAAGCAATAATGAGGATAAATCCAGGAATAGATCCAAATAATTTACAGATAGGCCAGGTAATATGCATACCTGGTGGAACAACACCTCCTCCAACAAGATGTCCAGTAGGCTCATTTGAATATACCATAAGATCAGGAGACACCTTATGGATATTAGCCCAAAGATATAACACAACAGTGGAAGCAATAATGAGGATAAATCCAGGTCTAGATCCAAATAATCTAAGAGTAGGCATGGTAATCTGTGTACCAGAGGAAGGTCCTCCGCCAATGACCTGCCCAAGAGGTTCATTTGAATATACAGTAAGACCAGGGGACACATTATTTTCAATAGCCCAAAGATATAACACAACAGTAGGAGCAATATTGAGAATAAACCCAGGCTTAGATCCAAATAATCTAAGAGTAGGCATGGTAATCTGTGTACCGGAAGGTACAAATCCTCCACCATGTGATGGTCAAAACTATATTGTCAGACCAGGTGACACCCTGTATTCAATAGCCAAAATGTTTAACACAAGTGTGTATAAATTAATTGAGGCAAATCCAGGGATTGATCCAAATAATTTAAGAGTAGGCATGGTGATTTGTATCCCAAAGCACGGTGATGGGCCCCCCTGTCTAGGCGGAAGAATTTATGTAGTAAGAGCTAATGACACCTTAAGTTCCATACTATTGAGATTCAACATATCAGTAATGGACTTAATGGCAGGGAACCCAAATATCAATATTGATAGACTAATGGTTGGTCAAGAACTCTGTATTTTATCTCATAAGGATAGAGGATGCCCTTGCCCAAAGGGGACTAAAAGCTATGTAATCTTGCCTTCCGACATTCCTAGTGGAGATGAACCAGTAGTAGTTTATTTAGCTGACAAATTTAATGTTACAGTTTCAACACTTTTAAAAGCAAATCCTAATTTAGCGCCAGAGGATTTCAAAGAAGGAGTAAGAATCTGTATTCCTGAATAAAGTATATGCTAACAAGAATAGCCCGACCAAAGGGCTATTTTTGTTTTGTAAGCAAATTGTAAATCTATTGTAAATACTTGTTCTTTTCAAAATGATAATCTTAGGGTATAGATAAAACAAATACAAGTAGATAAAAGGGGGGACTTTCATGAAAAAGAATAGGTTAATAATTTTACTTTTGATAGCTCTAATAGTTGTTGCATTAATAGGGTGTAAAAAAGATGAGCCTGAAGTAGTAAATGAACCTGAGCAAGTAGTTGAACAGGATGAAGACCTAAGTGAGGATGAAATTGAAGATGTCATAGATGGATTTAATGCTCTAATAGACGGAGATTCAGAACCAGCACAGATAGTATCTTATGTAGATGAAAACATTAGAAGAGTTGGCATGTTAGAAGGAGACTTGATGATTGATGGATTAGAACAAGCATTAGAAAAACATATTGAAGACCTTACTAGTATAATATCCACCACTGATAAAGATAATGAACTAATAGAAATTGCAGGAAGAGAAATATTTTTTCCTGAAGAAAGAATAAAAGATATAAAGAGTGATAAATTAAAAAAAGAGATAGAAAAAGCTTATAAAAATATGTACAAGCTTGTAAATTTAGAAGGTGAGTTTAATCCAATTATAGACTATACAAAGCTTAAGGCATATGAAGATAGGATTTCCGATGAATGGAATAGCTATTTAAATATTAGGGCAATGGATTCAGAAAAAATACCATTTGCAGATGGTGCAATAGTAATAAGCTTTGATGAATTAGCAAAGAGAATAATAACTACTGAAAAACATCTAAACACATATGTAGAGGGATTAAGACATGAAGAACTAGTAGACATATATGAGATGAAACTAAATGCATATATGAAAGGATTACCAAATACTTCAATTGCTGACCCTAGTGATAAAACAATCCTTGATGAAGTATTGGATAGCTATGAAGAAACAGGAAGCAAAGAAGGTCTTGTAACTTCATTTACTATAAGTGAATATTTACAAGTAATTAAAGAAAATGATAATAAGATTAATGAAGCAGTAATGTCTAAAGCAAAGGAGTTAATAACTGAAGCAATAAGGATTTTAAATGAATATAAATAAGAATTCACCATATTAAAATAGATATCTTCGGATATCTATTTTAAATTCTCTTATTAAATTGGATAATATAGGGTAATATATCAATAATATGATTGGAGGGATAGAATGAGCGAATTAATAAACAATAGAGAGTATAGGCAAGAAGGATTAAAGCAAGTAATTAGGGATTTACATGCTGGTAAGAGTGTTGAAGAAGTAAAGGATAAGTTTGCTGATATTATTGCAGGGGTTTCTCCTAAAGAAATATCAGAGATGGAAGTTGCATTAGTAAAAGAAGGTTTGCCAATCGAAGAAATACAACATCTATGCAATGTCCATGCAGAAGTTTTCAAAGGAACACTAGAAGACATTCATCATCCTGACCAAATACCTGGACACCCTGTACACACGTTTAAAAGGGAAAATGAAGCCTTGAATAAATTAATAGATGATGAGATTAATAAAGCATTAGAAGACTTTAAGGTTAATGACTCAAAAGAAAACTTAAATATCTTGATAGAAAAAATTAATTTATTATTGGATATCGATAAACACTATAGCAGAAAAGAAAATCTGATTTTTCCATATTTAGAAAGCTATGATATTACAGCTCCACCTAAAGTTATGTGGGGGAAGGATGATGAAATTAGAGAACAAATTAAAGAAGTCAAAAGGAGTTTAATAGATTATCAGGGTGACAAGGATCAAGTAGTAGAAAAAATCCAAGCTGCTACTTATGAAGTTAAGGAAATGATATTCAAAGAAGAAAGTATCCTGTTTCCAATGGCCTTAGAAACCTTAACTGAAGATGAATGGATTAATATATATATGGAATCAGACGAGATAGGATATACATTAGTAGGTCCTGAAAAGTCTTGGGAATTAAAGAGGGTAAATCTTCAGAAGAAAGAAGAGAAACAAGGGCTTACAGAAGGTGGGTATGTAAAATTTGAAACGGGGATCCTATCTACAAAAGAATTAAATCTAATTTTAAATAATCTTCCAGGAGACTTTACATTTGTAGATAAGGACAATATTGTGAAATACTTCTCTAATAGTAAGGATAGAATATTTGCAAGAACAAAGGCAGTAATTGGTCGAGCTGTTGAGAATTGTCATCCCCCTGCATCAGTTAATGTAGTTGATCAGATTATAAATGATTTTAAATCTGGTAAGAAGGATAAGGAAAGCTTTTGGTTAACAAGAGGAGACTTATTTGTATTAATACAATATTTTGCTATTAGAGATGATGATGGAGAATTCGTAGGGGTATTGGAACACAGCCAGGATGTTGCTCCTATTAGGGCACTTACGGGTGAAAAAAGATTAGTAGAAGAGGCTTAAAGCCTCTTTTTTAGTTTTGTATCTAAATTGTAAATTTATATGGTGTATTTATAATTGTATTTCCCCCTAATTTATAGTAATATGTATAATAGCATTTAAATTAATAGAAATATGCAGGGGTGTATGTATGAGAAAGAAATTTCTGATTGCTTTTATAGCATCATTTATAGGATTTACAATTTTGTATTCAACTGTGTTAAATTCTTTATTTTTTAAGGAACCAGCAGTTGCATCAGGTGATATTATAGATGTTGATGAAGATGGTGAAGATGAGGATATAGGAAATGAAAAATTATTGTTCTTAGTCATGGGTGTAGATGCAAAGAGTGTTAAGCAATCTAAAGGTACCCGTACAGATACATTGATGCTTGCTAGTGTAGATTTTGATACAGGTGAAATCAATATATTATCTATTCCTAGGGATACAAGACTATCTGTAAAAGGCAAACTTGACAAAGTCAATGCAGCCCATGCATATGGTGGGCCAGAATTATCTATTGAAACTATCAAGGACTTCCTAGCTGTAGACTTAGAATATTATGTGAAGCTTGACTATCAAATAGTACAGGATGTTGTAGATGCAATAGGCGGAGTTGAAATAGAAGTACCCTTTCTAATGAGCTATAAGGATCCAACAGCTGATCCTCCTCTTAATATTTATTTAGAACCAGGTCTTCAGACATTAAATGGTAAACAATCACATGATTTCTTAAGATTTAGAAATAATAATAGCTATACAGTAGGATATGATGATGTGGGTAGAATTAAATCTCAACAATATTTTGTCAAAGAGTTAGTGAAGCAGACTTTAAAGCCTAAAAATGTTGTAAAAATACCATCATTAATTAAAACCTATTATGAAAATGTAGAAACTAATATACCAATAACTAAGATGTTAAAAGCAGCAACTTCTGTTGGTAAAATAGATATAGAAAACATGAATACTGAAACGGTTCCTGGGCAAGGTCAATATATAGGACCTGTGAGCTATTATATTTATGAAAGAGAAGCGACAAATACAATAGTAGAGGAAATGTTTGGAGATTTTGTCTTAGATTAGAATAATAATGATTTATATACTTAGACATTAGTAGAATAGAAGAGGTGTGAAAATGAGAAGTATTAGAAAAAGGGAGCATATTGAATACTATTTGAAGACTACTTTTCAAGGAGATACCTTTCTAGGAGATGTATTCCTAGAGCATAATGCTTTGCCAAACTTAAACTTTGATGAAATTGATACAAGCATTGTTTTTGGAAATAAACAAATAGATTTCCCATTATTCATAAATGCCATGACAGGTGGCTCTTCTTTAACGAGGGAAATAAATAAGGATCTGTCTACATTAGCACGAGACTTTAACATTCCAATGGCAGTAGGGTCACAAACAATTGCCCTAGAAGGTGATGAGGATGCAATAGATTCATTTAGAATAGTCAGAGAGATAATTGGAGACCAAGGTGTTGTAATAGGCAATTTAAGTGGGCAAGCGTCAGTTGAAGAAGCTAAAAGAGCAATGGATATGATAAATGCAGATGCTATACAAATTCATCTTAATCCTGCACAAGAGTTAGTAATGGAAGAAGGAGACCGTGAATTTAAAGGCATAATTGATAATATAGAAGCCATAGTCAATAATATTGATAAGCCAGTGATAGTAAAAGAGATAGGTTTTGGGATATCAAAGGATGTGGCAGAAAAGCTCTATAATGTTGGAGTTCGTTATATTGACATATCAGGTTATGGTGGCACAAACTTTATTGAAATAGAGAACTTAAGAAATCAAAGTTTCGATTTTACAGAACTCTATTCATGGGGTATTCCAACAGCAGCCTCATTGATTAACTGTAGAAAACTTCCTAATGATTTAAAACTTATATCTAGTGGTGGTATCAGAAACAGTATGGATATAGTAAAGTCCATCGCATTAGGTGCAGAAGTTGCAGGGATAAGTGGAGAATTATTGTCCTATGTAGTCCATGGTGGCTACCTAAATGCCAAAGATTATCTTGATAAAATAATTTATAAAATGAAAATATTAATGCTTTTGTTAGGAAAGAAAAACATTGAAGAACTAAAGACAAGCACAGACTATAGAATTACAGGAAGGCTTAAGGATTTAGTTTAAAAAAGGAAATAAAGATATTAGAGAGAGCACCGCAGATTACACAGAAGTAATCTTGTGAGGCTCTCTTTTTGTAGTATCAGGAATAAATTATGGGTTTCTAATAATTTTCTTAAGATTTCAATTTTCACATACTTATGTAAATATATATGAGATTGTTTTATAAAAGTAAAAATAATATGTAATGGAATAAGATAATTATCGTATTAACATATGAGAAAGAAAAAATAGTTACAAATTACTTAGCTAAGTAAAGGTAAGGGGGGATAAAAAATTGCAACAAATAGCAAATATCATGTATGAAAAAGAAGCTGATAAAGTTAAATATAATGAAGGGGATTTTATTTATATCTTTGAGACCTACTATAAAAGAATTTACAACTATATATATTATAGGATCAATTCTCATCATTCGGCTGAAGATTTAACTAGCCAAATCTTTGAAAAAGTCATGATTAAAATAGACACTTATAATAAAGAAAAGGCGCCCTTTGAAGTATGGTTATTTGGAATAGCAAAAAATGTTGTTAATGATTATTTCAGAGAACAAAAAAAGTATAAGATTTTTCCAATTGACTCAATAAAAGAATTAGTATCAGGTAAAAAGTCACCTGAGGACATAATTGAGATAAAGGAAACTAATGGAGAACTCTTAAGAGCTTTGAAAATCTTAGATATGAGAGAACAAAATATAATATATATTATGTATTATAAATAAAGGAGTATTGTAAACTAGTTGTTAGGAGTTTTATGATACTTCTTTTTTATTATATAATTATTTACAATATTATTACAATTTACAAAAAATGATTATACTTCTACCTTATATGATAATATTGTATTGAGAATTTGAGGGGGATTATGATATGGAATTAAAAATAATAAATCAAGACTTTTCAATATGTAAAGTGGAAGATTTATCACAAGTGGATTATTCGGATGACTTTTGCTTTGTGGGCAAGACAGATGAAGAGCTATCATTAGTATGCAAGACAAACTCGGTACCAAAGAATGCAATTGAATGTGATGATGGATGGAAGGCTTTTAGAATAGAAGGAGTCCTAGATTTTTCCCTTATAGGCATTCTATCAAAAATATCCACCTTATTAGCAGACAATAAGATCGGAATATTCGTAGTGTCAACATACAATACTGACTATGTTTTAACTAAAAAAGAAAACTTTGATGAATCAATTAAAATCCTTGAAAGAAATGGATATTTGATAAAAACTAGGGAGGAATAATAGTTGAGTACAAATAATTCAGATTCAATTACTATAATTGGTGGAGCAGATGGACCCACAAGTATCTTTATTAGTGGAAGTCTACCCTTGACTATTATTAAGGTCATATTGATGCTACTAATAGTAGGGGTTCTTTATATAATTATTAATAAGAAATCACGGAAGTAAATATCTAATATGGTTCAAGACTTCAAATTACGTAAATCATGAGGTATAGACTATGAAAACTAAGAACAATCTTCTATTTATTATTAAGTCAATAATTATATTATTTTTGGCTTCTTTTATAATAATAGAAGGTTTAATCATTGTAAATGGAAATGTTAAAAATATAGATGATGTTGATTATATGATTGTTTTAGGGGCAAGACTTTATGGAGATGTCCCTTCACCTGCCTTACATGAAAGATTAAAAGTAGCAGAAAAATATTTACAAGATGATACTGACTTAAAGGTAATAGTATCTGGTGGACAAGGTCCAGATGAATACATATCAGAAGCAGAAGCAATGGAAAAGTATTTAATAAATAAAGGGATAGATAAAAATAGAATTGTAATTGAGGACAAATCCACAAGCACATTTGAAAATATTAGAAATAGTTTAAATATTATTAAAGAAGTTGATGATTTAGAGAACCCACGAGTCTTATTAGTGACCAATAAATTCCATGTTTTTAGGTCCAAGCTATTGGCTAATAGACTTGGAGCTAGAGCTTATGGACTACCTGCAGAAATACCACCAACCATAGTGATACCACAATATATAAGAGAATACTTTGCGGTGATTAAATCTTTTATCTTTGATAGGTAGCCATAATTTAATTCGTGAACTATGAATTGTGAATTGATAAATATTACTTATAGTTTTGGCTAAAAATAGCATCTCATTAGAACTAATGAGGTGCTATTTTTATGCTTTCATGTATGTTAATGAGTAGACAATGCTGGTTTTATAAGAGAGAATGAAATGACAGTCGAGAAAAGTGAGCGTTCTAACATGAGACCAAAGGACTGTAGCTGTGCAAATAGCAATGATTATCAAAGGATGTTAGGTGTAATTGTATGAAAATGATAGGAGGGATTAATATGCTAAAATATCAGAAAAAAAGCTTTTACAAAGGACTTTCCATGCTCTTGGCAATCATACTTCTAATCCATTGGACTGCCTCAGCCGGAATAACACAAGGCTATGGACTAGTAAATGAGAAGCCTGAGGCCATAGAAAGTCTAGCTGATCAGGGCCTTGATCCGGTTGGGGAATCTGAATTAGGGGAGGAATTAGACACTAATCATCTGCCAGAAGAACTGCCCCTAATAAGTGAGGATACTTCTACGGAGCCCATAGAGGATGAAGCTGATGGAAGTGAACAGACAACCAAGCCACCTGTGTGGCCGG
>JAAYNS010000168.1 GCA_012520755.1 Tissierellia bacterium
GCAACTATGCAAGCACTCATACCATTCTTTTCTTCAAAACTAGCTAGGTTGGATTTTTTACCAGCCCATTTAGTCAATAGAAAGTTGGCAGCTTCTTTATTGTTTTTTATTCTTTCCTGATTCACATTAGACTTATTAAGAATATCATAGGATTTTTTCAAATAAATATTTACTGCTTCTGCAGTATTAATAGCACTTATGCTATTAGTTTCATAGGGCTCAACCTTCATTACATAACTGTTTTCATAAAATGGATCACTATCAGAAATCTCGCTGCTGATATCCTTAGCTTGGAGTTTAAGAACACCATGCATGTTAACTGATTGCTGCCAATGGAAGGAAATGTTATTAATAGACTTAGGCAATAATTTCCCTAACTCAATGATTTCTTCATCAGACAAATCCTTTGTCCATCTTTCCTTAATAGCAAGTCCATCATCATCTTCTTCAACCCAAGCCCAAGATGTAGCTAAGTAGACTCCATCTTCCTCTATTTCTACATCTCTAGATAAGGCATTGATTATCCCCCTACCTGGAAAATCCTTAGTATCATATCCAAATAGAATAAAGTGGGCGACTTCAGTACCAAGAGGTAGACCTTGTTTATAAGGAATCATTATACCGGTTTCAGCATTTTTGCACAATTTGTCTAAATTTGGAGTGTTAGCATATTCTAATGGAGTTTTACCATCTAAAACACTATGGGGTCTATCTCCCAAGCCGTCTAATAGCAGAAGAACTGTCTTCAAAGCAATTCACCTCTGTTTTTCAAAGCTTGTACCATTTTTTCTCTTGTTGGGTTTTCTTCATTGATAATTAGCTTTCCTAATGCAATAGATGCAGGATAAAGATAGTCATCAATGAATTTTTTAACCAATTCTTTATCATAATTAACACTATCGTCAATATTCTTGTAATTACCACTAAAGGCACAAGTTTGATGTTTTTTTCCTTCCTCCCAATTCCAACCAATTAGTTTTTTTACTTCATCTCCATCTTCCATATATCTAATAGGCATCATTAACTCTGTACCTAAGTCTTTAGCAATTCTCTCGTAGGCATCTAAACACTCAGCAATTTGATTGAGTTTAATCCTTCCATCGTGGCTTTCTCGCTCTCCTGCTATTATTCTATTACTGACTTTTATAGCAATAGGAACTCTTAATAGATGAAAATAAGCATGGCATCCCATGCATGGTGTATAGAATTCATATTTTTTAAGTATATAATCGACAAATCTACCGTTCAAGACACTCCATAAGTCAAAATCACTATAATATATAAGTGGAAATATGGTCTTGCTATTGCCATATAGTTCTTTTGCTCTTTCAACCATTTTTTCATAATTTGATTCTAAGATATCAAAATCCCCATATTCTGTAGGAGCAAAGGATGCAATAGGCAGTATATTGTTTACTGAACTATCTTCCATAGCTTTCAAAATTGCGGCTACACTATCCCTACCAGCGAATTCTCCAATAACTGTATCCTTAGGATAGTTTTTAATTAGGTCATATATTTGAGACAAGCTTTTTTCTTGCATGATTATTTCTCCTGAGTAAATAAGATTTTTATTATACATAATATAACATATATTTGTCTATTTTTGGTGAATAGTCTATTGGATTAACATAAATATTTTTAATATAAAATTTCTTATTATCAAATTTCCTTATATGGGAATTTTTAAAGAAATAATATGTTAAAGTATAAACATAATACTTTTAAGGGTGAGTTTCTATGATAATTGATTGCCATTTACATGAGGATAAATATTCATTTGATAGCAGGCTTGGCCTATATGAAGCAATTAATAAGGCCAAGGCTTTAGGTATAGATGGTGTATGTGTTACAAATCATGATAATAATTTACTAAGAAATGAGATTGGCGATTCTGCTATAATAGATGGAGTCCTAGTAATAGTTGGGGCAGAAGTCTTTACTTTTGAAGGGGATATCTTAACTTTTGGATTAAATGATATACCAGAGGAAAGGATTAGTGCAGAAGAGCTTTTGAATATGGTGAAAAGAAGCAAGGGAGTTGCTATAGCTGCCCATCCATTTAGGGATAATAATAGGGGAATTGGAAATCACATGATAAGATTAGCTCCTATGTTATCAGGGGTTGAAGCTTTCAATGGAAGCACTAAATATCATCACAATATGCAGGCATATAATTTAGCAAAAAAACTAAATCTTCCTATAACTGGTGCAGGAGATGCTCATTTTGTAGATAATGTAGGCATATATGCCACAAAATTTGAGAATAGTATTAGGGATCACTTAGACTTTATAGAAGCCATAAAGGCTAAAAACTTCTATCCAGTTTCAAGAGAAGAATTAGATGAAAAAGAGATTTCTACATTTACAGTATTTAAATAATGAGTTTGGTAGGGAAATAAGGACAGGTATACTAGATTACCCGTCCTTATTTTATTAAAGTTAACTAAATAGCTTTAAAAAATATGACGTCTTATCTATTAAGAAAATTTATAACAAAAAAAGTTGAATTAATATTATCTATTTGACTTAAGAGTTTAATAATGATAATAATATATAGCTGTGATAAGAAAAATAAAACACAAAAATAAGGAGGAAACAAGTGAATAAGACAAAGAAATTAATTAGCTTATTACTAATAATAGTATTATCTTTTACTCTAGTTGCTTGTGGAGACACAAAAGTAGTTGAAGAGGAAAAAGAAGTTGTAGAAGGTACTAATGAAGAAGTAGTAAAGGAAAAACCTTATGAAGGAACTGTTTTAGAAGTATCTGTAGCTTATGGTGGTGCTGATGCATCATTTGAAGCTTTTACTGAAGAGACAGGAATTGAAATTGAATGGGTAAGCATGTCTACAGGAGCAAAACTTTCTCAACTTCAAGCTGAAGAAGGAAAAACAACTACTGATATATGGTTTGGTGGTGGTGTAGATAGCTATATCAATGCACGTGAATTAGGATATCTACATCAATATAATTCACCTGAATATGCAAATATTGATGACAAATATATAGATTCTGAAGGTTATTATGGTGCTTTGGCTATAGTTCCACATGGTATTATAATCAACAATGATTTAATAGAAGAATTAGGATTAGATATACCTGAAACATGGGAAGATCTTACAGACCCACAATATAAGGGTGAAATAATAATGGCAGACCCAAGTATTTCTGGTGGACAATATGCAATCCATAGTGGTTTACTTCAACACATGGGTGAAGAAGCAGGTTGGGCATTTTGGGAAGCTATTGATAAGAATGTAGATTATTATGGACAAAGTGGAGGAGAGCCAGGTCAAAAAGTAGCAGAAGGTGAATTTGCAATTGGACTTACTGCAATTACTGGCGGTACTTTTGGATTGGCAGAAACAGCTCCAGTAACTCCTGTATTCCTTGATAGTGTTCCATGGATTCCTGCACCAATTGCAATATTTGAGAATTCTCAAAACAAGGATGCAGCAAAGGTTTTTGTTGACTGGTATGTATCAGACCATGGACAAACAATTTTAAAAGATGCAGATGCTAGAATCATGGCAAACAGAAATGTTGAGCCTCCAGCAGATTTAGCTGCTATATTGGATATGGATAAATTAATTGATTTTGATTTAGTTAAAATGGGAAGCGACAGAGAAAGTACATTAGCAAGATGGGCAGAGATTATAGGTGAATAGGAATATTTCCTATTCATCTCTTTTAGAAAAAGCTATTATTATTTTATTAATCATAGCTTTTTTGCTATTTATCCTATATCCAATAGCAGGACTATTTGTGCGAAGCTTGACCGAGGGTGGACAGTGGTCACTTTTTTATTATAAAGACTTATTTAAAGAAGAAAATATAGAACTTATAAGAAATAGTGTATTTGTTGCTAGTTTATCTTCAATTTGTGCTACTATCTTAGCCTTGTGCATAGGTTTGTATGCTCATTTCAAAGGTGGTAGAATAAGAGACTTAATATACCGTGGTTTAATGATATCCATGATTTCTCCGCCCTTTATTTCTTCAATAGGTCTCCTTACTCTATTTGGACGTAGAGGCTTGATTAGTTATGGACTTCTTGGACTCACTTTAAATCCATATGGATGGCATGGGATTGTTTTGTTACAAAGCTTAGGGGGGATCCCTCTGTCTGCTATGTTCATGATGGCTGGTTTAAACCAAATAGATAGTAGACTTATATTAGCATCTAGGGATTTAGGAGCCAATCCTTGGCAAACACTTAAAAATGTAATCCTACCAAGCTTGATTCCAACAATTCTATCAGTTTTGTTTTTACGCTTTACTATGAATATATCAGATTTTACAACACCTGTAATTATTGGTGGTAGATTCAATGTATTAGCAACTGAAGCATATCTAAGGGTTTATGCTCAGGCAAATTTAAATGGAGCTGCTGCAATGACGGTTCTTCTCCTACCACCTGCATTAGTGGCCTTCTATTTTTATAATAATAATTTACAAAAAACTAATACCCTATCTGATAGATCAAAAGTTCTAGATGTGGAAACATTGAATTACAAACTCCCTAGACTTGTAAACTTCATATCTGGAACTATTACTCTTGTATTTTTTATAATTATGGTGGTACAGTATGGAAATATTTTCATACAAGCTATATCAAGGAATGTATCAGGTAAGCTAGTATTTACGACTGATCATTTACATTTTTTCCAGGATCGTCACTTAGATGCCTTGTTGAGAACTATTCATATGGCGCTAATTGCTGCGCTTTTATCCACATTATTTGGGGTCATGCTTTCTTATTATAATAGGATGCGTAGGATACCAGGGATGAAGAGTATTGAATTTATTGGCTCATTACCATATATAATTCCGGGAATATTCTTTGGTTTGGCATACATTGTGGTTTTTCACAATGGACCAATAAAAATGACAGGAACATTGATAATTCTAATTGTTAATTGTACTTTTAGACATGTTTCAGTAGGAAACAAGGCTGCAAATGCTACCTTTGAAAATATAGATAAAAAACTTGAATGGGCTTCTTATGATTTGGGGGCTTCAAAATTACAATCTTTGGTCACACTAATTTTTCCTATGTTGCGGCCTACTTTCTTAACTAGCTTCATAAATGCCTTTACAGCATGTATGACCACAGTTGGTCCACTTATGCTTTTAGTTTCACCTAAAAACTTGATTATAAGTGTCTTAATGTTTAGTGAAGTTAGCAATGGACGCTATGGGCAAGCTGCTGTTATGGGTCTTTCCTTGATACTTATAACCTTTACGGTAAATTTAATTGCCATGGCATTAATGACAAGAGAAAAGAGGATAACAAGATGATTTTAGAATTAAAAAACCTAACGAAAATGTATGATGATAAAAATGGGGTGGCTAGTTTTAATCTAGCTGTTGAACGCGGAGAGTTTATAACGCTATTGGGACCATCAGGATGTGGGAAGACTACGACTTTAAATTTGATAGGTGGTTTTCTGCAAGCAGATAGTGGTGAGATATTAATGGAAGGAAAGGATATTAGTAGCCTTCCACCTGAGGCACGAAAAGTGTCCACTGTTTTTCAGAACTATGCCTTGTTTCCTCATTTAAATGTACTTGAAAATGTTGCCTATGGTATAAGGTTTTTCAGGAAGTATTCAAAGAAGAAGGCCTTGTTAGCTGCAGAGGAGTTTGTCCATCTTGTTGGATTGTCTGGATATGAGAAATCTAATATAGGTAACTTAAGTGGAGGGCAACAACAGAGGGTTGCATTAGCCAGATCAATTGCAACTGGAGCAGAATTACTTTTATTAGATGAACCCCTTAGTAATCTTGATGTTGCCTTACGGACTCATTTAAGAAAGGAATTGAAAGAGATTCAAAGGAAAACCAAGACAACCATGATTTATGTTACTCATGATCAAGAGGAAGGATTGAGTCTTTCTGATCGTATTGTGGTAATGGATAAAGGCTTAATTGTTCAAATTGGAAGTCCAAGGGAAATTTACTATAAGCCAGTAAATTCATATGTAGCAGACTTTGTGGGAAAATCAAACTTTCTAGAGGATGAAAAGGGAAACCAGTATATACTACGACCTGAAGATGTGAATATAATAGAAAAGCCTGGTGGGAAATATATTATAGAACAAATGGTTTTTTTAGGTCATAGGACAGAATATATACTTAGAAATGGTGAAGAGAAGGTAGAAGTACACCTCCAAGGAATTAGAGGAAAGGATTTCAATTTAGGTGATAGTGTAGATATTGAAATATTGTTTAAATCAAAACTAAATAATGGATAAGCTTACTGTAATCCCTAACTTTTTGAAGTTTGGGATTTGTTTTTTCATTTTATACTTTGTAATAACTCATTTTACAATAGATCATTTTAGTAAGTATATTTACAATTGTTGATCTGATAAGAGGATAAATTGACAATAGATATAAATAATATATTATAAATATGAGGAATTTTTTTGTATTATGAATACTAGGATTAAGGATTTGGTTAGACAATGAGAATGAAAAGAGATTTTTATCAAAGGAATACTATATTAGTTGCGAGGGATTTATTAGGCAAAAATTTGGTCCATAGGAAGAATGGCATTAGTTATATTGGCAAAATAGTAGAAACAGAAGCCTACATAAATTCTCAAGATGATGGAGCTCACTTTAATAAGGGCTTAACAGATAGGACAAGAATTATTGATGAAGCGGGAGGCCATATTTATATCTACAATATTTATGGGATGTACCAGTTGTTTAATATAGTTGCTGAAGAAAAGCATGTTCACGGGGCAGTGTTGATAAGAGCTGTAGAACCAATGGAAGGCATAGAAGCCATGTATGTGAATAGATACAAGAAAGAATATTCTGATCCTACTAAAAAGGATATAATAAATCTTACAAATGGTCCTGCAAAATTTGTCATGGCCATGGATATTTCTAAAGAAGAGTATTATGGAGGAGATTTAGTAGATGATAAGAGGATTTGGGTTGAAGATGCTGAACCCATCCCTAAAGAATACATAGTAAGAAGTAAAAGAATCAATATAGACTATGCTACAAAAGGAAAAGATTATCTTTTAAGATTTTACATAAAAGATAATCCATTTGTCTCCAAGTGAGCGGGGTTTTATTATCCTAAGGCAATTTTTATTTAAAATACTATTAGACTTAATGCCATTACAACCATTCCTGCAATTAAACCATATATGGCTATATGGTGTTCTCCATACTTTTCAGCTGTAGGCAATAATTCATCTAAGGAAATATAAACCATGATGCCTGCAACAAGAGCAAATACTATACCAAACATTGCGTCACTCATAAACTGTCTAAGTAAGAAATAACCAACTATTCCGCCTAAAGGCTCTGCTAGTCCAGATACAAATGAATAAGAAAATGCCTTCTTTTTATCGCCAGTGGCGTAATAAATGGGAACAGAAACAGATATACCTTCAGGAATATTATGTATGGCAATAGCTATCCCTATGCTTATACCTAAAGTCGGATCTTCTAAAGCGCCGATAAAGGTTGCTAATCCTTCAGGGAAGTTGTGTATTGCTATAGCAAATGCAGAAAATACTCCCATCCTATAGAGGTCTGAATTTTTATTCGAATTTTCAATTACATCAGGGTCAGATAATTCATTTACATCCCGCATTGCATGAGGGTTTTCATAGCTTGGTACTACCTTGTCTATAAATGCAATTATTGCTATACCTCCAAAAAAAGCAATAGTAGTATAGGTATAGCCCCTTGTAACACCGTATAAGGCTTCTAATGAAGCTCTAGCTTCTGCAAACATCTCAATCATAGATACATATATCATAACACCAGCAGAAAATCCTAAGACTGCTGACAAGAATTTTTCGTTTGTTCTTTTAACTCTTAAGGCTAACAGACTACCAATACCTGTTGATAAGCCAGCAAATAGAGTAATTCCAAAAGCAAATATAAAATCTCCTGTAGAAATATCCATATTATTCCTCCTTTTATTATCCTTATATTTGTTACCCCATTATATGAAATAAAAACCATTTAGATAGTTTTAACTGTATTTTAACACAAATCTCCTTGAAAGCAAAAAAGTAGTACATTTTATTCTACAATTTGATATAATTATATGGATGTTAGTAAAGGAGAGTACAAATGGATATTAAACAGTTAGAAACATTTATTGAGGTAGCAAAATTAAAAAGTTTTTCTAAGGCAGCTAACAAACTATTTATAACTCAACCGACTGTTACTAATCATATACAAAATTTAGAGAAGGAATTAGAGACAGTACTTATAAATAGGATGGGCAAGAGCATTAGCCTAACAAAGGCTGGGGAATTGCTTTACAAAAAAGCATTAGATATAACCAATGCTATAGCAATGACTAAGTTTGAGTTAGATTCTTTTAAAGGTAGCATCCAAGGCAATTTAGATATTATATCAAGCTCTGTCCCAAGAAAGTATCTACTACCAGATATAATACACAATTTTTTAAAGGATTATCCAGATGTTACTTTTTCTATTACCAACAATGACTCTAAAGAAGTGGTTTCTAAGATATTAGATGGGGAATATGACTTTGGGATTGTTGGGGCAAAATATGAAGCCTTGAATCTTGAGTATGTTGAAATTATGAACGATAAATTAGTTATAATTGCTCCATTAAGTTTTAGAGAGGATTTAAATGATTTTGATGAAATATCATTTAAGGAAATTGAAAATCAGAAAATAATATTTAGAGAAAGTGGTTCTGGAACAAGAAATGCTTTTGAAAAGAGTTTAGCAGAATTAAATATAAATATGGAAGACTTAAGAATTGTTGCAAATATAGAAGATACAGAATCAATTAAAGAATTAGTGTCTTTGGGCACAGGTTTAAGCTTTATATCGGACAAGGAGATTGTTAATGATCTAAAATTAAAGAGATATAAGGTTTTAAACTTAAAGGGAGCTAATTTAATCCGAAGTTTCTACTTTGTTTATCATAAAAGTGCAATCTTGTCGCCACTAGGGAAAACTTTCAAAGAATTTGTCTTACATCCATGTGCTAAAAAAGAACAAAATAATACATCTATTCTAGGAGGCGATAATGATATTAAATAAAAATATATCTTTTTCAAGTGCAGTTGCTACAATGCTGATGCAGCCAATGAATGCTAATTCACAAGGAAGTGTCCATGGTGGAGACTTAGTAAAAATAATGGATAATATAGCTGGTATAGCTGCTAGGAAGCACAGCAGGGGAATGGTAGTTACTGCTAGAATTGATGAACTAGTATTCCATAAGCCAGTTTTTGTTGGGGATATAATTACATGTATTGGACAAGTAGCTTATGTAGGAAGTTCATCTATGCAAGTAATGGTAAAGGTTTTAGTAGACCATGTAGATAAGGATTCAGAACCGGAAATTGCAATATCTTCATTTTTTACTATGGTACATTTAAAGGATGGTAAACCTGCACCAGTTGAGAAAATAGTAGCAGTGACAGACGAAGAAAAGGACCTATACAAATTAGGAGAACAAATCTATTTAGAAATAAAATCTAAATACAAATAAACCAAGCATACCAAGCAAAAGGGACGGTTCTTTTTGCTTGGTTTTTGTTAACTGTAATCGTGTGTTGAATAATAATCTGTTTAAATCCCAATTATATGGAAATACTAACAAAAAAGCCTAGAGGAGTGAGATTATGCGAAAATTTGCATATGTTTTTTTATTAGTATTACTATTAGTACTATTCGTGAGCTGTGCTAAAGAACCACCAGAAATACCAGAAAAAGCAATACAAGGGTCTACAGAATTGATAAGTGCTAATGCGGATATAGAGGATGCTGAAATCATTGTAGAGGATGATGAAATAACTTTCTATATTGTTCCAGCAGAAGGTTTTGATGTTTCATTGGATAGACTTAGGGAAGTAGCTGTTGATTATGTTAAGCTATTAGGAGGCTATGTTGCAACAGAAGAAATTCCTGGCCCATCAGAAGAATCCTATGGCGGTATATATGACTATTATGATGTGGAGATAATAATTGAAGGGGAAAGAGGAACAGTTTTAGATAAGGGGACCATGGAAAAAGATGAAAAGCAAATCCAATGGCATGATTAGGATATGATTAAAATATAATTACAATATGGTTACAATTTCTAATTTAGGCCCTTTCTCTTTTGACAAAGTAAGAACAACATTATAAGATATAGTTAAGAAAATGAAGGAGGGTATCATAAATGAAGAGAAGTAAGAAGTTACTAGTAGTTTTAGCTGTTGTAATGTTGGTAATAGCAATGTCTTCAACAGGTTTTGCAGCAAACCTTAAAAGGAGTTTAGCAGTAACCTACAGGGATATTAAGATATATTACAATGGAATGCTAAGAAATTTTCAGAATGAACCTTTTATAGTTGATGAGCAAGGCAGAAC
>JAAYNS010000169.1 GCA_012520755.1 Tissierellia bacterium
ATTATTTTCTAACATAGAAATTAGTCTTGCACAGGCTCTCTTATCACCCTCTAATAGTCTCTCTTCAATGTTCAATAACAACACCGCCTATTTTCTCTTTAAATGTGTATTTATATATTCTACAATATCCTTTGTTGATGAACCTGGCGTAAATATAGCCTCAACTCCTGCATCAATAAGACTTGGTATATCATCTTCAGGTATTACTCCGCCACCAATTACTAAACAATCATCTATTCCTTCATCTTTTAGAAGATTCACTACCTTAGGAAATAGGTGAGAGTGAGCTCCTGACAAGATACTCATAGCTACAACATCAGCATCTTCCTGGACTGCAGCAGCTACTATCTGTTCTGGTGTTTGTCTCAATCCCGTATATATAACTTCCATTCCAGCATCTCTTAATGCTCTTGCAATAACCTTAGCTCCCCTATCATGGCCGTCCAAGCCGGGTTTGGCAACTATTACTCTAATAGGTCTATCCATTTTCCTTCCTCCTAATCCTATAAAATTACACTTTGTTCATACTCACCGAATACTTCTCTTAGTACATTACAAATTTCACCTAATGTAGCATAAGTCTTAACTGCATCTATAATATATGGCATTAAATTCTCATCTGTAGCAGCTTTTGCTTTTAAAGTATTTAGTGTATTATTAACTTGTTCGTTGTCTCTTTCCCCTCTTAATTTAGAAAGCTTTTCTCTTTGGGATGCTTCTACAGCTGGATCAACCTTTAATAGATCCTTTTTGCCTTCTTCTTCAACAACAAATTTGTTTACACCAACAACTACTGTTTCATTGTTTTCAACCGCCATTTGATGTTTATAAGCTGCATTTTGGATTTCCTTTTGGATATAACCATTAGCAATAGCTTTTGGTGCTCCGCCAAGATTATCAATAACATCTATATATTTAGAAGCTTCTTCTTCTATTCTATCAGTTAAACTTTCAATGTAATATGAACCTGCTAATGGGTCTATTGTATCAGCTACACCTGACTCATGAGCTACTATTTGTTGCGTTCTTAATGCAATTCTTACAGAATCCTCAGTTGGTAATGCTAAAGCCTCGTCTCTTGAATTAGTGTGCAAACTTTGAGTTCCACCTAATACAGCAGCTAAAGTTTGAATAGCAACTCTTACAACATTGTTATCAGGTTGTTGAGCTGTTAATGTTGAACCTGCCGTTTGAGTATGGAATTTAAGAGACATTGATTTAGGATTTGTAGCTTTAAATCTATCTTTCATAATTTTTGCCCATAATCTTCTAGCTGCTCTAAACTTAGCAACTTCTTCTAATAAATCATTGTGAGAATTAAAGAAGAACGAAAGTCTTGGAGCAAAGTCATCTACATCTAAACCAGCATCAATAGCAGCCTCTACATATGCAATACCATCAGCTAAAGTAAATGCAACTTCTTGAACTGCAGTGGAGCCAGCTTCTCTAATGTGATAACCACTTATACTAATAGTGTTCCATTTTGGAACTTCTTTTGAGCAATATTCGAATATATTTGTAATAAGTCTCATTGAAGGCTCTGGTGGAAAAATATAAGTACCACGAGCAATATATTCTTTTAATATGTCATTTTGAATTGTACCATTTAATTTGTCTGGTGTTATGCCTTGTTTTTCTGCCACTGCTATATACATAGCAAGCAATATGCTTGCAGGAGCATTTATAGTCATAGAAGTACTTACCTTATCTAAAGGTATTCCATCAAATAAGACTTCCATGTCCTTTAATGAATCTATTGCAACACCTACTTTACCTACTTCTCCTTCTGCAATTGAATCGTCTGAATCATATCCAATTTGTGTAGGTAAATCGAATGCGATTGATAAGCCAGTTTGCCCTTGTTCTAACAAATATTTGTATCTAGCATTGGATTCCTCTGCATTACCAAATCCAGCATACTGTCTCATCGTCCATAATCTACCTCTATACATGGTAGGTTGGACTCCCCTAGTATATGGATATTGTCCTGGAAAACCTAATTCTTCATTATAATCCATATCTGCTGTGTCTAAAGGAGTATACAATCTCTTTATCTCATCACCTGAACCAGTAGTAAATTCTTCTTTCCTTTCAGGGAATCTGCTGATAGCTTTTTCAACTTTGTTCTTATTCCATGAATTAAAATTTTCCTTTACTTCATTAAGTTTATCGTCATCGAACATAATTTAACCTCCTTATATTTACTAGTAC
>JAAYNS010000003.1 GCA_012520755.1 Tissierellia bacterium
AAAACTATTGTAAGCAACAAGACAATTATTGAGTATATTAGTCTATTTCTTAATTCCGTAAGGTGACCTACTAACGATAAGTTTTTGTCATTACTCTTCTTCTTTTTTACCATTTGAATCATCTTTTGCTTCTATATTTTTCTTGTCACCGCTAGCTTCATTATTTAAAGCTCCCTTAAATTCATTGATTGCTTTCCCTACTGATCTACCAACCTCTGGTAACTTTGATGGGCCAAATATGACTAAAGCGATAACAAGAAGAACAATTAATTCTCCTATTCCTAGTTTTCCCATTTACATACCTCCTAAAACTCTGTATTATATTTAACAAACATTCCTGTTTAAGTTTACCATATGGATAGCTACATTACAAGTATAGATAGATTGTATCTATTCAGCTTCTGAACCTTTTGCCCCATTTGATTGCATGATTTTCTTTAAACCATCAGTGGCCTCAATTGTTCCATCTTTAAATATCCATAGTGCATCAACACTTTCATGTGATTCTACTAATGCTTTACCCTCTTCATATGGCAATAAAAATACTGAGGTTGATAAGAAATCTGCAAGACCAGAGTCTGGAGTAACAATTGTTACAGCCCTATAATAGTCTCCAGGCATTAAAGTATCAGGATCTATTATATGATGTATTTTCAGATCTCCAACCATATAAAACCTCTGGTAATCACCACTTGTAACTACAGAAGCATCGTTAATATATATTGTTTCAAGCAGGTCATCCATATGAGGGACTCCAAAAGCTTCAGGATTCTGCAAGCCTACTCCCCATCTCTCCCTTACGCCATCAAAAGGCTTACCAATAGTTCTAATATTTCCACCTGCACTTATTATAGCAGACCTTAATCCTGCCTCTTCTATTTCTTTGGCTACGATCTCAGTAGCATACCCCTTGGCTACTCCACCAACATCAATAGTCATTTTTCTATCTTCTAAATAGATTGTGCTATTTTTCTCATCTATGATTACTTTATTAATATCAGTATGTTTATTAGCTTCAATTAAATCTTCAATTGGAGGAACTTTTGCATCTTCAGGGTCTGCTGTAGCCATATCTCTATATTTAGACCATATTTCTAATACAGATCCCAAGGCTATGTTTGTTTTCTTGGATGTTTCTTGGTAATGCTGTTTAGAAAATACAAGTAGGTCTAATAATTCTTTATCCACTTTTACAGGCATAATTCCTGCATTATCATTTATTGTTTTTACATTGTTTAGACCTTGGTAATTATTATATTTATCAAATAATCTATGAAGTTCAAACATTCTATCTTCTATTTGCTTCATATAACTTTTGAATTCTTCTTCTGTTTTTGTATATCCTACAACTTGTACAACTGTATCAAAGGTCCCAAAAAATGCACCTGAATACTTTGTGTATTCAGTTTGGGGCTTCTTTGTACAAGCTACTAAAAAAGTCATTATTAAAAATACTATTAATAATATGGATATTACTTTTTTCATTCTTATCACCCTTAATTATAATACCAGAAGCATCTATATTTAGCAATAAAGATGATTTATCTCAGCTAAATTTAAAAAATCAGAGGAATAAATATTCCTCTGATTACAAAATATCTATTTAATTATCTTGCATTATCTATTGCTTCTGCAACTACTGCTTGGTAACCTTCAACTGTAATAGTAACTGTTGATGTTAGTTCTGGAACATCTGGTACGTTTTGGTGAGATGGATCTCTTTCTTTAACTGCTAAGCCAGTTATTTCTTCTTTAGTTTTTCCAGCCATCCAGTCTTGGAAAGCTTCCATTTGCTCAAACCATTCTTTACCTATTTCTGAAACTTTAGCCATACCATAGTCTTCTTTAAGTTCATGTTTTGTCTTTAATTCAGCATCTTTATTTGTTACTTTACCTTCTTCATCATATAGAACTTTTACTTGTGCAACATCAACTATAGTAGCTACTACTTTACCATCTGCATCAACAGCTGTTGCTGTCATATAAACATCAGCTTGTGCAGTCGCTGGTTTATCATCAGTAGCATCCTTTGAGCTTTTTATACCTGCATGTACACCAAGGCCAACTTTTTCAGCTCCTGGAGCATCTACAGCATTTTCCCATGCTTCAGCTACAGCTTCTATGTAGCTTTCAACTGTAATTGTTACTGTTGAGGTTAATTCTGGTACATCTGGTACGTTTTGGTGAGATGCATCTCTTTCTTTAACTGGTAAGCCTGTTATTTCTTCAACTGTTTTACCAATCATCCACTCTTCAAATGCTTCCATTTGTTCAAACCATTCTTTACCTATTTCTGAAACCTTAGCCATACCATAGTTTTCTTTTAAATCTTTCTTTGATAATACTTCTGCATCTCTATCAGAAGTTACTACCATGTTTTCATCAAATGCAATTTTAGCTTGTGTAACATCTATTGTTACGCTTGCTACTTTACCTTCTTCATCAAAACCAACAGCAGCCATTGTTACATCAGCTTGAGCTGTTGCATTTTTTTCATCAGTTTTATCTGATGATTTTGCGATTGAAATGTTTTGTCCTAAACCTACTTTTGCTATGCTTCCAGCTTCTACTGGTTCTTCTGCAGGTGTTTCAGCTGGTGTCTCAGCTGGAGTTTCTGCAGGTGTTTCTGCAGGTGCATTTGTTGAACAACCAACAAAAGTAACTGCTAATAATGATAGTATTAACAATAAAGATATTGTCTTTTTCATTTTTGACCCTCCTGTGATATATATTAAATATAACGTACTCAGAAATTATAGCACAAACACAAAAATTTAACAATATCTTTGTTAATTTTATAATAAACAAATAATTCAAAGCTACTTATATAATTGATTTTTGTGTAGTTTTACTAATATTCCCAAAGGTGTTAGCCTTTGCTAATCACTTTTATCTCTTTATATTATTTATAATACCCATCATTTCATCTGTTGTTTGTACAGCCTTTGCACTTATACTATATGCTCTTTGAGTGGTTATCATCTCGGCAAAACTCTCTGTCATATCTACATTGGAAGACTCTAAAAAATACTGGTTTATTTGTCCAAACAAGTCCTCATTTTCAAGAGAATCATATAAGGCCACATTAGCTGATGGAAAGTATCTTCCCTCACCAAGTTGTGTTAAAGTATCTAAGTTTTCTGGATAGAAAAGGACTACTCTACCTAAGTAAAGTTCTTCTTCATTAGTCCATATGTCTCCATTTGCTGATATAGTTACATCATCAATTGGCCATTCTTCTGCCGGAATCTCATAGTCTATATAAAGTGGATATCCATTATCATCAGTAATACTCATGTCTTCATTCATATGGAAACCACCATTTCTAGTAAGCAAGAGAGCATCATTTTCACCTATAACACCAAAAAAACCGTTTCCACTAATGGCCATATTGTACTGGTATGGAGATTCTACCAGTGTCCCTTGAGAAAAGTCTATTTTACTAAGACTACCCTTGCTACCTACATTTATTTCATCATTGTTTAACAATTCTTGGAAGGCTACTTCCTTATTTTTATATCCATTTGTACTTACATTAGCAATATTGTCTGCTATTGAATCCATCTTAAACTGGTTTGACTTTAAACCCGATTTGCCAATACTTAATATATTGTTCATCATCTCACCTATACCCTTCCTACATCGTTTACAGCTTTGTTTAGAGTTTCATCTGCTGCAAGAAGTACTTTTTGATTAGCTTCAAATTCTCTTGAAATCTCTATCATCTTCACCAATTCATCTATAACATTTACATTGGATCTTTCTAAAAAGCCTTGTCTTACTTCTCCTTCAATTTCAATTGGGGCATCATCGCTAGTAAACAATGTGTCACCAATCCTGTTTAGGTTTTGATAATTTTCGAAATCATTTATCTCATCAAGAACTATGTAACCTTCCATAGTTACAAGTTGGTTGTCTTCATTTAATTTGAAATTTCCATTTCTTGTATAGGCTATGGTTCCGTCATTCATCTCTATTGTAAAAAAGCCATTCCCTACAATAGCATAGTCTGTATCAAGTCCAGTCTCGTATAATATGCCTTGATTAAAGTTCTTGTATATTTCATCTACTTCATTGCCAAAAACATAAGGCCCTAACTCTCTTCTTCTGTCTACATTTCTTCCTTCTGTGTAGTTTATCATCTGCTGTGTATCTAGCGTGCTCTGAATTACTTCTTGAAATTTATAACCTGGTGTATTAACATTTGTAACATTTGCTGATACATTTTCTTGCTTTGTTTGGAGTATATTCATATTTTTATTAACTGTATTAAAAGTTCTTATCATACCATCATCTCCTAGGGTTCAGTGTTTAGTACTTTAACTTCGGAAGGGTATACCATTCCAAGCTTCCTGGCTTCTTGTTCTACCAAGTGATTTATTCTGATTGAATAGCTTAAATTCATAAGAATCGCTGATATTATTATTCCTATACCTACTGATATACACAAATTATATTTTATCTTTGAAATTTTTTGTAAATATTTCTTAATAATAATACCTCCCCCTTCTTCATATTAAGTATATTGCAAGCTTCCTCTATTGTATAATTGCCCTCTTCATATTGTTGAATTATTTTTATAGTTTCTTCATTATAGGATGGCTTATCAACTCTTTCTAATACATCCCCAAAGGACCTTTGCCTATTGAATTCTATAGAGACTTCTCCTTCAGATTCTTCCTTAAATTCTATTAGGGCTTCTAAAACTGGTTCTATGTTTTCCATTATCTTGCTATAAATCTTCTCTTCATTTTCAGATATTTCTTTACCACTTGCTTTTTCCCCAGACAGTCCTACTATAATTAACAATAAACCAAATAGGATTAAAAAACTAAACATCATTATCACCCTGCAATCTTTCAATAATTTCCCTAAGCTTAATTAATATCTTACCATGTATTTGTGATACTCTTGGTATAGAAATATCTAAAACATATGCAATCTCCTTCAAGGATAGTTCTTCTACATAGTATAGGTTTAAGATAGTTTTTTCTCTATCCTTTAACTGATCAATAGCTTGTACTAGAATTTCCCTAGTTTCTTCCTCCATCATTCTATCTAATGGAGACCCTATTGTTTCATCTTCAATAAGTTCTATTAGGGAAAATTCCCCATTATCAGAAAACAAGGTTGCTTCAAGTGAGTAATTTGATAGATAATGGACCGTCTCATGGATCTTAGATAATTCTTTTTCATCAATTCCCAATTCCTTGCAGATTTCAAATTCATCAGGAGTTCTCATCAATTCATTCTCTAATTTTTCTTTAGCCTTATAATAATCATTCAATTTGCTTATTTTATTTCTAGAGACCTTACCCATTCTTCTTAGTTCATCAATAACTGTGCCCTTAATTCTAAAGGATGCATAGGTTTCAAAGGATACATTTTTACTAGAATCATACTTTTCTAATGCATCCATCAATCCTATAACCCCATAGCCTATTAAATCATCCTTGTCTAAGGCAGGATCTTTGACCTCTATTCTATTTACTACCTTTTCTACTAAGGGCAAATACTTGATTATCTGATTGTCCCTATCACTATATGAATTTGAAATCATTGAAATCCCTCTTTACCTGATCCTATTTTTCCTCATTAAAACAAATAAATAGCTTATTATTGCTTCTCTTTCAGATTCAGTAATATCTATAAACTTAGTCCCATAGCTGTAATTGGTGCTACTTCTAACTATGTTTATCATCTTATGTAAAATCTTACCCTTAAGGATAAAGGGTTTCTTTTCTATATAAAACAATAGCCTTACTTCATCATTGGCCTCTAATCTTTCCTTAGTATTAAACTTCATTCCTCCTGCACTTAAGTCTGAAACTATAGCTCTATCCGAAATCTCTTTTAAATCTTCGATGTTTTCATATAAAAAGCTACTGTCCATTTTTAAAACTCCAGGATTGTTTGTAAAATATAATGGCATACTACATGTGACCCTTACGTCCTCTCGCCTTTGAACTTCCGTGAAATTTCCTATTTTTGATATCTCATATATTAATAATTTATCAGAAGTCCTATTTGTAACGACACCATCAAAGGATGTACCCTTGCTCCCCTTAAAAGTTACTCCCCTGACCTTATCATTAATACGAAATATCTTTAAATCTATTTCATCAGGCGTTGTAGAAACATAAAGCTTACCGTCTACATAATCATGTACTAGTCCATATGTTTTATTACCATCTTCATCTAACAACTCAATTTTTGCGTTTAATTCAAACATGCTCATTTTATCACCCAAATAATCGTATTAGTCTATTTTTAAACTGCTTTAGATTGGATATATTATTTGTATAATTCTTGTCTTCTAATATTGACTTGCTTATTTGTCCAATGTTCAAACTTGCCAAAGCATCAGGATACTTAATTACAATTGGAACTTGTTCCATAACAGACTTATTGACCCTTATATCATTGAAGATATACCCCATATCCTCCAACTCAACATTAAGAAATATTTCTGATGTCTTTAATAATTTATTGAAGGACATTTTACCAGTTTGTATATCAGGTACCTGATTTATCACTACCTTTACCCTGTTTTTCAACTCATATAAAGATATTGCCTTTAAAATCCTATATGCATCTGTAATAGATGTAGGCTCAGGTGTAGTGATTAGTATTATCTCATCAGCCAATATGGTAAAGGTTAATGAATGTTTATTGATACCTGCTCCATTGTCGATTAAAAGCACATCATAATTTCCTAGTTCTGCTAAGTTTCGAATTATTTCTTCTTGCTTTTCCTTATCTAATTTCTCTAGGAGAAACAAATCCTCTCCACCAGATATTAAGTCAACACCATATGGCCCATTGGCTATTATGTCTTCCAAATCTAAGTTATTCTCAATTAGATCAAGGAGATTTTTCTTTACTTCAATTCCCAATACTAAATGGGCATTGCTCATGCCAACATCCGCATCTAATAATAGAACTCTTTTCCCCATTTGTTGTAGCTTAATAGCAAGGTTTACGGTTAGATTAGTTTTTCCTACTCCCCCTTTACCACTAATAATTGAATACACCTTAATTTGATGAGTTAACGAACTGTCATGCTCTTCATTATTACGAATAATTTCTCTTAGTCTACCTGCCTGATCACTCATAAAGACCATTCTCCTTGCAATAGTCAAAAACATTATCTAGACTAGCTACTTTAATATCATCTGGCACATTTTGTCCATAGCAAAAGTATTGAATAGGGCTACTAGAATTCTCAATTAAATACCAAAGATTTGATGCATTACTTACCTCATCAATTTTTGTAATAATAAGGGCGTCATAATCAAGATGCTTATATATATCTAATATTGAAATCATAGTATCTTTATCAGTTGATAAACTTAAGACAAGATATGTGTTAATCTCTTCTTCTATAGCGCTTAAATTTTCCTTTATTTCTTCTATCTTTTTCATATCCTTAGGGCTAGTTCCTAGGGTATCTATCAATATTAGATCACAGTCGCTTAACTTCTCTACTTTATCAACCATTTCAGCTGGATTGTCGGCCACCTCAAGGTCTACACCTAATATATTGGCATAAGTACGTAATTGCTCTACTGCACCAATCCTATATGTATCTATAGTAATTAATCCAACTTTCTTTTTGTTTGCTATATATTCTATTGCTGCTAACTTGGCAATTGTAGTGGTTTTTCCTACCCCTGTAGGCCCAATTAATACATTTATCTTGCCTAAGTCTAGTTTGTTGTTTAAAGGATTGTCCTTCATAACTAATTGGACAAAGGCCTTTTTTTCTTCAAAAGTAAGTGAATCCTTGTCTTTACCCAAGAGTTGACTATATATTTCAATTTGGTCGTTTAATTTGCCATTAAAATCCCTTACTATATCAGTATTAATCTCAGCTTTTGGTGGAAATGGTCCATCAATAAGAGGATCTTCTTCATCATCAATTTGATTATCAGCAAGAGGATCAATCTCAACATATTTTGGAGCTTCCTTTGTTTGTATATTGTTTACTCCTCTTCTTTCCTGTTCTACAGCTACTGTAACTTCTAATCCTTTTCTTTTAAAAGGATTATACCATTTGCCAATCTTAACTTCCCTCTGACTAATAATAACAGCGTCAGCACCTAGTTCATATTTTGCTCTTATTAGAGCTTCTTTCATATCGTTTACAACATAAGTTTTAATAATCATATATTATCCACCATTCCTACAGCTTCAATTTCTACATCATTTGGCACTTCATTGATAGACAAGACTGCCGTATTAGGAAAATTAAAGCTTATTAAATTCCTAAAGGCTACTCTTATCCTTGGAGATGCTAAAAGAACAGGTTCCATACCCTTTAATGTAGTTTCATTAAGTGTTTTGTTTAAATTGTCAAAGAGTTTATTTATTACATTTGGTTTTAAAACAGGCATTGAACCTGACATAGTCTTTTGAATATTGCTAGCTACTAGCTCTTCTAAATCCGGATGAATGGTTATTACTTCAAGCTTTCCCTCCATATTTAGATAGCTTTTCACTAAGGTTCTTTTTAGTGCATGCCTGACATTTTCCGTTAATAACTCAAGGTCTTTTATTGCTTTCCCATTGTCTGCTAAGGACTCTAAAATTGTAACCATATCATATATGGGTACTCTTTCTCTAAGGAGGTTCTGCAATACTTTTTGAACTTCTCCCAAGCTTAATATATCTGGTATAAGCTCATCTATAACCACATCATACTTGTCCTTTATACCTTCTAATAATTGCTTCACTTCTTGTCTACCCAATAACTCTGGGCTGTTATCTTTTATTTCTTCTTTAAGATGTGTGACAAAGACTGTAATTGGATCTACTATTGTATAACCATATAACTCAGCTTCATCCTTCTTGCTATCATCAATCCACAATGCATCAATACCGAAAGCTGGTTCTTTGGTTTTAATTCCATCTATTTTAAAATCACTGCTGCCAGGATCTATAACCAAATACTTATTTGTATATAAGGCGCCACTAGCAACTTTATTTCCTTTAATCTTGATTATATATTCATTAGGTTCTAGTTGTAAATTGTCTCTAACCCTAATTGGATTTACCATAATTCCCATTTCCAAAGCACATTGTCTACGGATAGATGTTATATGGTTTACTAAATTATCATCCCTACTCTCATCAACTAATGAAATCAAGCCATATCCAATTTCCACTGAAATGGGTTCCACTTGAAAGCTTGAAATATCTTCAACTTCCCTTGGCTTTACTTGCCCAATTTTTATTGCCATTTCCCTAGCTTGTTCAGCTTCCAGCTCTGCCTTTTCATTTTGTTTTAATAAATACCCAATACTCCCCACTATAACTCCCACTATTAAGAAAGGTACAGTTGGAAAGGATGGTACTAATGATATAATGATTAATACCGCTGACGTAACCATAAGCACATCAGAAATACCAAATAACTCTACTAATACACTTTTGCTGAATGTCTTTCCATCATCGGACCTTGTTACTAAAATACCCGAAGCGATGGAAATCAATAAACTTGGTATCAGGTTTGCTAAACCACTACCTATTGTTAGGTTTCCAAACCTATTTAAGGCCTCCATTATTTCCATACCCTGTAATGCGTAGATTATTACACCACCAACAAGGTTTATTACTGTAATAATGATACCAGCTATGGCATCACCCTTAGTAAATTTACTGGCACCATCCATAGATCCATAGAAGTTTGCTTCCCTTTGTAAATTATTTCTCCTTATTTTAGAAGTTTCTTCATCTATTAAACCTGAATTCAAGTCTGCATCTATTGCCATCTGCTTACCTGGCATAGCATCAAGGGTAAATCTAGCTGATACTTCTGATACTCTGCTTGCACCGTTTGTTACAACTATAATCTGCACTATTACAATTATTAAATATATAACTACACCGACTACAAAATTGCTGCCTGTAACAAAGCTTCCAAATGCATTGATAACAAATCCAGCATCACCTTCACTAAGTATTAGTCTAGTAGCCGATATGTTCAAGGATAACCTAAACATTGTTGCAATCAATAGCAAGGTAGGAAATGTTGCAAACTGCAAAACATTCTTTACAGATAAAGATAAAAGAAGGATTGAAACCCCTAAACCTATATTTGTAACTAATAATATATCTAATAGTTTACTAGGTAAGGGTACAATTATAACACCTACAATTGCTACAGTTATAAAAGCAACTATAAGTTCAGAGTGTTTTTGAAATTTGTTTGTTATGTTTCTTAACATTGCCTCCATGCTTGTTACCTACCTTATATTTTACCTTTATTCTTTTCCTTCAATCTATAAACTAAAGCTAGTATTTCTGCTACTGCTTGATATAACTCATATGGAATATATTCTCCAACTTCAACATCCTTGTACATAGTACGTGCCAATTCTACATTTTCTATAATTGGTACTTTATTTTCTTTAGCAATTTCCTTAATCTTGTTAGCTAATAAATCTGCCCCCTTGGCCACAACTAAAGGAGCTTGATCTTTATTTGATTCATATCTTAGGGCTACTGCAATATGAGTTGGGTTTGTAACTACTACTGTAGAGGTCGGTACATTTGCCATCATCCTACTAATCGATAACTGTCTTTGTTTTTGACGTCTAACAGATTTGATTTGAGGATCCCCTTCCATCTCCTTGAATTCTTCCTTTACTTCCTGCTTTGTCATACGGAGATTTTTCTTGTATTCTCGTTTTTGAAATACATAATCCACTACTGCCAAGATCAACATTGCGACTACTATATCAGTAACTAAAGATTTGATGAAGGCTCCGAAAAAGGTAAATAATTTCTCTGTCCCAATATTTCCACTACTTAATATCTGCTTATATGATTCTGAAATGTTTTTATATGCTAAATAAGCTACTAGAATTAGTTTTAAAATATTTTTTATCAAATTAAACAAGGACTTTTTTGAAAATAAATTCTTAATACCACTTATGGGATTTATTCTATTTAAGTCAGGCTTTAATGGTTCTCCTGTTAATAAAAAACCCGCCTGAACAATATTCAGAACTATTCCAAGTAACATTGAAATCAATGCAAATGGAGCTACTACTAATAATGCATCTAAAAAGTTTTTTAAAAATAATACCCTTAAATTTCTTATGGTTATCTCTGTTTTGTAGCTTAGGCTGAGGGATCTTTGTATAAATATAAGACCTTTCCTAAAAATGTAGCCTCCTAATGTTGTTCCAAGCATTGCAAATATCGCTAAGGATACAGCTGGAACTAATTCAGCACTTTTAGGAGTCTGCCCCTTCTTCCTGGCGTCACTCAGCCGCTTGGAGGTGGGTTCTTCAGTTTTTGAATGCTTATCTGACACTTAATCACATCCTTGAACAGTTCACAATTGTTAGGGTCGAGCTTTGGAGTTTTAAACCCGAGATCCTTCACTGTTCATTGTTCGTTATTCACTCTTATGTTGATAATAGTTTAAGAAAACCGTCTAGGTAGTGTGGTAGTAGGGATATTATGGTTCCTGCTTCTCTGAGGAGCCATGAAATACTAACCAACATTACTAAATAGCTTACCATTTGTTTTAGTGGCATTCCTAGCATTAGTACGTTAATCTGTGGAATGGTCCTTGATATAACTCCTAGGACAACATCTACAACCAAGGCTACAACAATCATAGGCACTGCTAGGTTAAAGGCCAGTTCAAATATCCTTGAAAACATAGTCAATACAGCCTCTACCGTCAAGCCACTTAAGGAGCTTTGTCCCAATGGAATATATTCAAAGGATCTTATTAGGGTTTCTATTAGCTTGTGATGTAAATCTAATATAAAAAATGCACAAACCCCTATCCAATAATAAGTACTTCCATAGTTCCCAGCATTGATTCCCATAATTGGATCAAAGGTCTTGGACATTGAGAATCCAGATTGGAAATCAACAAATTGGCCTGCAATATCCATAGTTGCAAAGACTAAGCTTGTCACATAGCCCATAGCAAGTCCTAATACTACTTCCTTGAAGGATAGAAAAGCTAATATTAGTAAATTATCCATACCTTCCATTTCAGGTAATCCCATATAAATAAATAAGGCTAATATACCAGATAAGCCTAGCTTAAACGCATTGGGGATTCCTTTCATAGAAATTATTGGACTTACAACTATAAAAGCTGTTATCCGTATTACGATTAGTATATATTTAGAAAAATGAAATCCCATATCTCCACCTACACAATATTGCCAATTATCCTATAAAGATCTTCTGCAAAATCAATAAGAGTATTTAACATATAATTCCCAAATAAAAATAATGCAAGTATTACAGATAAGACCTTTGGTACGAATGTTAAAGTTTGCTCCTGTATTTGAGTAACAGCTTGTATCAAGCTAACTGTCAATCCAACCCCCATTGATATTAGCAAAATAGGCATGGCAACCTTAAACACTGTAATAAATGCACTTCTTAAAATATCTAACACCATAGCTTGTGTCAATTTAATTCACCTCTATATAAAGCTCTCAATTAAGGATTCTACAACTAAATACCATCCATCTACTAGAACAAATAGCAAAATTTTAAAAGGCAAGGATATCATAACTGGTGGCAACATAAACATCCCCATTGACATCAGTATACTTGCAACAACCATATCTAATACTAAGAATGGTATATAAATTATAAATCCTATACTAAAGGCTGTTCTTAGCTCGCTTATGGCAAATGCTGGAATAACTGTTGTGAGTGAAAGATCCATAGGATCTTCTACATTATCACTCCCTGATGCCCTTAAGAATAGGGCTATATCCTTTTCCCTAGTTTGATTGAGCATAAATTCTTTCAATGGTCTTGCAGCCTTGTCAAAAGCCTCTTCTTGATTAATCTCATTTTCAAGAAAGGGTTGAATAGCTTCATCATTTATTTCAGTGAATACTGGCTGCATAACGAAGAATGTAATAAACAAGGCCAGTCCTATTATTACTTGATTAGGTGGCGACTGTTGAGTTCCCATTCCACTTCTTAGAAAAGAAAACACCACTACAATTCTAGTGAAACAAGTTGTTAATATAAGAAAAGAAGGTGCTAATGAAAGAACCGTCAATAAAATCAATAGTCTTACTGAATCAACTGTATACTGTGGATTTTCCTCTTGATTCAGTAAAATGTCAGTTAACCCAGGACCACCTTCTGCGTAGGATATATTTGGTATGATTATTAATGTAATTGTAATTATGTATAAAACTAAAATCAACTTTTTATTCAATCTTTTTTCCTCATTCCCCAAAAAAGATGAGCCTTATCTTTCATATCACTAAAGCTATTGTGCCCTTCATAATCATCAAGATAATTTTCCACTTCATCTTTATCCAATTCCCTAAGAATTGTATTAGCCTTGTCTGTGAAACTCATTAGATAATATTTACCACAAATCTCAGCTATAGCTAAAGCAGAATTGTTGGATACATTAATTCTCTCAACAATTCTTATCATTCTTGAATTTTGAGACATTTTTCTGTTCAAAAGTTTTAATGATAAATTAGCTAAAATAATCACTAATATTAAAACAAGAATAGTTTGGATAATAGATACTAGACTACTGTACGAGAACATCAGTTATATATACTCCTTCAACAATACTTTCCCCCAAAGCTGTATTGATATTTTCAACTAATTGCTTTTTAATTTCTGCAGTTTTTGATTCATCTAAAACTTCATTATAGGTTTTAGAACGAAGTGTGTTAATTATTACATCCCTTATTTTACTCACATTTGAATCAATGGTTTGTCCGCTTTTTTCATCAGTATACATTAATGCTAATGAGATTTTTATATAATTTCTAGAATTCTTATCCTGCTTCAAGTTAACAATAAATTCCTCAAGAGTAAATGTATACTCTCCAGTTTCAGGTTGAAATAAAGCCATCACTGGTGGACCACCAGCTTCTGAAGATCTGCTTTGCAGTATTACAAAAAATAATGTTGCTGACATCATTAACATCATTATTACTAAAAGCACAATGATAATTATTCTAGATATGCTTCTTTTTTCCTTAGTTTCTGTTTCAGCCAATTTAATTACCACCTTTATCATCAAATACTATAAATAGATTAACTCTTCTATTTAGTGTCCTGTTTTCTGCAGTATCATTTGGAGCTATTGGGCTGTACTCGCCATATCCCCTAGCAGATAACCTATGAGGGTCAATACTTGCTTTTTCACTCAAATACCTAACTACTGATACTGCCCTAGCAGTTGAAAGCTCCCAATTTGTAGGAAATCTAGCTGAATTTATTGGAACATTATCAGTATGGCCTTCAACTACAATATCATTATCAAATTCATTAATTAGAGGTTGTAAGTCATTCAATATGCCTATTCCTTCATCCCTAAGATCAGCTTTACCAGATTCAAACAATATAGCATCCCTAATATCTACAAAGACTCCATCAGAATCAAGCCTTACATCAACATTCTCATGGAGCTCATTTTCATGTATAAAGGTCCCAATCTTCTCATACATTTCTACTATTTCAGGAGAAATTTCTATTCCTATTCTTCCTTCACTTACAATTGTATTTTCTTGCCCAGGTATTACTTGATTTCCTTCATAGATATCAATTAACGTAGTACCTACACTACTACCAATAAAAGCATCTTGAATCGATGAAGTAGCAGTGGCAAATTTTTCTTCATCTAGATTAGACATTGAATATAATAATATAAAAAATGTTAATAGAAGCTGCATCAAGTCACTCAAGGTAGTAAGCCAAGCTGGTCCACCGCCGCCTCCATCAGAATCTTTCTTTTTTATCCTACTCATAATTTACAGCCTCTCTCGCATTATCTATTTGCTCCTTAACCTTTCCTTTCGATTCTGGTGATAAGTAAGACAATAGTCTTTCCTCTAACAATCTTGGGTTAGTACCTGCTTGAATTTGTAATACTCCATCTAGTATCATAGTATAAGTAAACAATTCTTCATCTGTCTGCTCACTTAAATTATTTGCTATTGGCAATAAAATCATATTGGATAAAAAGGAACCGTAAAATGTCGTTACCAAAGCTACCGCCATACCAACACCAATTGCACTTGGATCGTCTAAGTCTACTAGCATGATAATAAGACCAATTAGTGTTCCTAACATCCCAAAACCAGGAGCAAGATCTCCCCATTTTAAGAAAACTGATTGTCCAGATCTATGTCTTCTTTCCATAGTATCCATTTTTAGTTCCATTAATTCTTTAATAGTATCAGGCTCTACACCGTCTACTACCATCTGTAATCCACTTGCTAAGAATTCACTATCCATTTCTGCTATATCATCTTCTAATGCCAATAATCCTTCTTTTCTTGATTTCTTAGCTAATTCAGTTAGCAATTCCAATAGTTCTTCCCTATTGTCTTGGGGTGATACTACCAGTAGTTTCATTCTTTTTGGTATACTCTTTAAGGTGTTAATTGGAAAACTTACCAATACAGCACAAAATGACCCCCCCAAAGTTATCATTAAAGATGGAACATCCCAGAACATGCCAAGATTTCCTGACCTATTAATAGACCATGCTATTAAAATTAATCCTGTAATTAGTCCACTTACTGCAGAAACACTCCTCTTTCTCAATTACTGCTCACCTCCGCTACACCTTGGTAAATCTTCCTTTTAAAATCAATAACCTTCTGAATAATATCATCAGCCTTATCATTGACTCTAATTGTTTTTCCATTTGTTAATGTAATAACTGTATCTGGCAATTCTTCAATTTTATATATTAAATCAATATTCAAACAAAATTCATCTCCGCTTATGGATGTTAATTTGATCATAATACCATCCTCGATTCGCAATTTTCAATTCTGCGTCAAATTACACAAATTCATTTCACTCACATGAATTTGGGTCTTAGACCCGAGATCCTTCACATTCGTTCAGGATGACAGGTGACTTTTATCCCAGATTCCTCGACAAGCTCGGAATGACACACCTTCGGTGTAGGGCGACCTTTGGTCGCCTGTCTTTATAAGCGGTTCCTTTTTAGCCTTCTGGTGAGGCGAAGCCGATACCAGTGTCATTCTGAGGCGAAGCCGAAGAATCTTGGGTTTAAACTCTTAACTCTTAGTTCTTAAGTCTTATCTATGTCTTACCTATCTTTTCAGATTTATCAACTCTTGTAGCATTTCATCTGATGTTGTTATACTTCTGGAGTTTGCTGAGTAGGCTCTGCTTGCTATTATCATTTCTGTAAATTCATT
>JAAYNS010000170.1 GCA_012520755.1 Tissierellia bacterium
AATACTTCAGATTCATTAGGAACTAATAGGACATCATCAAATGTTAAACCATCACCAACAAATTTCAATATTACTCCTCCTCTTTTAATCAAGTATTAATCACTCTATTGGACTATTCTAAAATAATAAAAAACTTACATCATATGGCATATGATGTAATCTAATGAAATATTTATGCATTTACATAAATCAAAAAGATTGAATATTGTTGTTTTTTGTTTGCATTATTTTTCTTTTTAATTTATCAAATATATATATTAAAGTCAATATAAAAAATGGTGTAAATGGTTTGTTTTAAATGATTGTGAATTTTCTAAATTTTATTAATTTTAACCCCTAGCTTTTCCGCTGCAAATTCGATCCACTTTCTACTAGCATGAGATAAATATCTATCCTTTTTCCAAGCAATAGCAAGGTTCAAATAGATGGTTGGCTCTTCAAGTGGGATATATGATAAGTCATCATTGTTTAATTCCATACAAGTTACTTGGGGGAGAAAGCCTACGCATACATCTGTTTCTACCATCTTTGCAATGAATTCTTTTTGGGAGCTTTTACAAATTATTGTTGGTTCAAAACCACTTTGTAAACATCTTTCACTAATATTATCATTAAGTTTAAAATCTTCTTGAAATAGTATTAGTTTTTCATTTTTTAGTTCTTCAAATCTAATAAACTCTTTTCTGGATAATTCATTATCCTTGTTTACAACTAATAAAAGAGGGCTTTTCACAAACTCAAAAAACTCAAATATATCCCCTTTAGCTGGATTAGTCATCATAACTCCAACATCTAGTGATCCTTCATCTAGTTTGCTCTCAATCTGCCTTGAACCACCTTCAAATAGTTTTAATTCAACATTTGGATAAATTGAATTAAATTCTCCAATTATTCTTGGAAAGAAGTGAGAACCCGTTAAGGGTGGAATTCCTATTTTAATCTCACCTTTGTTTAATTCATAGAAGTTTTCCACTTCTAAAGAAATATTGTTAGTTAGGTTAATTATTTGAATACATTGTTTATAAATGGCTTCTCCTACATCAGTTAACTCTATTTTAGGACTACGATAAAACAACTGTGTTTCTAGTTCATCCTCTAGTGATTTTATTATTTTACTTGTTGAAGACTGTGTCATATATAGTTTTTCAGCAGCTTTTGTAAAATTTAAGCATTCCGCTACAGTGACAAAAGTCTCTATCCATCTTAAATTCACAAGATTTCCTCCTTATTCCACAACGGAATATAATTTGTTAAATACATGAGATTTTCTTATAACAATCTAATATTAACATAATATTCAAATACTTGCAACTAAGTCAGAAAGCTGCCATCACTTTAAATACAAATATTTTTTGTACAAAAAACCTCCGAAATTACTCGGAGGTTTCTATACTAAAATTCCTTATTACATCATTCCACCCATACCAGGATTCATTGGCATAGGCTCATCTTCTTCAACATCCGCTATTGCACCTTCAGTTGTCAATACCATTGATGCTACACTTGCAGCGTTTTGTAGAGCTGAACGAGTTACTTTAGTTGGGTCTATTATACCAGCTTCTATCATGTTTACATATTCTTCAGTCAATGCATTAAAACCTACACCTACATCTAAATCCTTTACTTTTTCTACGATTACAGAACCTTCTAGTCCAGCATTAGTTGCTATTTGTCTAACCGGTTCTTCTAATGCTCTTACTATTATGCTAATACCTGTTTTTTCATCTCCACTAGTTTCATCTAATAATTTAGCTACAGCTGGTGTAATATCTATTAATACTGTACCACCACCTGCTACCATTCCTTCTTCAACAGCTGCACGAGTTGCTGCTAAAGCATCTTCTATTCTTAATTTTCTTTCCTTTAATTCAGTTTCAGTTGCAGCACCTACTTGGATTACAGCTACTCCACCTGATAATTTAGCTAATCTTTCTTGTAATTTTTCTTTATCAAATTCAGATTCTGTACTTTCGATTTGTGATTTTATTTGATTTATTCTATTATTAAGATCTTCTTGTTTGCCTGCTCCATCAACGATCACAGTATTTTCTTTATCAACTTTAATCTTTGCTGCTGACCCTAACATATCTACAGTAGTGTCTTTTAAATCATAGCCTAATTCTTCAGATATTACAGTTCCACCTGTTAATATTGCTATATCTTGAAGCATTTCTTTTCTTCTGTCTCCAAAGCCAGGAGCCTTAACAGCAAGACAATTAAATGTTCCTCTTAATCTATTTACTACTAGTGTTGCCAAAGCTTCTCCTTCAATATCTTCAGCGATGATTACTAGTGGTTTACTCATTTGAACTATTTCTTCTAATAATGGAAGTATCTCTTGAATATTAGAGATTTTCTTATCAGTAATTAATATATATGGATTTTCATACTCTGCTAGCATTTTTTCGCTATCAGTTACCATATAAGGTGACACATAGCCTCTATCAAATTGCATTCCTTCTACAATTTCTAGAGTAGTTCCCATTGTTTTTGATTCTTCAACAGTTATAACACCATCATTTCCAACCTTTTCCATAGCATCTGATATTAATTTACCAACTTCTTCATCAGATGCTGATATAGCTGCAACTTGAGCTATAGATTCTTTAGTTTCTACTTTAACTGAAGATTTTTTGATTTCTTCAACAGCTGTATCTACTGCTTTTCTAATACCTTTTTGTAGAATCATTGGATTTGCACCAGCTGCTACATTCTTTAAGCCTTCTCTAATAATTGCTTGAGCTAATAGGGTTGCAGTTGTAGTACCGTCTCCAGCCACATCATTTGTTTTAGTTGCAACTTCTTTAACAAGTTGTGCACCCATATTTTCATATCTATCTTCTAATTCAATTTCACGAGCTATTGTTACACCATCATTAGTAATAAGTGGTGAACCATATTTTTTATCTAAAACTACATTTCTACCCTTAGGTCCTAATGTTACCTTAACAGTATCCGCTAATTTATTAATTCCTTTTTCCATTGAACGACGAGCTTCTTCGCCGAATTTTATCTCTTTTGCCATTAAACACACACTCTCCTTTATAATTTACTTCGTAAATCTAATTCACAATTATTAAATTCACAGTTCACAATTATTTGGATCCATCTTTAGGGTCATTAACCCTAGATTCTTCGGCCATGGCCTCAGAATTGCAAATGCTTTTTTCACCAATGACCGAAGGTCATCATACAATTGTGCATTGTGAATTGTGAATTGCGCATTGTGAATTGCCTTTATTCTACTACTGCTAAAATATCACTTAATTTCAATATGGTAACTTCTTCATCGTCTAATTTTATTTCAGTACCTGCATACTTTGTGAAAATTACAGTATCACCTATTTTTACTTGATCTTTTTTCTTTTCATCATTTGTAATTTCATCCCCAATAGCTATTACTTCTGCCATTAAAGGTTGTTCTTTTGCACTACTTGGAAGTACAATACCACTTTTTGTTTTCTCTTCAACTTCCACTTTTTTTATAACTACTCTGTCTCCTAATGGTTTTAAATTCAATGTAATACCTCCTCATAATATTAATCTGCTTATTATTAGCACTCATTGATTGCGAGTGCTAATTTGCCCATAACTAATGTTACTCTAAATAATAAATCATTTCAAATACACCATTTCTTCAAATACCCCCATTATTTGAATATTTGTCCACCACCCTCGGTTTATCTCTCTTTTTCTTTGATTTCCTCCTGATTCTACATTATGTTAAGTATCCCATAATATAGAATAGGAATAAAAATAGCAGGAAGCATATTTGCAACCTTTATTTTCTTGAGCCCTAATTGGTTAAGCCCAATTGCTAAAATTAATATGCCACCTACCGCTGACATCTCAGTAACAGCTGCTGGTGTTAACAAGTCCTTTACCGAACTAGCCAAAAGTGTAATGGCCCCTTGGTAAATAAATACTGGAATTGTTGAAAAAGCAACTCCTATACCTAATGTAGACCCTAAGACAATTGACATAATCCCGTCAAGTATTGATTTTGCAAACAATGTTTCATGATTTCCTGTTAGACCAGACTCCAATGACCCAACTACTGCCATAGCTCCTATTAAGTAAATTAATGATGCTGTAACAAAGCCTTTGGAAAAATTACTATCACCTTTCCCAAATTTAGACTCCATTGTATGTCCTAAATTATCAAGCCTTAAATCTATGTCAATCATTTCTCCAATTATACTACCTATTACTACACTAATAATCACTAAAATGATATTATTGGTTTCTATGGCTCCTGTAATACCAATGATGGATACTGATAAGCCTATACCATCCATTATTGTATTCTTATATTTGTCTTTTATACCCTTTTTTAATATGATTCCTAAAAATGTACCTATTATGATAGTAATAACATTTACAATTGTACCTAACATAGCTTTCTCCTTTACTTCATATGTATTTATCTGCTATTATTCACAATGACTTCATTTCATGAGTCTGAAAATGATAAAAATAAAGTGTCTCGGTTTGGAGATGAGTAATTCTATAGCTCATTCCTATCACCTATCATTTCCCGATTCCTAGCTCCCTAGCATAATAGAATAAGTACTGTTGAGCATAGCCTGCTAGTCTGCCAAATATCCTTGCCCCTGATAATCCTATTTCTTTGGGGCTAGTATCCTCTTTTAAATAAAAATACTCCATTACTCTTTTTACCCAAACATCTACAGGAAACGCATCTTCCTTATCAAATGCAAATAATAATATGCAATCACTTACCTTTGGTCCTACTCCTGGTAGTGTAGTCAAGAGGGCCTTTCCTTCTTCTCTTGATAGATTGTTGATAGAGTCTAGATTAAATTCGCCATGGTAAATTCTTCGACTGCTTTCTTTTATTCTATCAGCCCTAAAGCCTACTCTATATTTATCCTTAATATATTCTACATCTAAACTTGCCAATTTCATTGGTTCTGGAAAGGCAAAATAATCCCTACCATTCCAGCTTCCTGCATATTCTCCTAAATCAACTGCAATTAATTCTAC
>JAAYNS010000171.1 GCA_012520755.1 Tissierellia bacterium
ATCTCTTATGGATATGCATTAAACGAATGAAATTAGGATTATTTGAAATGTATAAACAACTTAAGTTAATGGCACATATTTTAATAAAATGTGTAACAAGGATTATATTAAGAATTTATTCTAATAGTAGGAGGCTCTAGTATGAAAAAATAAGTATTGTTTTTTGTAATATTATTAATCATGCTTTTTACAGGATGCAAACAAAGTCAATCAGATCCGTCTGAAACCTATTAAGTAGTTACCGAACAATCAGAAAAGGATCTACTAAAGCAACTTGATAATCAAGACTTCTTTATTAAAGAAGAAATTCTTAGTAATACTGATGACGAAACTATTATAGAGTTAGGGAAGGCTTTTGTAAACTTGTTTAATGGTACTGTGGAAGGGCAGGAAAAAGTATCATTTGAAAGAAATATTTCAAATGAGAACTTACTTGGTTTTGCAGATAAGATGTTAGACTTACCCCAAAAACAAGATTCACAAGGTATGAATGCTATAAATTATGGATTTAACAATGAGTTTCAACAATTTGAATTGCAACATAGAGGAGATAATCTTTGCTACCTTGAATTATAATTCCAATTTGAAGGTTCTGGAAATGCATGTAAAATGCTTATAAACTCACAAAATAAGTCATTAAAACTTGTTGACTTTTATTTTGGGAGTAAAGATGGTATTGACACATTGGCAACAGGTCATCCCGCGGAGAGAAATAAAAGACCCGAATTTATGGGGAAATGAAGAATGGGTAAAAGGTGTTTTTAATAAATTAATGGATATTGTAGAAAACCTTGATTTTTATTTATAAGCTTGAATAAGTTTGTATGTGTTAAGGGTTGAAATTAAATAATGAGAGGTTAATATAATGATTAGAAGATTAGATAAAACAAAACTAGATCATGTAATGAAAATTTGGCTGGAAGCAAACATTAGTGCTCATGACTTTATTTTAGAAGATTATTGGAAGGACAACTATAATATTGTAAAGGAGGCCTTGCCTGAGGCTACTGTATTGATATATGAAGACCAAGAAGGAATAAAAGGTTTCATAGGTATTGTTGAAGAATCATATATTGCAGGACTATTTGTTTCTGATCAGTATAAGAATGAAGGTATAGGAAGTAAATTAGTAGAAAAATGCAAGGAAGATTATTCTATGTTAGCATTAGATGTGTATGCTAAAAACGTAAAGGCTATAAGATTTTATGAGAAACATGGATTTAGAATAATAAACAAAAAAGAAAATGCAGATACAAAAGAAAATGAATATTCAATGGTGTGGAATAAATTACAAATGTAAAATATTGTTAAGTTATATAAGGGTCATTAGTGTATATACAAGGCAAAGTCTTAAGAATGCTCTAAAAAAGGAAGAATTTTCAACAGGTAAGATGATATTTATACTTCATGTACATGAGTAAATAAATGTGATATAAGATAATTTGTTTGGATAAGAGGAGAGTCATGTGATGATATATTTGCGTAAACTAACAGATGAAGATATAAACACTGTGAAAAATTGGATTATGCAGGACTATGTATCTCAATGGTTCGGTCATGTATCGGATTGGGAAAAAGAACTTAAAGGGAGAAATGATGAATTTAGTTTTATTAAGCATTTTATTGCAGAGAAAAATGGTAAGCCAATTGGTTTTTGCCAGTATTATGATTGGAATAGGACGGTTGAAAATGACGAGGAATATGAGCCTGTTGGCACATATGGCATTGATTATTTGATTGGGTTCAAAAAAACAGAAACATATAAAAAACAGCTATAGTTTTGGGTTACTATTAGAATAATGAAATGAGAATATTTTATTGAAGCTTGTAGTGGAAAGCAGATTGAAGATGAATGAGTTTTGAAATTCCTTTAGTACCTTAATCTTAATGCTTAACATTAAGTCGTCAAAATCTGTATTTTTAGGTATTTAAGGGTTAATGTATCACTTTAACTTTATAAAGGGTGTTTATCTTTTGAGTCACATGGTATATTAATGTGGAATAGACAATAATCGAAATGGAGGTTTTTATGTGCGGTAGATTTATGCTTGATAGGGATATAGAAGATTTGTTAGACCAGTATAAAATACAGAATAGACAAGTAACTAATTACGAGAAAGGTGACATCTATCCTTCTCAAAATGCACCTATTGTAATGTATGATAATGGTAGAATCTTAAAAACTGCAAAATGGGGATTTACTCTTAGTGGGAAAAGCAAACTTGTTATTAATGCTAGGAGCGAATCTATAGCTGAAAAACCTATGTTTAAAAACTCTTTTCATAATGCAAGATGTGTTATCCCAATTGATTTGTTTTATGAGTGGAAGAATGAAGGAAATAAGAATAAGCTAAAGCATAGGATATATCTACAAGGAAGTAGCATTACATCTTTGGGAGGAATATTTAAATCCAATGTTAATGATAAAGGAGAAATGGAAGTATCTTTTGTTATAATAACCACAGAGGCTAATAAATATATGAATGATATACATTCCAGAATGCCTCTAATAATAGAAGATGATATATTGGATTATTGGTTAAATAATAATACTCCAAAAAATATCATTAATGAAATAATTAAAACTAACGTGAATCATGAGTTAATAGTAGAGAGAGATAATGAAGATGAAGCTATCCAACAGCTGAAGTTATTCTAATAGGGAATATAAAAAGGGTACCAATTTTGGCACCTAAATTTATTTAATCTAGTTTACAATATTCTTTTATACCATGTAATTCATTATAGTATTGATGTATTTCTCCTTTAGTTATTTAAAAAGGTAAT
>JAAYNS010000172.1 GCA_012520755.1 Tissierellia bacterium
ACTTTTATGACTATGGCATACATACTAATTGTTAATCCTAATATGCTAGCAGAAACAGGAATGGATTTAGGTGGAGTATTTACTGCAACAGCTCTTGCATCAATAATTGGTACAGCTGCAATGGCATTGTTAGCTAATTATCCATTTGGATTGGCACCTGGTATGGGCCTTAATGCATTTTTTACTTATTCAGTAGTAATGGTAATGGGTAAGTCATGGCAGTTTGCACTTACAGCAGTATTTATCGAAGGGATAATATTTATAATATTATCACTCTTTAAAGTAAGAGAAGCTATATTTAATGCCATACCTATGAACTTGAAAAGGGCGGTATCAGTAGGTATCGGGCTATTTATAGCACTAATCGGTTTTGTTAATGCAGGTATAGTTGTAGCTGATCCAGGGACTATTATTGCATTAGGAAGTTTAACTCAAAGTGGAACCGTATTAGCATTAATAGGTTTAATTGTTATGGGGCTGCTTTTAGCTAAAAATGTGAAAGGAGCTTTATTAATAGGTATTCTTATTACAACAGTAATTGGTATTCCAATGGGGGTTACACCAATGCCCGAGGGTTTCATTCAAGCTCCACCATCTTTATCTAAAGTTGCATTCCAATTTGAGTGGTCTCAAATATTTACATTTGACATGTTAATGGTAGTATTTACATTCTTGTTTGTAGACATATTTGATACAGTAGGGACTTTGATAGGAGTTTCGTCAAAAGCAGGAATGTTAGATGAGGAAGGCAAGCTTCCAAGAGTAGGAAAGGCATTGCTAGCTGATGCAATAGGAACTACTGCAGGAGCTTGTTTAGGAACAAGTACTGTTACTACATTTGTAGAATCAGCATCTGGTGTTTCGGAAGGTGGAAGAACAGGTCTTACTGCTTTAACAACAGCTGGAATGTTTTTATTAGCATTATTCTTCTTCCCAATAGTTAGTATAATACCAGGTTCAGCTACAGCTCCAGCATTGATATTGGTTGGATTAGCAATGATGAGCTCAGTAGGTGAGGTAGATTTTGCAGATTATACTGAATCAATACCAGCATTTCTTACAATAGTAATGATGCCTTTTGCTTATAGTATAGCTGAAGGTATTGTATTTGGTATGGTTTCTTATGTTGTTTTAAAACTTATTACTGGTAGAAGAAAAGAAATATCAGGAGTAATGTGGATATTAGCAATTTTATTTATTGCACGAGAAGTAGTACCTTTCTTATTAGGAGTACTTGGAGGTTAAAAAATATGGCTGCCTTTTTATGGGCAGCCATTTTTCAAAGTAATAGGGGGGCTTTGGATGAAAGTATATCAAGGGGATAGTATAGAGAATGTTATAAGGCTATTAAATGGATATGAAAATCCAAGACTAATAGCAGGTGGTACGGATTTTATTTTGAGTTTTAAGGACAATGGGATCCCTGAGCTACTAATAGACATTTCCAATATAGAAGAGTTGAGGAGAATAGTTGAAAAAGAAGATTATATTGAAATAGGGGCAGGTGTTACTTTTACTCAAATAGTTGAAAGCGAATTATTTGAAGGAAAATTATATGGTTTTAAAAAGGCCTGTAGATCAGTAGGATCTCCTCAAATAAGAAACAGGGGAACAATAGGCGGGAATATAGTCAATTGTTCAGCTGCTGCTGATTCTATTCCGCCATTAATCTGTTTAGATAGTACAATCGTTTTGAAAAGCAGTAGAGGAACAAGAGAATTGAAACTAGAGCAATACTTGCAGAACTATTCAGAACAAAAAATATCAAATGATGAACTACTTACCTCAATTCGATTTAAGAAACCCATCGGTACTTTAAATTTCGCTAAATTAGGCCTTAGAAAAGCCCTTGCCATATCAAGGATTTCTATTGCAACTTTAATAGAATTGGAAGAAGAAAGAACAATAAAATCATTAAAAGTTTCAAGTGGTTCCATTGGCAGATATCCTATGAGAGAAATAGAAGTAGAGAATTACTTAAAAGGAAAACGATTGACTCAAAACACATTAGATGAAGCCATTAAAGGGCTTCAAGAATCTATGGATAAAAGACTTGAAGGTAGATCGACTCTGGCATACAAGAGGACAGCAGTGGAGAGGGTATTGACTGAATCTTTAATGGAAGGAATGTCGGCTTTAGGCGAGGTGGTATTATGATTAATATACAATTTATAGTAAACGGCAAAGAGCAAAAATTGAGCATTGAGGAAGACAAAAGACTTATTGATGTTCTTAGGGAAGATTTAGGGCTTATAGGAGTCAAAGAAGGATGTAGTGAAGGTGAATGTGGTGCTTGTACTGTAATAATGGATGGAGAAGCTGTCAACTCATGTTTAGTTATGGCATTTCAGGCAAATGGGAGAGAAATAACTACCATCGAAGGTCTGGAAAAGAATGGTGTTCTTGATCCAATACAAAAAGCTTTTATAGATGTTGGAGCAGTTCAGTGTGGTTATTGTACTCCTGGAATGGTTTTATCTGTAAAGGCTTTGTTAAATAAGAAGAAAAACCCTACCCATGAGGAAATTAGAGAAGGAATATCAGGAAATCTATGTAGATGTACTGGATATAATAAAATTATAGAAGCCGTTGAAAAGGTCAGGGGGTAGGATTATGGAGCTTAACATAGTAGGAGAAAATTTAATCCGCGTTGAAGCATTGAGTAAGGTAACTGGAAAAGCTATATACCCTCAGGATGTATATCTAGATAATATGCTTTATGGTAAAACACTTCGTTCGACAATAGCCCATGGATATATAACTGTGGATACTAGTGAAGCTGAAAAAATAGATGGAGTAGTAAAAATATTTACATCTAAGGATGTAGCAAGTAATTGTCATGGAGTTGTATTTAAGGACCAAGAGGTATTTACAAGTAAAAAGGTAAAAAGAATAG
>JAAYNS010000173.1 GCA_012520755.1 Tissierellia bacterium
ATAATTCAAAAGATATAATGAATATTAAAGAAATGTTAAATATGTTAAAATTATTTAAAATGTTTTGTCCAACATTTCATTGACAAAAGAAATGAGTAATAGTATAATAAAGATTTTAATTGACATTATAGGAAAAAGGTGTTATAATCATATTTGTATGAAGAGTGTCCCTAAACACTCCATTACCCCACTGAGGGAAAATCCTACGGAAGGTGGTTATAAGTATTGGAGGCAAATAACGTTTTACAAATTCGAAAAAAATTAGAGGGATCCATAGGCAAAAGAGTAGTTCTCAAAGCCAACAAAGGTAGAAATAAGACAACTATAAAAGAGGGAATACTAGAATCTGCTTATCCCAGCCTATTTGTAGTTAAGGTATCAAATCAATACGACAGCGTAAGACGAGTGTCATACACATATTCAGATGTATTGACTTCGACTGTTGAAGTAACAATATGTGATGAACTAGAAAAAATTTCATAAAAAATAAATCCTCTTTAGATTTCTAAAGAGGTTTATTTATTTTTACCCCGTTATTCATAAAAACCTCCCTTCAGTCATATATATTTCAGTAGGATGTAATAGGAAATTTTAGGGGGGATATTATGGCCATTGAATTAATAAAAGAGGCTTTTAAGGTAGAAGAGACAATAGGTAGCAAGGAAGTTCAAGCCCTAGTAGAAACTGAAATATATTTAAGCCCAAAAGACATTGGCAAAATTCTATGGGTACAAGGCAAAGTGGAGCTAGTAAATTCAAAATTAGTAAAAGACAAACTAATAGTAAGCGGTACAACAAGATTCAACATTCTTTACAATAGTCTAGACGACCAGAATGAAACCCATATCCACGTACAAGAAGCCATAAAAGAATTTAGAGAAGAAATAGAAATATTTGGCGTAGATGAAAATATGGCAGCAAAGGTAAAGTCAAAAATAGAATACATTGAGTACGACCTAGAAGAGTCAAAACTCCACTTAATCGCATTAGTAAATCTATGGGGACAAGTAGATGAATTTAAAACAGTAGAAGCCATAAAAGAAATCAATCCTATCGATGGCTTAGAAGTATTAAAAGAAACCATAAACTACAAGGAAGTATTTGCAAGGGGAGTATCCCATGCAAATATTAATGATGTAATCAACCTAGGAGATGACTACCCAGAAATAGACGAGCTAATAAAGTTTAGCACAAGGACCAAAGAAATCGAATCAATGGTAGCAGATGATAGGATAATAACATCAGGGGAAGTCTTGGTAAACCTAATATATTATGGGGCAGAAAGAATAAATTCATATAAAACAACAATTCCATTCAATCACTTCATAGAAATGCCAGGAGCAACTAATGAATTAGACCAAAGTGTTGAATACGAAATAGTAGAAGGAAATTACGAAATAATGGGCAATGAAATGGGTGAAAGAAAGATTGTTAACCTAGAATTTAGGGTCAAAGTAACAGGCAAGGCCTTCCAAGACAAAACAAGAAAACTAATAATAGATGCCTATTCAACAATAGAAGAATTATCAATAGAAAGAGAAGAAATAAGTGTAAAAGAAAACCTCAAAAACATTAGTCAAATAGAAGATATAAATATATCCATTAAAGATATTGATCCAATAGATGTCCTAGAACTAGGGGGCTATACTAATATATTGAGCAAAAATATAGTTGGAAATGGAATTGAAATTGACGGAGTCTTGTCTCTAAATGTGGAATACATAGACAGGATATCCCAAGAAATCATGTCCTATAATATGGACTACCCATTCTCTTCAACAATATATGAAGATGTAGAAGAAAATGCCCAGGTAGATGTGGATTCCACAATAGGAGATGTGAATTACTCTATAAATAGAGATAGTTTTGATATAGACATGAAAATTCGACTAACAGCGGACTTAAGCATATATAGGAGAATATATACCATAAAGGAAATAGAAGGAACAGACCTCCTGATAGACAAGAGCAAGGCACCAAGTATCATCATCTATATAGTACAAAAAGGAGACAGTATCTGGGATATAGCAAAACGCTACAAGTCCACCAAAGAAGACATAATGCAATCCAACAACCTGGACTCACCAAATCTAAAGCCAGGAGATAAAATTATAATAGAAAAGAAAATAGAAGAAATCGCACTTTAGTTATAAAAACCGGCTTACACGTTAATTATAAAAACCGGCTTATGATAATCCGGCTTATGATAATAGAATTCCGTTCACTATTTCAGACTTGAAGAATTCAATAGCTCATTCCAACAAAAAACCCTACAGCTTTCAATTAACCGCTACGCTCGCTCGGGTCTATCTCCAGAGTGTGAAAGCTGCTTAAGGGGTTTTTGTCTCCATGAGCTAAGAATTCTACTCAAGCCTTTAAATGTTCACTCCATTCTATTATCATAAGCCTTTGTTACTACACACCGCAGGTGTCATTCCGAGCCTGTCGAGGAATCTTGGGTTTCACTTCGAAGGCTAGACCTCAACAATTGTTAATTGTGCATTGTCAATTTATTATGCTATAATAAAAGGGCTAATTTATAAAAAGGAGATTAATAATGCAAAAAATAGAAATGGAATCCTTTGGAAAAATTAATCTAGCCCTTGATGTTTTATATAAAAGACAAGACAATTATCATGAAATAAACACAATAATGCAACAAATAAGCTTAAGGGATAGATTGACCTTCATAGATGAAGAAGAGGAATTTATAATAGAATCCGACAATAAAGAAATGCCCTTAAACTCCACCAATCTTGTTTACCAAGCATGGGAAACTATGAAATCCATCTCTGGTATAAATAGAGGGTTAAGAGTAATAATAGAAAAAAACATACCAATAGCTGCTGGTCTTGCAGGAGGCAGCTCTAATTGTGCTGCCACTTTACAAGCAATAAACCAACTATGGAATCTAAAATTATCACAAGAAGAATTAATGACTATTGGTAAATCCCTAGGAGCAGACATCCCATTTTGTATATTAGGTGGTACTGCACAAGCCAAGGGTATAGGCGAAAAGCTAAAACCCCTTAAGCCATTTAAGGATAAACTTATCCTATTGGCAAATCCAGGCTTTGGCATATCAACAGAATACGCCTATAGCAAATTAAATCTAAATGGCAATCCATATGATATAGACAGCATAATAAGAGCCATAGAAGAAGACGATATATACCAGCTAGTTGCAAAGCTAAAAAATAGATTAGAAGAAGAAATCATAAAAGAATATCCAATAATAGATGAAATAAAAAACACAATGATACAACACGGAGCACTAGGCTCCCTAATGAGTGGCAGCGGCCCAACAGTCTTCGGAATCTTCGATGACCAAGAAAAACTAGAATTCGCAAAAAACATACTCTCCCAAAGAATAGAAAAAGTGTATGCATGTACGACAATTTAGTCATCGCTGGCTTATGATAATAGAAAAACGTTCACTATTTCAGATTTGAAGAATTCTACATCTCATTCCGATGAAAAATCCTACGTCTTGCAATTCTCTTTGGGGTCGAACTCTGGGGACGTGCAAGCCGCTTAACGGATTTTCCATCTCCATGAGCTAAGAATTCTACTCAAATCTTCAAATGTTCTCTTTTTTTCTATTATCATAAGCCTACTCCACCAATAATGTAAATAGTATAATTCCCCACCTTCTGGTAAAACTAAGATTTACGGAGGTGGGAATTTTTATGCTCAAAACTGTATCAAAAGACATAGAAGAAAACCTAGGATACCTTAAAGAAAGACTAAAAGATTGTGACGACATAGTATACAGGCAAGTAACAATAGGCCAAAAAGAAAAGAGAAAACTACTATTTGTATTAGTAGATGGCTTAGCCTC
>JAAYNS010000174.1 GCA_012520755.1 Tissierellia bacterium
ACAGAACCCACTTGAGCCATAGCTTCAATAATTATTACACCTGGCATAACAGGTTTGCCTGGAAAATGACCTTGGAAGTAATATTCGTTCATTGTAACATTTTTATAGCCAATTCCTTTTGTTCCTTCTTCATGAATTTCAACCCTGTCAACAAAGAGGAAAGGATACCTGTGAGGAATGATTTTCATGATTTCTTCAATATTTACAAGTTTTCTCATTATTTCACCTCTTTTCTTTGATTTAATCAAAAACTTCTGATTGATAATTTTTGGATTTTAATATATACTTTATCATAAGTTTTTGATTATTATAATATCCATAATAATTGAAAGCCAAATTATATGCAATGATATTTTTAAAGAAGGTATTTTCTTTAGAAATGAGGCAAAAAAGTCAATAGAATATTTGGAGGTGATAAGTTGGAAAGAATTCCTGTGGGAATCTCAGGGGTAGGTAGCTATTTGCCAGAAAAGATTCTGACAAATGATGACTTATCTCAAATGGTAGATACTAGCAATGAATGGATTGTAGAGAGAACAGGAATAGAGCAAAGAAGAATCGCAGCAAAATCTCAAGCTGCCTCTGATCTAGCTATAGAAGCTGGGATAAAAGCTCTAAAAAATGCTAATACTAATCCAGAAGAAATTGATTTGATTATTCATGCATCAGTAACTCCAGATTACACTTTCCCATCGACAGCTTGTATTGTTCAACATAAAATCAATGCAAAAAATGCTGCAGCCTTTGACATGAACGTTGGTTGTTCAGGTTTTGTATATGCTATGGCAACAGGAGCAAATTTTATATCCTCAGGCATATATAAAAAAGTATTGGTTATTGGCTCTGAAGTATTATCAAAGATTATTAACTGGGAAGATAGGAATACTTGTGTCCTATTCGGGGATGGTGCTGGAGCAGTAGTCTTAGAACAGTGTGATGACGGATTTGGAATACTCTCTTATGATTTAGGTTCAGATGGTGAAAATGGGGATGTTTTAATAGTACCTGCCGGTGGATCTAGAAATCCTGCATCAGCTGACAGTGTTAATGGCAAACTTCACTCAATTCAAATGGATGGAAAGGCTGTATTTAAATTTGCAGTCAAAATTATGGGGGAATCAACCATAAATGCATTAAAGAAAGCTGGATTAGGCTTAGAAGACTTAGATTTTCTTGTGCCTCATCAAGCCAATACACGAATAATAGATTCTTCTCTAAAAAGATTGAAATTGAGCAGAGAAAAAGTTTGTGTTAACTTGAACAAGTATGGGAATACTTCTTCCGCATCTGTTCCAATTGCACTTGATGAAGCAGTGAAAGAGGGAAAAATCAAAAAGGGAGATACTATAGTTCTAACAGCCTTTGGAGCAGGCTTGACATGGGCATCCATAGTAATCAAGTGGAATAGGGAGGATGGTAATGATTAATACGAGAATTACAAAATTATTAAACATAAAGTACCCTATTATTCAAGGTGGTATGGCTTGGGTTGCAACACATGAACTTGCAGCAGCTGTTTCTGAAGCGGGTGGTTTAGGAATTATAGCGGCAGGCAATGCATCGGGAGAATATCTAAGGGATGAAATTAGAAAGCTAAGGGAAAAGACAGATAAACCATTTGGTGTAAATATTATGTTGATGTCTCCTTATGCTGAGGATATTGTAGATATTATATGTGACGAAAGGGTTCCTGTTGTAACTACAGGTGCAGGAAATCCTGGTAAGTATGTAGACAGGTTTAAGAAATTAGGCATTAAAGTCATTCCTGTAGTACCTACAGTGTCTTTAGCAAAAAGAATGGAGAAATACGGAGTAGATGCAATTATAGGCGAAGGTACGGAGGCCGGAGGTCATATCGGAGAATTAACAACTTTTGCATTGATTCCACAGATAAGTGATGCGGTTAAGATACCTGTTATAGCAGCTGGTGGAATAGGGGATAGTAGAGGACTTGTAGCAGCCTTTGCCCTAGGAGCCGAAGGGGTTCAATTAGGAACTAGATTTGTTTGTTCAACAGAAGCGAAGGTTCATGATAATTATAAAGAAGAAATAATTAAAGCAAAGGATAGGGATGCAATAGTAACTGGGAGAAGTACTGGGCATCCTGTAAGGGTTTTAAAGAATAAGTTAAGCAGAGAATATGCAGAGATTGAAAAAACAGGAGCTGGACCTGAAGCCTTGAAGGGCTTTGGAACTGGGAAATTAAGGCTTGCAGTAGTTGATGGTGATGTTGAAAATGGGTCAGTAATGTGCGGACAAATTGCTGGCTTAATAAATGATATCAAAAGCAGCAAGGCAATAATTGAAGATATCTTTAGTGGTACAGAAGATATTATTAATAAATTATCTTCACTGAAAGGAGGTGAGGATAATGAGTAAGACCGCATTCATATTCCCAGGTCAAGGTTCTCAATATATTGGTATGGGTAAGGACTTCTATGAAAATTTTGATGAATCAAAAAAAGTTTTCGATGAAGCAGACCACGTACTAGATATGAAACTAAGTGAGCTAGTTTTTGAAGGTAATGAAGAAGAATTAAAAAAGACAGAAAATACACAACCAGCTATTTTGGCTACTTCTATTGCTATTCTAAGAGCATTACAAAATGAAGGTTTGGACTGTGACTTTACAGCTGGCCTAAGTCTTGGAGAATACTCTTCAGTTGTTATGAGCAATGCAATTAGTTTTTCAGATGCTGTAAGGCTTGTTAGGGAAAGAGGAAAGTTTATGCAAGAGGCTGTCCCACAAGGAATAGGCGGCATGGCTGCAATCCTTGGCTTAGACCGTTTAAACCTTCCTTATGTAATAGATGTTTCAAAAGAATATGGTGTAGTGGAAGTTGCTAATTACAACAGCCCAGAACAAATTGTAATATCTGGAGAAGTACCAGGAATTAAAATAGCAGCTAATAAAGCAATAGAACTTGGAGCTAGAAAGGTAGTAGAGCTACAAGTAAGTGCACCATTCCATACCAGTCTTTTATTTAAAGCAGGTATAAGACTTAATGAAGAGTTACAAAGAATAAGTATTAATGATTTAGATAAAAAAGTGGTATCGAATGTAGACGGAAAAGTGATAGAGTCAAAGGAACACTTAGTTTCAAAACTTGTTAATCAAGTGAGCAATTCTGTACTATGGCAGCAATCTGTTGAGTATATGATTGACCAAGGGGTAGATACATTTGTTGAAATAGGACCTGGTAAATCATTGACTGGATTTGTAAAAAGAATCGGCAAGTATATGGACAAAAAAGTCAAAACAATTAGTATCTCTAATTTAGATTCTTATTATGAAGCATTAAATCAACTGAAGAAGGGAGCATAGCATGAAAAATAGAATTGCATTGGTTACAGGTGGAAGTAGAGGGATAGGTAAGGAAATTGCAATTGGATTATCAAAAATAGGAATAAATGTTGCAATTACCTATTTATCAAATGAAGCAAAAGCCCTTGAAACAGTGGAAGAAATTAAAAAGAATGGTGTTAGGGGAATGGCCATTAAGGGCGATTCAAGCATAGAAGAAGATGTTAGTTTTATTGTAAAAGAGGTAGAAGAAGAACTAGGAACTATTGATATATTAGTTAACAATGCAGGCATTACTAGAGACAATCTTTTGATAAAAATGAAAACAGAAGATTGGGATGATGTTCTTAATATCAATTTAAAAGGTGTTTTTCTTTGTACAAAGGCAGTTGCTAGGTCTATGATGAAGAAAAGATATGGAAAGATAATCAATATATCATCTGTAGTAGGGACTGATGGGAATGCAGGTCAAGGAAACTATGCTGCGTCTAAAGCTGGAGTTATTGGTTTTACAAAATCTATGGCAAAAGAGTTTGCTTCTCGAGGGATTAGAGTTAATGCAATAGCACCAGGCTTTATTCAAACAGATATGACAGATGTCCTAAAAGATGAAATCAAGGAAGAATTGATTAAGAACATACCACTAGGAAAGCTAGGTTCACCAAAGGATATTAGTAATTTGGTAAACTTTTTAGCAAGCGTAGAATCAGACTATATAACAGGTCAAGTTATTAAGGTAGATGGGGGCTTGACCTAACCCAATTTGCAAGGGTTTTCTGTAAATTGATGGTAGGTCAGTTGCAATGAACAGTGAAGAACTAAGAGTGAAGAGTGAACAATGAACAGTATAATAAGGGCGACCTTTGATCGTCTGTCATTCCGAGTACAACGAGGAATCTAGGGTTTCCACCCTAAAGATAGACCCAGATATCTCTTAGCTCTTAGTTCTTAATTCTTAGTTAAAATTCAAGGAGGAATAAAAATGATATTTGATAAAGTTAAAAATATAATTGCTGAAGAATTAGATGTAGAGGTAGAGGAAATAACAATGGAAACTTCACTAATAAAAGACTTAGAAGCAGATTCATTGGATGCTGTAGAAATAATGATGGCTTTAGAAGATGAGTTTGAAGTGACTATTCCTGATGAAGATGCAGAGAACTTTAAAAACATTGGAGATATAGTAAAATATATTGAAAAACAGATCTCCTAATGAAAGGGGAATATAATTGAGAAGAGTTGTAATAACAGGTCTTGGAGCTATAACTTCTATTGGTATAGGCAAAGATAACTTTTGGAATTCTCTTTTACAAGGGAATTCCGGAGTTGATTATATCACACTATTTGATACCGAAAACCATGGTGTTAAAATAGCAGGAGAGGTTAAAGGTTTTGAGCCTTGTGACTATATAGATAAAAAAGAAGCAAAAAGGATGGATAGGTTTACGCAATTTGCAGTAGCTGCATCAAAACTTGCTATAGAAGATGGAAAGATAGAATTAGAAGCTTTGAATAAAGAAAGAATTGGAACAATTATTGGTTCAGGCGTAGGTGGAATCGAAACAATAGAAAAGGAAGTAACAAAATACAATGATAGAGGACCATCAAGAGTTAGCCCACTGTTTATTCCAACAATGATAGCTAACATGGCAGCAGGTCAAGTTTCTATGAGATTTGGTCTTAAAGGCTCGTCCATGACTATAACTACAGCTTGTGCCTCAGCTACACATGCAATTGGTGAATCTTTTAGGATGATTAAAGATGGAAATCTTGATATGGTAGTTTCAGGTGGAACAGAAGCTGCTATAACGCCAGTATCAATAGCAGGCTTTGCTAATATGAAGGCTCTTTCAACAAGAAATGATGCTCCCTCTAAGGCAAGTCGTCCCTTTGATAAGGACAGAGATGGATTTATAATGGGAGAGGGTGCAGGAATAATAATCTTAGAAGAGCTTAACCATGCATTAGAAAGAGGAGCTATAATTTATGCAGAAATAGTTGCTTATGGTTCCACATCAGATGCATATCACATAACTCAACCAGATCCAGAAGCTAAAGGTGCTACAAAGGCTATGGCTTTAGCTTTAGAAAATGGGAATATAGATTATAAAGAAGTAGATTATATAAATGCCCATGGGACTTCTACTTATTTTAATGATAAGCTAGAAACATTGGCAATAAAGAACATATTTAAAGAACATGCATATGAGTTAAATATAAGCTCAACTAAATCCATGACAGGTCATCTACTTGGGGCAGCTGGTGGAATAGAGGCTATAGCAACGGCCCTAGCCTTGCGTACAGGGAAAATTCCGCCAACAATTAATTATGAAACACCTGATGAAGAATGTGACCTAAACTATACACCTAACAAGATGGTTGAAAGAGATATTAAATATGCTATGTCAAATTCCCTAGGTTTTGGAGGGCATAACGCAACTATATTGTTCAAGAAATACTAAATACAAATGACCTTGAAGATTTTCTTCAAGGTCATTTAAACTTAAAAAACAAATTTCTCTTATCTTATTAAGGCTGGTTTGCTATTATCTTTAGCTATGCCTGATCTTATTACAACCGGAAATGATGAAGGCTTACAAGCTTGACATATTTCTAGACTTCCCCTTATGGACATATAGATATAAACATCCTGCATATCCCAATTGTAAGCATTGCATATAAGTGCTTGCATTTCTTTACTAGCATGTTTGATTGCAGTTTCAATATTATCATCACTAGCTATAACATACCACATATCCTCTGTTTCAAGGACAGGCCAATTTAATTCAAAATCTTTTATTAAGTCAAATTTCACTTTGACTTTACCGCCTATTTCAAGCCCAACACCTGAAAGTTCTCCATCTCCCATAGATGCATGTAAATCTCCTAATTGAAACAATGCACCTGCTACTGATACTGGGAAATAGAGTCTGCTATTTTTAACAATCTTGTTACAATCCATATTTCCACCATGAGCACCAGGGAAGCCATTGGTTATTTTCCCTTCTTTAGGGGCAACCCCTATTACACCTACCATAGGGTTTGCAGGAAATTCAATATCGTTAAATATTACATTTCCATCTTTAATTGGTATTAGCTTTGTTCTAAGGTCATCACCTTCATTGTATAGGGGACCTGTTCCCTCCATTGTAGAAGCTACACCAGTGTCATTAATTTCTATATCCAAAATATCAACAACTAACACATCTCCCTCTTCCGCACCCTCCACATAAACAGGGCCAGTAGCTGGGTTTACCCTATCAAAGTCAATGCTGTCAATTAATTGGTCTTCTGAAGTAATCTGATTGCTAAAACAATCTAAGGTTTTAAACTCAACTTCATCACCTATTTTAACTTTCCTAGCTGGTTCATTATCCTTAGTAAAGTGGTATACAAACTTATCAATCATATGCTTCTCACTCCTTTGGCTTTTATATTACTTTATATTTTAAAAGGATTAAAGTCAAGTGAAGGAATATAGCTTGTTGACGGTTAAGAAAAAAATACTCCTATAGCCTTATATTAATAGATAAATGTTGAAATATGACGAAATGTGTTGTAATCTAATAAGAAACAATATGGTAAATTAATAAGTATTCTTTTAACAAATGTTGCTAATAGTATTTGTTATACTTATTATAGTAAGTGAAATTTCTATTATATTATTATCTATTTATAATGTTAAGAACAAGGTGATGAATAGCCAAATAACAAGGGTTACAAGAAGATTTTGTTTTTTGTCTTTTGGGAATTTTATATTCTTGGAAGTGTATGAATTAGTAATTGGTAATGTACAAATACTATGATATACTAATTTTATTATTATGGAGGAATGTTATGGATTTTCACATACCTAATTATGTAAATAGCATATTAAATAGATTAATAGATAATGGTTTTGATGCTTATATTGTTGGCGGTTGTGTAAGAGATTTGCTAATTGGAAGAGAACCCTTTGATTATGATATAACAACATCAGCAAGACCTGATGAAATCGAAGAGGTTTTTAAAGACCAGAAAACAATACAAGTAGGTAAAGAATTTGGCACAATAGTAGTGGTTCAAAAAGAAGGCAATGTTGAAGTTACAACCTTTCGAACTGAAGGAGAATACAAGGATGGTAGAAGGCCAAGTGAAGTCTCTTTCTCCGATGATATAGTAGATGATTTAAGCAGAAGAGATTTTACTATTAATGCTATGGCTTATAATAGGAGCAGGGGTTTAATAGATCCTTTTAGTGGACTTAGGGACTTAAATAATAAAATCGTTAAATCTGTTGGAGAACCTAAGATTCGCTTAAAGGAAGATTATTTAAGAATCCTTAGATCAGTTCGTCTTGCAACTCAACTTGAATTAAATATAGAAATGAGCACATATAATGCTTGTAAAGAATTTAGTCATTATTTAAAATATATAAGTGCAGAGAGGATTAGAGAAGAGTTATTTAAAATCCTTCTTTCAAAGAAACCGTCAATTGGAATAAAAATGATGTATGATATGAATATCTTAGAAATAATTATTCCAGAGTTGATACCATCAATAGACTTTGATCAAAATAATCCACATCATAATAGAACACTATTCGAACACATTTGCTGTGTGGTTGATACTTGTCCCGCTAAATTAGAAATAAGGATGGCAGCTTTACTACATGATATTGCAAAGCCTATGACAAAAAGCATAGATGAAAAAGGAATCTCTCACTACTATAATCATGATAGGCTAGGAGCAGATATTGCCAAGGATGTACTATTAAGATTGAGATGCTCCAATGACTTTATTTCTAAAGTAGTAGTTTTGGTTAGAGACCATATGTATCATTCTAGTATAAAAGAGAAGGGCTTAAAAAGAGAATTAGCTAGAGTTGGAGAGAAAAACATATTTGAACTCTATGATTTAAAAAAGGCTGATATGATGTGTAAAGGAGATAAAACTGAAGAATTAGAAGGCTTAGAGGAAAAGATAAAACAAGTTGAGGGGATTTTAGAAAGAAAAGATCCTTATAATAAAAGTCAACTAAAAATAAATGGAAATGATATAATGGAATTAGGCTTTCCAAAAGGAAAAATAGTTGGAGAAATATTAGATTATTTAACAAACAAAGTTATAGAAAATCCAGCTTATAATAATAGAGAAAAATTAATAGAACTGATAAATGAAAATTCACAATACACAATAAACAATGAATAATGAAGAACTAAGAGATAAGAGTAAAGGTCACAAGATCTGTTGCTATTCACTGATAGTTGTTCACTGTTAAATTAGGGGGAAATTAAATGAGTAAATTGTTTGGAACAGATGGAGTTAGAGGAATTGCAAATGTAGAATTAACTCCAGAACTAGCATATAAAATTGGTAGGGCAGGAGCCTATGTATTAACACATGGTGAAAAAGGCAAAGTATTAATCGGTAGAGATACAAGGGCCTCTGGAGATATGCTAGAAGCAGCATTAACTGCTGGCTTCTGTTCAATGGGAATAGATGTGATTTCTCTAGGTATAATTCCAACACCTGCTGTAGCTTATCTAACTCGTAAATATGAAGCATTAGCAAGTGTGGTTATATCTGCCTCACATAATCCTGGAGAATACAATGGAATTAAGCTATTTAACAAAGAGGGTTTTAAACTCTCAGATGAAATAGAAGATGAAATAGAGGATATAATACTAAATAATAAAGAGATTGATGTAAGGCCTACAAAGGATAGTATAGGTAAGAGGTATTTTGAGAAGAATGGGGCCAATGATTATAAAGAATTCCTTAAGTCTTCAATAAATGTAGACTTATCAAATCTCACTATTGCCATGGACTGTGGAAATGGAGCCCTTTATAAAATAGGTCCTGAGATAATGGAGGAGCTAGGGGCTACTGTAATTGCTGTAAATACTGAGCCAAATGGAATGAACATCAATGACAACTGCGGTTCAACTAATCCTGCTATCATTCAAAAACTAGTTTTAGATACAAAAGCAGACATCGGACTTTCATTCGATGGGGATGCAGATAGGATTATTGCAGTAGATGAAAAGGGTAAGATAATTGATGGGGACCATATTCTAGCAATATGTGGAAGAGATTTAAAAAATAAAGGGACTTTGAAAAACAATACAGTTGTTGGAACAGTAATGACAAATATGGGCTTAGACTTATCTTTAAAGGAAAACGACATAGAAATAGTTAAGACTAAAGTTGGCGACAGATATATCTTAGAAGAAATGATAAATAATGGATATTCCCTAGGAGGAGAGCAATCAGGCCATATTATATTTTTAGATTATAATACAACTGGAGATGGATTGGCCACAGGCTTATACTTATTGGATGTCTTTGTTTCAACACGAAAGCCATTATCAGAATTAAACTGTATAATGAAAGACTATCCCCAAGTGCTTATTAATGCAAGGGTAAATAATGGTCTAAAATATAAATACATGGAAAACGAAGAAATAAAAAAAGAAATAGAGCGGATTGAAAGCCTCTTTGAAGGACAAGGTAGAGTAGTTATTAGGCCTTCTGGCACAGAACCTTTAGTTAGGGTAATGATTGAAGGGAAAGACCAAGAAGAAATAACTAGAATTGCACAGGATTTAGCAAGCTTTATAGAAGAAAGAATGAATGTAGAATAAAATAACAGGAGTGAAGAAATG
>JAAYNS010000175.1 GCA_012520755.1 Tissierellia bacterium
CTTTAGGATAGTTGTAAACAATATCATTACTCATTTTATCACCTTCTATAGAATTAAGAACATCCATTGTAAAAAATGGATGTTCTATAAATTTATGTTACGCTAAGGCTTTATCTGCTAATGAAAGCTCTCCGAGTTTTTCATCAGTAGGGACGCTGTCTTCTCCCCATCCTCTTAACTCGTAGTATTCTCTTAACATAATATCTAACTCTGCAACTTTGCCCTTAGCAGGTCCACTTGGCAATGGTTCATTTAATAGCCTAGGTGGAAGAGTATCATCTGCACCTGTAATACCAGCTTCAAGATTAAATAATTTTTCTAGATTCCAAACTCTTTCACCAACTTGAAGGAATTCTTCATCACTTAAGTCAAGTCCAGTAGAAGTTCTTAACATACTTGATATTTCTGGTAAGCCAATAGCAAATGTTGAAAATAAGCAAATATCAGATGAATCAACTAAGGCAGTTAAGTCTTGGAATAATTTTAATAAGCCTGCCTTTCCTTCAGTTTCTAAAGGATCTGTTTTATGAGGTATACCTAGTACTTCAGGAGATACAACATAACCCCTAACGTGACAACCACCACGGTTACTAGTTGCATATTCTAGAGCCATACCTTGGATAGCCCTACCATCATATGCAGGCATTTCTTGTTTCTTAACACTCATAGAAAGTTCAGGATGACCATATTTTTCAGCCAATCTATAGGAGCCAAGAGCCAGTAAGTCACCAAAGCCTTCCCTATTACCTGTTTTCTCAGTCCACTCAATAATTGAGTCAGCATTACCAAATTCTATTTTTCCGCCAATTTCATCTTCAGATAAAACTCCTATATCACGAAGTTCCATAGCACATGCTATTGTTGCACCCATTGTAATAGGGTCTAAGCCAAGTAAATTACATACATGGTTTGCCTTGTCAATAGCATTCATATCATCGACTCCACATGATGCACCATATGCCCAACCAGCCTCATACTCAGGACCTGCAACGATTCCTTTGTACTTTCCATCAGGAATTTTAATTACCCGACCACAACCTATAGGGCATGCAAAGCATGCTTTATTTCTAATGAGATAATTCTCAGCTAAATATTCGCCACTAATTTTTTCTCCACCTTCGAATCTTGATGTTCTCCAGTTATGAGTAGGTAAAGAATGCATTTCATTAAGGATGTTTACTAATACCTGAGTACCATAGCTAGGAAGTCCACCACCTATTCCTGTAACACCATTAGCTAAAACTTTTTCTTTAGCATCCTTAGTTGCATTCATAAATTCAAACTTGTCACTAACACCTATTCCGTTATTACCCTTCACTACAACTGCCTTAAGGTTTTTTGAACCCATTACAGCACCAAGGCCAGATCTACCAGCAGCCCTATCCTTATCATTCATAACCGTAGCAAAAAGCACTTGTTTTTCACCAGCAGGGCCAATACATGCAACCCTAGCATCTTCTTCATTTTCTAATAAGAGGGTATCAGTAGTTTCAAATACATCTTTACCCCATAAATGTTCAGCACTTTTTAATTCTATGGTATCATTATTAATATGCAGATATACAGGCTTATCTGATTTTCCTTCGAATATAATACCATCATATCCTGCAAATTTCAGCTCAGGGCCAAAGTGGCCACCAGAGTTAGAAGCTCCAATTGTTCCAGTCAGAGGTGCTTTAGCAACTACATTAAATCTTCCTGCACATGTGGCATAAGTACCAGTTAATGGGCCTGTCATAAATATTAACTTATTTTCAGGACTTAATGGGTCTATCTTAGGATCAATTTCATCATAAAGATATTTAGAACCTAAGCCCCTGCCACCCATAAATAATTTTGCATCATCCATATTGGTGTCTTCAACTTTAATGGATTTGTCAGTTAGATTAACTCTAATAAGTTTGCCAGTCCAAGCCTTCATTATTTAGCCACCTCCCCAAATACATCACTAAATAAGTCTCCGATATTTCTTCGTTTATGCAAAGGGCCATCCAAATCTTTAAATTGCAAAGCTTCTGATGGACATTCTCTAACACATTGTGGTGTGCCCTTACATAAATCACATTTAATCACTTTCTTTAATCTAACACTATAGGTCATGTTACCAAAAGGACAGGCACTTACACACATCTTACATCCAATACATTTTTCTTCATCAACAGTAACCACACCAGTTTTTTCATCCTTTGTGATAGCATTTACTGTACATACAGTCATACAGTGTGGATCATCACATTGCAGACATGTCATAGGAACTTGTAAGCCAACTTCATCATAAGGAAGAACGGTAATAGCCGAATCCTTTGGATTAAATAAGTCGTATTTTGTAAAGGAACAAGCAAGTTCACAAGTTCTGCAACCTGTACATTTGTCTGGAGAAATAACTATACCTTTAGCCAATTGAATCAACCCCCTTTAGATTTTAAATAAAAAGGGATTATTATTCACAAAAATAGTGTGAATAATAATCCCTTTGCGCAACGGCAGGCATAGAAATTACTTTCTATACCCTAATCGTTCATAAAGGCCTATTAGGTCTCTATGAATCGAGATTACTTTTATATTATTAAATTTATGTTAATAAATTTTAGCCACCACCAACAGGAGGGAATAGTGACAATACATCCCCATCATGCAGTTCTTCATCAATATCACTGTGTTTACCGTTAATTAGAGCAATGCTAACTTCATCTTCTTTAATTTCTAAAAGTTCTATTACATTCTTAATAGTTGTCTTTGTTTCAAAATCAATAGATTTATTTTTCCATCTCCCTTTTCTAAATGTAGCAAAGAGCCTAACTTCAATCTTCATAAGCATCATCCTATTGCATTAATAATCTATATTTCTATATCTGGAAATGTTTTCCTTGATTTAATTGTAACATACAATAAAATATATTGCAATATTCAGAATATATGAATAATCTTTTTAAAAATAAACGCTCACTATTTCGTAGATGAATAATTCTATTTAATCATACTGAGGCTAGGCCTCAAAAACCTGTGACTTAGCGACACGAATGAACAAGTATTCATATATTAATATTGACAGTATTAATTCCTAATCATATAATATAAGC
>JAAYNS010000027.1 GCA_012520755.1 Tissierellia bacterium
TATAGGTTCTGACCCCAAAAATCTAATGTCAATTTCTAAGTCTTTCGCTATCTTATCTGCAAATATACTAGCATCTAAGTCCGTATAGATATCTAGCATTTGATCCTTTTTCTTGATAAAGTAAGTGGGAAATGTTCCTCTAGATATTATATATGGTCCACCTTTAATAACTTTCACCCTATCATCATTTTTGAATTCATTTGCTACAATATTGTATCTTGTTTCAAATGGAAATATTGATAGATCTTCTTCTACTACAAAAATTATGAGCTCTTCTACTTCTTCCAAAGCTCTGTTCATTAGGTACTTGTGCCCTAATGTCATAGGATTACAATTTACTACAATGACACCTCTTCTGCCATTTTTTAAGCCTACATAATCTTTTACTTTGCTAATCCATTTAGAATAATTATAAAAACCGCCTTCTAAAAGGATTACTCTATCAGTTGAATAGACTTCACTTAATCCTAAGGATGTAAAAATAGTTTTATTATTAGGTGTGGTAAATATGAAATATGAATTATAGCCTTTTTCTATAACATACTCTAATAGAGAATTGTATATTATTCCTATTGCTCCTTGACCACTGTAAGTGCATTTGGCAAAAAAGTATTTAAGAATATTTCCGGATGCAGATCCTGTAGCTATTATTTCACCATTATCACGAATTACAAATGTGATGTCTGGAAAATCATATTCCACACCAAAATGGCTTAAGAATTCCTTAATTTCTTCTACTTCGTATGGATTGTTTTGGTTTAATTTATCGCTAAAAAAAATAGTATCACAACCTTTTTAAAATTATATTAGATTTTATCATATTTATGTACATAATAAAAGAGTTGCATAGCAACTCTTTTATTTATCAATAATATCTTCTACGATAATTATTTAACTTCATAGATATAATCTAGTATACTACCATCTCTATATTCTGAAACACCTATTATTCTGTCTGTTTTTTCTATAGGTTTAGCTTTACCCATTATGTTTTCTGAGTATTCTTTTAGTTCTTTGATATCTACAATATTTAGTTTAGCTTCTTCAAATAGTTCAATCAAATCCTGTCTTAATGGATTTACACAGATTCCCCTTTCAGTTACAAGTACATCAACTGTAGTTCCAGGTGTTGTTATAACATCAACCTTATCTTTAATTAAAGGAATCCTTGATGAGAACAATTTAGACACTATTATTGATAGTTTACTACCAGCTGCTGTGTCCTGATGACCTCCTGAACCGCCCATTAACATACCATGGGAACCTGTCATTACATTAACATTGAAATCAGTATCAATCTCAGTTGCCCCTAGTATTACTATATCAAGATTATCAACAACTGCAGAAACCTCAGGATTACCATATTGTGATGCACTCATTCTCAAATGAGTTGGATTTTTCTTTAATGATTCTATAGCTTCTAAATCAAAACATTGAACATCATATAATGACTCAAATAAGCCTTCTTCAAGCATATCTGTTAAATATCCAGTAATACCACCTGAAGCAAAACCACCTTTTAATTCGTTTTCTATCATATAATCCCTTAAGAAAGAAGTAACAGCTAATGAAATACCCCCAGCACCACTTTGATAGCTAAATCCTTCTTTCAAAAGTCCTGACGCTTCCATTACTTTTAGTGTATCTTTAGCAATTTTTAGTCCTATAGGGTCCTTTGTAACTTGAGTTGTACCTGATACTATACCTGATTTCAATCCTATTGAATCTACTAAAAGTATGTGATCTACATAGTCTTCAGTAATATCAGTTGGATAGTTTGGATATTCTACTAGTGAATCAGTCACAGCAACAACCTTTTCAGCCATCATACTATCTGCTATTGCATACCCCATCGAACCACAAGAGTTTGTTCCATTTACTCCTGATATATTTCCTTTATTATCACTACTTGGTGATGCAATAAATGCAACATCAATTTTTAATTCTCCATTTATAATAGATCTTGCTCTTCCACCATGGGATTGCATTATAATATTGCCTTTGAGTTCCCCGTGACTAATAGCTTCTCCTAATTCACCAGATATATATGATGTTACAACATTCTTTATAGTTCCATCCTTTAGCAAAGGTATTAGTTCCTTATTGGTAGGAAATAAAGAGCTTGCAACAAGTGTAATGTCCTTTACTCCTAGTTTTTGAACCTGTTTCATTATTAGGTTTGTAACCTGATCCCCATTTCTAAGATGATGGTGGAAGGATAGTACATAGCCATCTTTTATGTCCAATTCTTTAAAAAGATTGTCTATATCCTCAGTAATTTTATTTTTCTTTTGGCCCTTTGTGGGATATTCGGACTTATCTATGACTTTTATGGTATCTATATTAAAATTATTTAAGTAATTCATCATATTCCTCCTTATAATCTCCACTCATTTTCAACAAATTAAGAGCTCTTTTAATTATTGGTGCGTCTACCATTTTTCCATCTAAGGAAAAAGCACCTAAACCTTTTTCTACCGCTTCTTTTTGTCCTTCAACGACTCGTAATGCATGTTCAATTTCTTTTTGAGATGGTGCGAAAACATTATTGACAATATCAACATGTCTAGGACTTATCAGTGCCTTTCCAGTCATACCTAAATCCTTAGCGTTTAATGAATCTTTTTTCAGTCCTTCGTAATCATCTGTATCAGTAAAAGGTGTATCTATTGCTTCTATTTGTAATGCTTTAGACACTGCGATAATCTTAGATCTTGCATAAGCAATTTCTTCTGATTCCTTTGTTCTTTTAGCTCCTAAATCCAATGTTAAATCTTCTGCACCAAGCAATACTCCCATTACTTTATCTGATCTACTTAAGATTTCCATAGCCATTTCTAAGCCTAGTGAAGTTTCTATTAATGCTATTATTTTAAAATCAGAATTCTTTTCATTTAAATACTTATCCAAAGCATCCATTGATTCAACGCTTGCCTTAGGTAAAACCACTCCTTCAATATTTGCGTCTATAATAGCATCTAAATCATCATAAAAGAATGGAGTATCAAGTGGATTAATTCTGATAAAGACATCTGTTTTATTTTCAAATGTATTTAAGTATTCTACCACTAAAATTCTAGCTGCATCTTTTTCATTTAAAGCAACTGCATCTTCTAAGTCTATGAGTATTGCATCTGCCCCTAATACATCTGAACTAACGAGCATCCCTGGATTGTTTCCTGGCATAAAAAGTAATGTTTTATACATCTTGAACACTCCCCCTTCTTACACAGGCCTTAACCCTTGCTCTAATAGTGAAGTCTAAAGCGCCTTTATCGTTTACAATTACCTTTGCATCAGTTACCTCTTCTTCTTCTAAAGTATCTAAAATTGTTTTTTTGATATCATCGCCATATTGATTATATACTATACTCTCTACTTCAATATCAATCTTTCCATCTCCTGGTGATATCATAACAAGGATGTCATTTGATTCTACTGAACCAGCTTTTGCCATTTTACTTATTACTGCCATTTAGATACTCCTCTCTACCTATTTCATATAGATTGTTTCCCTTAGAGTCTATAACAACTGTTGCTGGAAAGTCTTCTACATATATCTTCCTAATAGCTTCTGCTCCTAAATCTTCATAAGCAACTATTTCAGCAGTTTTAATTGATTTTGAGATTAAAGCCGCAGCTCCACCAATAGCTGCAAAATAAACAGCTCCATGTTCAACAATCTTTTCTATTACTTCAGGCCCTCTCTTACCTTTGCCCACCATTCCCATTAATCCTAAATCTAATAGTTGTGGACTATAAGCATCCATTCTATAGCTTGTAGTTGGTCCAGCTGAACCTAAAGCTTGACCTTCTTTAGCAGGAGTAGGCCCTACATAGTATATACAAGCACCTTTAACATCTATTGGTAATTCCTTATCTTGTTCAATTAGTTCTACTAACCTTTTGTGAGCCGCATCCCTTGCAGTGTACATATATCCAGTAATATAAACATTATCTCCTGCTTTTAAATCCTTTAAGTCTTCTCTAGTAAACGGTGTTTTCAATTTATAATCCATATCGACCCTCCTAAAGTGTAACTTCTTTGTGCCTAGTAGCATGACAATTGATATTGACAGCTACAGGTAAGCCAGCAATATGTGTTGGATAATACTCAATATTTACTTTTAATGCAGTCGTTTTCCCACCAAAACCTTGTGGCCCTATTCCTAGTGCATTAATCTTTTCAAGCATTTCTTTTTCTAAATCTGCATAGAAAGGATTTTCATTATATTTATCCAATTCTCTCATCAATGCTTTTTTGGCTAATAATGAAACATTATCAAAAGTACCCCCAACACCAACTCCTACTACTATTGGAGGACATGGATTAGGACCAGCTAATTCTACAGTCTCTAATATAAAGTTCTTTACTCCTTCTAAACCATCAGATGGCTTAAGCATCGCAAGTCTGGACATATTTTCAGAACCAAATCCTTTTGCAGCAACCATAATGGTTAACTTATCCCCTGGAACTACTTCATAATGAACAACTGCAGGTGTATTGTCTTTAGTATTAACTCTATCTAAAGGATCTCCAACTACTGATTTTCTTAAGAATCCTTCTTCGTAGCCTTGTCTTACCCCTTCATTAATTGCGTCTTCAATAAAACCATTCTCTATTACTACTTCTTGACCTATCTTTACAAACGCAACTACCATACCTGTATCTTGACACATAGGAACATTTTCATCACTTGCAATATTTGCATTTTGAATAATCTTATCTAGTATATCTTGTGACAATGCCCAATCATCGTTTTCTTTAGCCTTTTTAAGAGCTGCCATTACATCCTCAGGTAGAAAGTAATTCGCTTCAACTACCAATCTTTTCACTTCAGAAGTTATCTTACTTGCATCTATAGTTCTCATATTACACTTCCTTCTACATTTATTATACTTAAACAAAATCAGAGGGAAAATTATTTCCCACTGATTTTAGTTTGTCGGTCTACATATATATAAGCTACTTAGCTTTGTTTCTATTAGCTAAGGCTACTACTCTATTCATTTCATTATTAATCAACATATATCCTTCGTCTACACCCATACCAGGTTTTGCAAGTGCTTGAGTTGCTCCACATGCTACAGCTATATTACAGCAAACTTCTGCACTTCTACTTGTTTCATTACAAGTACCACCAACATATGATCCTAAGCCTTTTTCATTACAATAAAGAATCGCTTCTATTGTATTGTTAACTCCACCTAGGTCAGGTGTTTTAATTTGAATCATATGACCAGCATTGTTGTCAGTGAAGGCTTTTACATCTTCAAGCGTATTACACCATTCGTCTGCAACTAATTCTACATTTATTCCTCTTGAGTCTAATTCATTTCTTAAATCAGCCATTGCTTTAATTTGACCTTCTCTGCTTCCTACATCCATAGGTCCTTCTATTCTTAATGCATAAGGTTTAGCAGCTTCTTCTAGAGTTTGTAAGTAATCAGCCATAACTTTAGTATCATTATCAAAAGCATCACCTATAGTACCATAAACATCTATGTGGAATATAGGATTATAGTCTTCTGTAGTCTTATATTGATTTACTCTATCTCTTAGCCATTCAACATAAGCTAATAGCTTTTCACCTTTAGTCCCTAATTTTTCTTCAACACTGTTGAATAAGCCGTGAGGTAGCACATCTGCGCTTTTTATTATCATCTTATCAGCGTTAGTATATCTATCATCACCTGATTGTGTGAATATTGGAATTCTTTGTATTTCAACACCAGTGTTGTACTCTTCCTTTACTACTTCTGCCATAGTAACTTTCTTTGTTTTTGCAACAGCATCAAGTATAGCTTGAGTAATTCCATATCTAATAGCTGTGTGTAATCTCTTTCCATTAACCTCTAAGTGATCAAATTCTTCAGCTAATGATTTAAAGCTATCAAGATCTCTTCCTACTAATAATGGTTTTATATCATTTTCGATTACAGGTATAAAATCTTTTGCTAAAAACAATGGGTCACGTCCACCAGCTCCTGAATATTGTACTGCAGCACAATCTCCATAAGCCACTTGACCATCTTCTAAAATCAGCATAACAGAAATACTCTCTCCTGCTTGTCTAATAGCAGTAAAACCTTCTAATTGTGGATCGCCTAGATAGAAAAGCCCATCATGTTTTGCACCCGCTTTGATAGCTTTTTGGTCATCAAAATAGAAACCAGTTTTTCCTTCCGAACATACTAAGTCAATAATTTTCATTTACTTCCCCCTCCGATTTTCTTATTAGTTTTTTACTACGGTCTACCTATTAACTTTCCTTTACCTACAGCAAAAATATCGTCTATTGTCATTTGGAAGCTTAATTCTCTCTTCTCAAATTCTGACCTTTCACCAAGCTTTGATTGATTGAAATCAATTATGTCTTTTGTAAATGGAATATTACCAGTCATATAATACCTAACTGCACCATTGTTATCCCTTGCAGGCATAACTTTACCAGCATTATAATTTGAAGGTGCAAATGGTATGTCTATAACTCCTGCTTCAAATGCCTTAACTGTACCTACTGCCAAATCACCACTACCAAGTTCAAATGTCTTATCCATTATACATTTTACTTCTGCTTTTATAATTTCTATTTCCGTTTCTAATTCTTTACTCATTGGTAATCTTTGACCCTCTAATAAGTTTAGTACCATTTTAGTTGCTTTTATACCAGCAGCATTTGCTTCCTTGGTTGGTATTCCTATTGCTTCATGAGGAGTTTTAACAATAACCTTTGTTGCTCCTGCTAATGCTGCAGTTGCTGTACCAAAAGATATTACCCCAAATGCTTTTGATTCATCTTCAGGGAATCCACCCATCCATTGATGGAATACAGTTGTTACAACTACGTCATTGTAGCCATATTCTTTTAAGTATTGTTCTGTTAGTTCTTCTAGCGCTCTTATTGCAGCAACGTCTTGAACTAGGTTTCCGCATTGTCCATAACCTACAGTAATGCTCTTAACCCCTTGTTCAGCTGCTAAAAGTGCTTCTATAACTCCAGTAACAATCGCCATTGACGGAGGTACTAATGTACCAGTTAATGGTCCAAATGGCTCTCTATTTATTTCAATACCTTGTTCCGCATAAAAGCCAACTAATCTATCACAATACATCCAGTCAGACAGAGATTTTTCTATAGAGACACTCTTTGCATATGGAACATTATAAGAAATTCCACCACCTTCATTTGAAGTCCATCCACCCGCATGAATAACTTCAGCTAGAAGTCTTGAATCTGGTGTACCATGTCTTGCTTGTACTGGCTTATCTATACTTTCATATACTTGTCTACATCCCTTTACCCCATGGTTAACAGCTGGGAATCCATTCATCATTGCCCTGCCTTCTTTAAGGGACTCATCTATACCAACTTGACATTCATCATATCTATTTTGTCTTGAATATGCATCAATTGTTGAAGGTAAAAGGTCAGCTCCACCTTCTTTTGATAAATGATTTAATAATTCAATATGTTTATCTATTAAAGGAACTCCTGCTCTTGGTTGGGCCAATGTAATACCTTTTCTCTTTGCTAGCTCTAATGCTTTAGCAAAATTCTTTTCATCTGGAACTTTTTTTAAATAATCTACAGCTTCTTGAAGGTCTACTTCTTTTCCAGTTGGCCACCCAGCCAATACTTCTTCTCTTTCTTTAAAAAATGCTTCATCAGAAAGTCTTTTATTTTTTAAATTCATGAATTCTCCTCCTAAATTTCAACTATATATTTTTTTAACATCCTAACAGCCATATTAATATCGACCATAGTAAGTAATCCCATAGCTGATAATATATATTCCTTATCAAGTAAAAATTTTGGTTCTCTTGGCTTTAAAGAAGTAGGATCTTCCATTGTAAATGTTGCTGCTGATAGAATGTCTTTAGGATTTTTACTATTTACAATTACTCCACCAGTGCCAAGTAGATATGGTAATTTCATTAAATCTTTTCCTTCTTGGGTATGAATATTTCCAAGAGGAGAGTAGACAGTTTCTAAAAAACCAGCATGTCTTTTCATAGAAATATCAGCACATACTTTAGCCATAGCTTCATCAAAATCTATTTCTTTCTCATCAGTTGCTACAAAGCTTGGATTTGTACTTCTTTTATGAACTTCTTTTTCAATATCCAAATCATCATATTTTAAATATTTTTTCATAGTTCTTGTTCCAGCGGCTTCAAAGACTGATATTGCAGAATATCTCATTCCTAAGTCGCCCTCAACAGTTCTTTTTGAATGAGGCTCTTCAAGTCCTCTTAAAAACACTCCAGGATTAGTTGGTTCCCCGTCTGCAATCGAATGTACGTCCGTCGTTGCACCCCCAATATCTAGAACTGCTAAATCACCTATTCCTTCTTCATCTCTTGACCCCATAGACAAAGCTTCTGCAGCCTTTAATACTGATGCAGGTGTAGGCATTAATATACCGGAAATTGAATTTTCTACATTTTCCATTCCTTTTGCATGTACGATTTCTTTCATAAAAATGTTTCTGATTGTCTCTCTTGCTGGATTTACATTTATATGATTAAGATTTGGCATTACATTTTCAGTAATATGATATTCGATGTTACCACCAAAAATACCAATTATTTCATCATTACTACTTTTGTTTCCTGCTACTACTATTGGAATGCTTAAATTAAACTTGTTAATCATCTCTGCATTATGAATAATTGTATCGCTATTTCCGCCATCTGTTCCACCAGCGAGCAATATCATATCAGCATTGGAGTTCTTAATCTCCTCTAACTCAGAGTTATTAAGTTTGAAACTATATGTTTTAATTACTTTGGCTCCAGCACCTAGTGCTGCTCGTTTAGCAGCTTCAGCTGTTAATTCTGGTACAAGACCAATAGCGATTATTTTCAATCCTCCAGCTGCAGATGAACATGCTAGCTTTTTGATAATATTATACTCGCCGTTTGTTTTCTCCTTAAGCTTTTTTAAAGCGTTTTCATATCCAATAGTCACATCTGTTTCTACAGTTGTGTAAGCTTTTTCAGTTGCAATGATTTCTTCTCTTTCTATATCCACTAGTGTAAGTTTGGTAAACGTACTACCAAAGTCTATAAAAAGATATGCGTCCATCATATCCCCCTATCCTCTTTTGCTTAGATCTTCTGTCAAATCTTTAATTCCGACTTCAGCTGCTGTTCCTGGTGGGTAAACCCTGTCAAATCCCATATCTAAGAATCTTTTTTTAACATCATCCCAATCTTGTTTTCCAACTACAATGTTTCCGCCAACATATAACAAGATATCATTAAGTCCAGCTTCATTGCATTTCTCTCTCAAGCCTTTACAATCAATCTCACCATGACCATAAAGAGAGGATACGAATATAGCATCTGCGTTAGTTTCTATAGCTGCATTTATGAAGTCTTCCTGTGGTGACAATACACCAATATTAACCACTTCATATCCTGCATTTGTGAGAGAATAATCTAAGATTTTGTTGCCAACAGCATGTGCATCTGATCCTATTACTCCTAATACTACTTTTTTCTTTTCCACATTTACAACCTCCTGGATTTTAATAGATAATTTAATAATTAGATATGTGAAATATATATCTATGTATAATATTATAATAACATATATTTCTGTAAATTCAACAAAAATAACAGAAAATTAAAGGATATTTTCCGTTATGAATTCATTAAGAAGTATCGCCTTCATTTGTTTGAATATTCTGATTATTGAAATGTCTATAAATACAACTTCAATAAAATGGAATTGTAATTTTTTGAAAGTTTTTAATATTGAACTTGAATACGTTTTCACAAATGTCAAAATTATTTTTTAAGATGTTTTTTTATTATTTATTTTCCAATTAAAATATTGAGATCCATCAATTGTCCTTGAATTTCTATAAGTTTATTTTTTAAGTTATGATAGTTTTTTTCCAATAGCTTGTCATCATAAATTTCATCACTTCGATTAAATAAAGCATCAAATTTATTATAGACATTTTCAAGTTCACTTTCAATATCTTCTCTAATTTTAATGGAACTCATATCTAGCCCTTTTCTCATTTCTACAAAGTCTTTTTCAATACTTATATTATCTCCCATATTTGGAACTATTGTTTCTATTCTTAATTCTTTTTCAATAATATCTGATAAAGCTTTTGATGCTTCTTCTTCTCCGTGAACTAGGAATACCTTTTTTGGTTTCTTTTTGAAGTTTCGCAACCATTTAAGCAGCATTCTTTGGTCTGCATGTGCTGAGAAACCTTCTAAATCGTAAATTTCTAAGGCTACATTTATTTCTTCGCCCAATAATTTTACTTTTTTTGCTCCATCTAATAGTATTCTTCCCAATGTCCCTTCTGCTTGATACCCAACAAAGACTAAACTGTTTAATGGATTCCACAAGTTATGTTTTAAATGATGTCTTATTCTTCCTGCTGTAGCCATTCCACTTGAAGAAATAATTACTTTTGGATAATCTGCTTTATTTAATGACATTGATTCATCCTGACTCATGATATATCTCAGATTGCTAAATGTAAATGGATTATCCCCCTTCAAAATCATTTCTCTAGTCTCTTTATTGAAATTGTAAGAGTTTCTTACAAATACTTCTGTTGCATTTACTCCAAGGGGACTATCTAAATATATGGGGATTCTCATATACTCTTCGATTTCATTGTATTCATAATACTTATTTAGTTCATAAATAAGTTCTTGAGTTCTTCCAATAGCAAATGAAGGTATTAGAACTGTACCGCCCCTTAAAGCAGTCTTGTTAATTATATCAATTAATTCTTTTGTACTTTCTTCATATGGTTCATGTACTGTATCCCCATATGTGGACTCTAAAATCACATAGTCTGCATCCTCTATAAATTCTGGGTTCTTTATAATAGGTCTACCTTCTACCCCTAGATCTCCAGAAAATACTATCTTTGTATAAGTGTCTCCTTCATAAACCCATATTTCAAGTATTGACGACCCCAATATATGTCCAGCATCTTTAAAACGTATTGAAACTTCATCATTTAATTTTATTATTTGATTATAATGATAAGGCTCAAAATACTTAAGGCAAGCTTCTGCATCTTCAATTGTATATAATGGTTCAACTTCAGGCAAACCCGCTCTAATCCTTTTTTTGTTTTCCCATTGAGCATCAGACTCTTGTATTTTCGCACTGTCTTTAAGCATTATTTCACATAAATCGCGAGTTGCTTTTGTGCTAATTATTTTTCCCCTAAATCCATCTTTAACTAATTTTGGTATTCTCCCACTATGGTCTATATGAGAATGGGTTAATAATAAAAAATCAATTTCTTTAGGATCGTATGGGAAGTCCTGGTAATTCATTTTTTCCTTTTCATTGCTTCCTTGAAACATTCCACAATCAATTAAAATATTAGACTTATCTGTAGTAAGTAAAAAGTTGGAACCAGTAACCATTTTTGCCGACCCAAAAAATTGAATATCCATAATATCCTCCCCCTAATAGTTTTGTATTAACAAGTAAAAATAGTACTATATTTATCTTTTACCCACTAAATACAAAAACTCCAAATTTAATTGGAGTTTTTCTATTATTCAGCACTCATTATTTCTGTCCAAATCCTATCATAAATATGAATCACATCGATTACATCATTAAATACTTCTGTGTTTTTAATATCTTCATCACTTGGATAAGCGACAGGATCGCTTTGTACTTCTTTATCTAATAATGCCACTGCTTCAGGAATTGGAGATGAATATCCAATATATTCAGCATTTTTTGCAGCTATATCAGGTCTTGTCATAAAGTCGATAAACTTTTCTGCAGCATCCTTATTCTGCGCATTATTAGGTATCACCATAGCATCAAACCACAGGTTAGTGCCTTCGCTAGGTATAATATATTCTAAATCTGGGTTTTGCCATTTCATGTATACTGCATCTCCAGAATATACAACTGCAATAGCAGCTTCACCGCTTATCATTGCATCTTTAATCTCATCACCCATATACGCATATACTAATGGTTTTTGTTTTATAAGCTCTACTTTTGCTTCCTCTAGTTCTCTTTCATCTCTGCTGTTTAGAGAATATCCTAATTTTCTAAGTCCAACAGCTAGAGCATCCCTTTGGCTATTGTACATTATTATTTGCCCTTTATATTTTTCATCCCATAAGTCCGCCCAACTTTCTGGATAGTCATCAAGCATTGCTGTATTGTAAATAATTCCTACAGTCCCCCACATATAGGGAACGGAATATTCATTGTTCGGATCATATGAATGATTTAGAAATTGATCTCCAACCTTTTTAATATTGGCTACATTATTTTTATTTATTTTTACTAAGAGTTCTTCCTTTATCATTCTTTCAATCATATAATCAGATGGGAAAACAACATCATAATTACTTCCCCCCTGTAAAATTTTTACATATAAATCTTCATTGGTTGCGAAGGTATCGTATACTACTTTAATACCATATTCTTCTTCAAATTGGTCTAATACATCTATATCAATATAATCACCCCAGTTATATACATTAACTTTAGGTTTATCTTCACCACATCCTACAATAAATATGGAAATTAGTAATACCATTAGTAATACAATCAAACTATTTCTTTTCATATCTTACCCTCTTTCTTTGACAGTTTTATCAGTTCTTTTATTAATTATTAACAGTAAAATCATCATTGTACCAAACATCAAAGTAGATAGCGCATTAATGACTGGATTAATACCTCTTCTAGCCATTGAGAATATTGTAATACTCAGGTTTGAAACTCCGTGCCCCGTGTTAAAGAAACTAATAACAAAGTCATCTATTGATAAAGTAAAAGCCATCAAGGCACCTGTTATTATCCCTGGCATTATCTCTGGTAACACCACTTTCCATAAGGCATACATAGGGGTAGCTCCTAAATCCATTGCTGCTTCAGGCAAATGCTTATTCATTTGCTTTAGTTTTGGAAGTATAGACAATATTACATAAGGAACACAAAATGTAATATGGGATAAAAGCATAGTGAGCAGTCCAAATTCAATTTTTAACATCCTATATAATGTCATAAGAGATACAGCTGTTACAATGTCAGGATTCAAAACAGGTAAATAGTTTAAGTTCAAAACAATCTTTTTACTAAAACCTGGCATGTAGTGTATTCCAATTGCTGCAAAAGTACCTATTATAGTTGATATTATAGAAGATGATATCGCTATTAGAATTGTATTATAAAATGCTTTTAAAACTTGTCTGTCTTGAAATAATTCCACATACCATCTAAGAGTAAACCCGTCCCACGTTCCTCTAGACTTCGAATTATTAAAAGAGAATACTATTAGTATAATAATAGGGGCGTACAAGAATAGAAAAATCATAAAAACATATAGTTTTTTTAATATTTTATCTACCATAGACCTCCACCCTCTCCTTCTTTTTGTTTATCAAATTTCGAAGTTACAGCTATAGAAATCAGTATAAATACCATTAATATGATTGACATAACAGATCCAAAATGCCAATCTCCAGTATACATAAATTGCTGTTCTATTAGGTTTCCTATTAGACTAGATTTATTACCCCCTAATAAGCTTGATATTATAAAAGTACTTACTGCTGGTATAAACACCATCGATGTTCCTGTCATTACTCCTGATAAGCTCAAAGGAAATATCACTTTTATAAATGTAATAGTCTTATCTGCACCTAAATCTTCAGCTGCTTCAATTAAGTTCATTTCTATTTTTGACAATACTGAAAATATAGGCAAAACCATAAATGGCAAAAAATTATATACCATTCCTAACAGTACTGCATTATCATTGTATAGGAAGTTCAGAGCTTCAAACCCTAATTTGCTTATAAATATATTAATAATTCCATTTCTACCTAGTATTGTTAACCAAGCATATGTCCTTAATAAAAAATTCATCCACATAGGTATAACAAACATTAATATCATTGTATTTCTCTTTTTTGGGCTTTCTCTTGATATTATGTAAGCTATGGGATATCCAATTATCAAACATATCAATGTAGAAATAAATGCTAGTTTTATTGATCTTAACAAAACTTGTATATATACAGGTGACGAAAAGAATCTTTTTAAGTTATCTAGATTAAACTTAAAGCTTAAAATATCGTGATTATCACTTATTGTGAATGCGTACAATACTACTAATAATAAAGGTATTACTATAAAAACTATCAGCCATAAAATATAAGGAAGGGTAAATCTTCTTAATTTCATACTTCTATCACCTTCTTCATAATATGAATATTTTCAGGTAATATATCCATGCCAACTATGGAACCAACTTCTTTCATAATGGTAGAATGTATCTTCCACATCTTATCATTACTTCTAACAAGCATCTCATAGTGAACACCTTTAAAGGTTACAGCTTCTACAATACCTTTTAGCTTGCCTTTTCCTTCTGGGAATATATCTATATCTTCTGGTCTAATAACAACTTCTATACTTTCATTCTTTGAAAA
>JAAYNS010000176.1 GCA_012520755.1 Tissierellia bacterium
CAAAATATGCAGTATCATTTTCAAATGGAACGGCTGCCTTACATGGAGCTTGTTATGCTGCTGGAGTAGGTGTGGGTGATGAAGTGATTACAACGCCTATAACTTTTGCTGCATCTGCTAACTGTGCATTGTATATGGGTGGAACTCCTGTATTTGCAGATATAGATGAAGGAAATTTCAATATAGATGTAGATGAAATCAAAAATAAGATTACAGATAAAACTAAAGCGATCATTCCCGTGGATTATACTGGACAGGCAGTTGATATAGATAGTATTAAAGAATTAACTAAAGGAACTGATATAGTCATAATTGAAGATGGCGCACATTCCTTTGGAACTAAATATAAAGGGGCTCTAGTTGGTGGACTAGCCGATATGACTATGTTTAGTTTTCATCCAGTCAAGACCGTTACAAGTGGTGAAGGTGGAATAATAACAACTAATAATGAAGAGTATTATAGAAAATTAATTAACTTTAGATCTCATGGCATAACAAGAGATCAGAACCAACTTGTGAACAAAGATATGGGTAGTTGGTATTATGAACAGTTGGATTTAGGATACAATTACCGAATGACAGATATTCAAGCAGTTCTAGGTATAAGTCAATTAGATAAAATTGATTATTTTATAGAGAAGCGTAAGGAAATAGTCAAAAGATACAATGAAGCGTTCAAAGAAACAGAAGGAATAATCCTTCACAAAAATGAAGACTATTCAGATACTGTAAATCATTTATATGTTATAAAGCTAGATTTACCAAAATTAAAAGCTGATAGAAATGAAATATTCAATGCTTTATTAGCGGAAAACATTGGTGTCAATGTTCATTATATACCAGTATATTTGCATCCATATTATCAGAAATTAGGATACAAGAAGGGACTATGCCCTAAAGCAGAAGAATTATATGATGCAATTATTACAATTCCACTATTTCCAGCAATGGCTATAGAGGATGTTGAAGATGTGATTAATGGAGTTAATAAGATAATTAATTATTATAGAAAGTAGAGACGATTGGTATGAGAATACTTCTAACAGCTATAGGAAAAAGAGTTCAGCTGATTAAACACTTGAAAAAGACCAATTATATAGTTGGAATAGATGCTGGTGATTTGACACCATCCAAATATTTTGTGGATTCTTTTTTTCAAGTCCCAACATATAGCGATGAGGATTATGTCAATATACTTTTGGATATTTGTATAAAAGAAAAAGTAGATATACTAATACCTTTGTATGAAAAAGAGTTTTTAATCCTTGATAGCTACAGAGATAAATTTGAAAAAAATGGAACAACTCTGTTATTAAGTCATAAGCCAATTTTAGAAATATGTAATGATAAGTGGAAAACTTATCTTTTTTTCAAAGAAAATGATATAAGTACATCAAAAACATATTTAGTAGAAGAAATAAAAAACAATCCAAGCTTAAATATTAGTTATCCCATAGTAGCTAAACCTAGAGATGGAATGGGTAGTAGAGGGATACTTTATATAGGTAATAAAGAAGAGCTATTTAATATCATTCTAAACTTAGATAACTATATAATTCAAGAAATGGTAGAAGGTATAGAATTCACATTAGATGTACTATGTGATTTAGATGGAGAAGTTATATCAATAGTTCCAAGACAAAGACTAGAGGTAAGAGCTGGAGAAGTAACAAAAAGTAAAATAGTGAAGGATTTTAGATTAATAGATGCTACATTAGATTTAGTAAATAAAATGAATTCAAAAAAGGATATTAAGTCTATAGGTCCACTAAATATTCAATGTATAGTAAATAGTGTTGGCGATATTAAGTTTATAGAGATAAATCCTAGGTTTGGTGGTGGCGTTCCATTGACCTTTGAGTCAGGCGTGGATTATGGGAAAATACTTAATGAAATGATACTTGGAAAGAAAATACAACCAATCATTGGAGAGTTTGAAGAGCTAACTATGTTGAGATTTGATGATGCAGTATTTATTAAATGAGGATGATAACATGATTAAAGCAGTAGTATTCGATTTAGATGATACCTTATATAAGGAAAGGGACTTTGTATATAGTGGGTTTATGGAAGTTGCTAAATACTTAGGTAAAAAATTTAGTTTAAATGCCGATAATATATATAAGCTAATATTAGATATATTCCATGAAAAAGGAAGAGGAAAAGTATTTA
>JAAYNS010000177.1 GCA_012520755.1 Tissierellia bacterium
AACAATGGAAAGAGTAACTGCTATTAGTAAAGAGCAAACAAATAGTGTAATGAATAATAAGAACAAGTATTTATTAATTTCTGAGGCTATAAATGAGGCTATTGAAGCAATTCAAGTTCTAAATATTTCAAGCAATGAAATGGAAGTTATGAAAAATAATATACTAGATACTTTGCAAAACCTAACAGCTATTGCTGAAGAAAACTCTGCTTCTACCCAAGAGGCGTCAGCTTCAATGGAAGAACAATCGGCATCTTTAGAGCAAATTGCAGGAGCTAGCGAAGGATTGTCAGAATTAGCGCAAGAACTTCAAGCTAGCATTAATAGATTTAGGATATAAGTATTCAATAAGTCTATATAAAGGGTGGTTATTCGTAAATGCCAATTCTACTGTAGGCTTTACTTTAATACAAATGGACTTATATCTAGTTAAGGAGAATGACTGCTTAAGTAAAGTAAGACTATTTTACTGTGTGGATTAAATAGATATAGAATCAATATGGCAAGAGTAATATGCTCCCCTTGTAATAAACAGTAGAGATATTGAAATTTGTTTATTATTAGGTGGAGCATATTTTGGTTATTCTTCTTAATAATAATGAAATGGTTTTGCCAACTTCTGTAGTTATGCAAATTCTTATACTGGATTTCTCTGCAAAAATATCAAGTGTTAATCCGTAAGCTGACTATTTTTTTAAACCAGTATTCTATTTGTGACTTGTCAGGTGAATCCTTTAAATAGACAAAGCTAAAAGGGTGGTCAATATTAAAATTCCTTATTGGAATTTCTTTAAGATATCCTAGTGATAATTCTTTTTTTACAGCCTCACGATACATAAAAGTAATGCCAATATTTTGATGGCATAATTCTTTTATTGCGTTCATATTAGCAATTTGAATATTTCTTCTAAAATCTTTAAGGCTAAAATTATGATTATATAGGGCGTGTTCCAAGATATCACGAGTTCCACTACCTGGTTCTCTTAAAATAAGGTTTTGACGTAGTAATTCTTCCAAATCATTTACTCTAGATCCTATTTCATTATGAGGAGAACATATACCAACAAAAACTTCATTGGAGATTAGTTTATATTCAAATTCATTATGGTTAAAATGCCCTTCTAGCAATGCAAAATCTATTTTACCTTCCCAAAGCATTCTTTGCAAAACATGAGTGTTTTCAACATACATTGAAATTCTGGTTTCCGGGTCTTCTTTAATGATTTGATTTAATATTGGTGGGATGGTATATTCCCCAATTGTTAATGTTGCTCCAAAGTTTAGAGGTTTAGCCCTCTTTTTAATCCTTTGCAATAATGAAAAAATTCGCTCCGAATTAGCTTTAAGGGTTCTTATATATTCCTGTAATGCTTCCCCTTCCTCTGTAAGAGAAAAGTTCTTTCCTTTCCCTGAAATTAATACTACCCCATAATGATTTTCTAGAAATTGTATGTGCTGTGAAACGGCTGGCTGAGTCATATTCAATTCTTCAGCAGTCTTGGTATAATTGCCAGTTTCACAAAGTTTAAGAAAGGTCTGTAATCTATTATCTAACATCTTCAAACTCCCCATAAGTAAAATTTATATAAATATAAAATATTATAATTTCATTTTATACATAAAAAATGATATATTCAAGTTAGTTTTTATATTTGGAGGTATTTTATGATTAATAAAATGAATAAGATTTTACCAGGTTTATTTTTTAGTGGTGGAATAGCCATTATTGCTATCTTTTTAAGTAGTTTAGTTCCAGGTGACATTATTGGGGCGACTGTAATGGCCCTTCTTGTTGGTATGGCCTTTAATCCCATACTATTTAAGTATAATAAACTTGAGCCAGGGATAGATTTTGCAGGAAAGATTGTCCTTCGTATTGGAATTATCTTAATGGGTGTAAATCTCAATTTCGGACAAGTTGTTGATGTAAGTAAATATGCACTCTTTTTGATGATTTTTACAATGGGAACTGCTTTTGGTATAGGCAATCTGATAGGCAAGGTGTTTGGGGTAAACTGGAAGCTTACTAATCTACTGTCAGTAAGCACAGCTATATGTGGTGGAACTGCTGTTGCAGCAGTAGGTCCTGTTATTAAAGCGAAAAATGAAGACATAACATATGCAATTTCAGCAACTTTTATCTTTGATATAATTACTGTAGTTATCTTTCCATGGATTGGCTTTGCCTTAGGGATGTCGAATATGGGCTATGGTTTGTGGATTGGTACAGCTGTTAATGATACATCTTCAGTTGTAGCAGCAGGATATGCCTTTTCTCAGCTAGCGGGAAATACAGCAGTTATTGTAAAGCTGACCAGGACCTTGTTCATAATTCCTTATGTATTGATATTTTCTATCATAAATGAAAGATTAGAGGCAAAATCAAAGGAGCTAAGTGGACATACACCTCTTAACCTTAGAAAGATTTTTCCCTATTTTATTATAATGTTTCTTGGAGTGGTAGCCCTTAGAAGTACAGGCCTCATTTCCGATCTAGTGGCACCTACTATCTCAAGGACCTCACGATTTTGTATGGTAATGGCCTTGTCTGCAATTGGACTTAAAACAAGCTTTGGAGATATTAGAGATATTGGACCTAAACCAATGATACTAGGATTTATAGTAGATACCCTAGTGGTTATTGTATCTATAGGTGTTCTAATGTTTACTGGCATGTTTTAAGAATCCAGAAGCATAGGCGACCGAATCTTAGTAAAAATGACCCCAAGTAATAACTTAAACAAATAATACCCCTTTATAATAATATTATTAAGGGGTATAATATTTTAAGGAGGATCAGTTTTCTATTATTTTCCATACCAGCTAATCTAATAAACTCCCTTACTTAACTACTCCTTCAAAGGGATATTCTATTTAATAATAAGTGACAATATGCTTGCTTCTATAGCTGGAGGATTAAGGGAGAAAATGCAATTTATTCTAGTACAAGAGACTGGCCTAGAAGCAGTTGAACTTAGGTGCAGGCAAGTTTTAAAATATACTTGATGCAATAGACAAGTCTTTAGACAAATAATAAAGGGGTTGATGGATTTGAAGGATACGGTTGTAGTATATAAGTCTAAGTATGGAAGCACAAAAAAATATGCTCAGTGGATTGCAGAAGAAACAAAAGCTGATTTATTTGAAGGTTCAGAAATAGTAGCTAGTGACCTAAAGGAGTATGCTACTATTATTTTTGGGGGAGGATTATATGCAGGGGGAATAGCTGGAATTTCTACCCTTACAAAAAACTATGAATTATTAAAAGACAAAAGAATTATTGTTTTTACCGTAGGATTATCATCTACAGATAAGAAGGAGATTTTTCTTCCTATTTTAGAGAAAAGTTTTTCAGAAGAAATGCAGCAAAGGATTAGTTTTTTCCACTTACGTGGAGGAATTGATTATAAGAGATTAAGTATAGTACATAGGGTTATGATGGGGATGTTAAAGCTTGTAATATCTAGAAAAGATCCAAGTGACTTATCAGAAGATGATAAGGGACTTTTGGCTACATATGGGAAAAAGGTAGATTTTACAGATAAAAGCACTATAAAACCATTATTATCATATTTAGAAAGATGAAGATAATAATAAACTAAAGTCTTATATTCTACAGGGCCGTAGAATAAGTCAACTCAATAAATATATGCAGTAATAAATACAAAGTAAGGGATACTATCTTGGTATGATACTTCCAAAGTAGACAGTCTAATTAATTAAAATTAGATTATCTACTTGGAGGTATTTTTTATGGGGAGAAAAGCAAGGTTTGGTAAGGAAATAAAGAATAAGATTAGTTTATAGAAAGAAGAGGATTGTTTTTTGGAAGAATATAGGCTTCTAGTGTATTAAGATAATATAAAATACATATAAGGAGAGATTTCACATGGTTCTAAAATCAAAGAGTCCTTTGACCAAATTTGTGGCCTTGGTGCTTTTATTGGGGATTATATTAAATCTAGTTGCTTGCAGTAAAGAAAATAGCTTAACGACTTTCAAGGCAGGTGAACATAAGGAATTTGTTGAAGAAATAGATGAAATCCTCAGTAATTATTCCATTACTTTATCTGAAATAGAAAGCAGATTTCCAATGGCAAAGGAATTTAATGAGGCAGATCCTAAAATGAAATCTGCAATGGCATTAGAATTAGCAAAAGATATGGCTATTGCAGAGGCATTTGGACTGACTACTGATGAGATTTTCATATTATCAGCTGAAGCAGTAAAAGCATACCCTCATCCTCTATTACTGAATAACTTTGGCGCCATGGTATTCAATCATATTGGTGAAGAGGAGGGCTTACATTATTTATTACTAGCTTTAAATCAAGAAGCAGATAATCCAATACTACTTACTAATATAGCAAATATATATATGGAACTAGATGATTTTACCAGTGCCGAAGAGTATGCAAAGAAAGCATTGCAAAGCCAAGATGATTATGGGCCTGCCTATCAAGTAATGACTACAATTCATTTAAAAAATGAAAATAGTATATTAGCCTCTGAAACTATGATAAAATCGGCAAAGCATGGTTTTAATGATGTAACAATACATCACTTTGATTCGTTTTTATCAGCAGTTGATAGCTTAGACCCCTTGGTAGATGAATATCCCTTAAAGGAAGAGTTTATAGATTTGTTGTATGATATAGCCAAGGAAAATGTGGATACATTAGCTTATAATACTAGCATTGATACTCCAGAAGCTCAGCTTGAATTAAAGCCCTTTCCTCAAATTACAAGTGTAGAAAATCTATCTAACTCAAGTAAATATATAGATGAAGAGCTAGAAAAGATTATGAACATGAAATCTGCAAGTATACAATCTAGAGCTAATAATATTGGGGCATATAATGAATACTTCTATAGCTACCAAGAAGGTGGCGATGGAGTATATCCAGTTAAAAACAATATCAGACAAGCCTATGCATATGAAATAATAGAATCATTCTATAAATTTAAAGTAGATAAAAACAAAGCTAAATACTTAGATGAGGTGTCTAAGTATTACAGCGATTATCAAACTAAATATAATAATATCACTCAAGCCTACGATGAAAAACTCTATGAAATCAGGGAAAAACTAAAGGGAACATTTGAAGAAATAGGCATGGGTTCAGTGAATATAGGCAGCTCAGAAGATGCAATAATCTATTTATTATCTGGATTTCTTGATGAGGGGCTAGAAGCAAGTAGAAAAGCAATAGGTCTTTATGTTGAAGAGTGTGAAAATGAAGTAGCAAGATATATGGATTACCTAGAGATTCAAGAAGAGTATTCAAATTGGGTTCTGACAAGTACTCAAAAGCAGTATAATGAAATCAAAGAAATACTAGAAGAATATTGGCTTAAAAGCAGTGGTATCCTAAAATACTTCTCTGAGGAAGACTTGTTTCAATACTATGTAAGTGAAAGAGAGACCTATATATATGAAGAAGTTTACAATGCCTTATACCCTCTCCATGACCAAGCTATGGGTATAGCCTTTGCTAAAGATGAATTATATTACAAGGAAATTCTATTACAAAATGCCTATGAAATAGCTGCAAACATGGAACTATCTATGAGAGAAGCCAGGCAAGAAAAAGAATATTATGGAGGAGATACTTCCCCTAATATGGAAAGACCAGAACTGAGTACCTTTCCTGAAGATGAGATGGTTGGAGATTTACAAATTGGAGCTAGCTTTTTGGGGCTCATTGGAGGTTCAATATCATTTGATGGAGAGAGTTTGAAACTTACTGGAGAAACTCTGTTTAATGAAAAAGGATATACAAAAAATTTCTATACTGGGGAGACAACAATCCATACTTTGACTGGAGTAAAGCCACAAGGGAATACAGAATGGTTTAAAGATTCAAAAGTAGTGAATAATGCACTATCAAAAACAGGTTCCCTAGGTA
>JAAYNS010000178.1 GCA_012520755.1 Tissierellia bacterium
ATTCTATTTCATCCATAAGTTCTTTGGAGTATCTTTGAGCTAAACAGCCTGTTAATAGCAAGTATTGGCATTGATTATCTTTATATTCAGCAACTTCCCAAATAGCTTCTATAGATTCTTCTTTTGCGGCTTCTATAAAACCACATGTGTTGACTATAATAATATTGGCTTCTTCTAAATTTTTTGCAATGGAATAATTTTCTTGTTTTAATAAGCTTAACATCAATTCTGAATCAATTTCATTTTTTGAACACCCTAGTGTCACTACAAATACGCTTCTTTTAACCATTAATTTTCTCCTCTTCATGCATCTTCATCAAAGTTCTCTAGATTTTCAAGTTCTTCTTTTGATATTAAAACCTTTCTTGGCTTACTACCTTCATAATTACCCACTATTCCTCTTTCTTCCATATCATCAACAATTCTTGCAGCTCTTGCATATCCAATTCTTAGTTTTCTTTGAATTAAAGAAATTGAAGCTTGTCCTTCTTCTACAACTAATTTTATAGCATCAGGAAGTAATTCATCACTATCTTTATAATCAATCTCTTTAGGATTTTGAATGTTTTCAATTATTTCTTCATCGTAATTTGCTTCATTCTCTTCTTTTAAGAAACTTACTACTTTCTCAACTTCCTCTTCGCTGATGAATGCACCCTGGATTCTTACCGGTTTAGAATAAAATGATGGGTAAAACAACATATCACCTTTTCCCAGCAGTTTTTCTGCACCAGACATATCTAGTATAGTTCTAGAGTCTACTTGGGAAGATACCGAGAATGAAATCCTAGAAGGGATATTTGCTTTAATTGTACCAGTTATTACATCCACAGAAGGCCTTTGCGTAGCAACAATTAGATACATTCCAGCGGCCCTAGCCATTTGAGCTAATCGACAAATGTAGTCTTCAATTTCTTGTGCAGCCACCATCATCAAATCTGCTAATTCATCTATTATAATAACTATTTGTGGTAGTTTTTCGCCTTGTTTATCATGTGACTTCGAGTTATAAGAGCTAATATCTCTTACACTATTTTGAGCAAACAATTTATATCTTCTTTCCATTTCATTAACAGCCCAATTTAGCGCGTATGCAGCTTTTTTGGGATCAGTTACCACTGGAATTAAAAGATGTGGTATTCCATTATAAATACTTAGTTCAACAACTTTAGGATCAATTAACATTAGTTTTACATCATATGGAGATGATTTATATAATATACTCATAATAATTGTGTTAATACAAACGCTCTTGCCAGAACCAGTTGCCCCAGCAATTAACAAATGGGGCATTTTATCTATGGTGGAAATTTGTGGTTTACCTGAGACGTCTTTTCCAAGTGCTAATGGTATATTGGAGTTAGTTTTAATATATTCCTCAGATAAGATAATATCCTTAAGTAATACACTTTCTTTAATTTTGTTAGGAACTTCAATACCTACAGCTGATTTACCCGGAATTGGGGCTTCGATTCTAATATCAGAAGTTGCTAAATTTAAGGCTATATTGTCAGCAAGTGAAACAATTCGGCTTAGTTTAATACCTGGTGCTGGAGATAATTCATAGCAAGTTATTGTAGGGCCAATGTTTATGTTTGATATTGTCGCTTCTATTCCAAAGTTTTTCATTGTTTCTTCTATTACTTTAGCCTTTTTTAAAATCTCTTTTTTATCATTGCTATTATGTTTATGCGAATGTGATTTTAATAAATTTAAGTGTGGCAACTTGTAATCAAGATTTGATAATTTGTTTTGTTTTTCCTTTATTTCATTATTAATACTATCTGTTTCAACTATAACTAGTTGATTATTGAGTTTAACCCTAGTAGCTTCTTTTGCATTTTCTGTAACCACATTTGATGAATGATCATTAATCTCAACATTTGTATTAATTTGAGGTTTTTCAGTGCCTTCATCTATTACTTCTTTAAGCGAAATATGTTCTTGGTTAAATGTCTTTCTCAGATTTTTCTTCTCTTTATTCTTATTTACTATATTAGTACTTATACTATGAAACTTCCTAATAACGTCTTTTAGAGTTATATTCAATAACATCATAGTACTAACAATTATTAATAAAGATAAAACTATGTAAGTTCCAATAGAACCAAATAATTTATAGAAAAAAAATCCAAAGAGGCTACCAATCACACCTCCACCTTTGTTAAGTTCTGATAATAAGATACTATTTCTGATTCTATTAATTAAACTTTCGTGACTAGTATTAATCCCATCTGCAATAATTAGAAAACTAATAAAAACAATTGTTAAAGAAATAATTGCTTCAAATTCTAAATTTTCAAATCTATCCAATATGAAAACTATACCTATTCCAAAAATAAGCAATGGAAAGTAATAACCTCCATATCCCATTAATGAAAATGTAGTACCATTAATTATTTGACCTACTAATCCCATTTTTGTACTAAACAAACTTAACAATACTAGTAGTCCTAGCGCTAGTATGACAATTCCTAAAATATCACGATTTAATACAGATTTATTTGTTTTTTTAGACTTTTTATTTGTTCTTTTTGTCTTGTTGTTCAAAAGGCACACCTCAATTTATTTAATAAATTATAGTTGAAATTCCCTTTATTTGCTACATCTGTATTATAGCATAGATACTATTGTTTTTCATTATCTGTTTTTATCATCTCTTTTAGTTTTGATAAGGCGAAAGAGAAATCTCCAACTGAGTCGATTAAGCCGTACTTAACAGCTTCATTCCCAACAAGAATTGTACCAATATCATTAGCTAATTGATCACTTGCATACATTAAGTCTATTAAGTCCTTTTCTTCAATGCTTGAAGTCCTTATTATGAATTCATTAATTCTTTGTTGCATTTTTTGAAAATATTTAAATGTTTGAGGGCCACTTATCACTAAACCAGTTGTTCTTAATGGATGAATGGTCATAGTTGCTGATGGTACTATGACAGAGAAATCAGTTGATGTAGCTAATGGAACTCCTATACTGTGACCGCCTCCTAAGACTAAAGATACTGTAGGTTTGTTTATTCCATTTATTAGTTCTGATAAGGCTAATCCCGCTTCTACATCCCCACCCATAGTATTTAGAATTATAAAGACACCTTCTATTGCTGGATCTTGTTGGCAACTAATTAGTATAGGTATGATATGTTCGTATTTTGTAGCTTTTTTATCAGATGCAGACACATAATGACCTTCAATTTCACCAATGAGAGATATAAATTGGATATTATTCTTGTTTAAGGTGTTATTTGGAATTCCAAAATCCTTGATATTTTCATTATCTATATTTTCGGTATTATTGTTTTGCTTTTCAGTATTATCTTTATTATTATTTTTCATTAGATAGGCCTCCTGATTATTTTTATCATTAGCTTTTGCTATATTTAAAAAAATATGCTAATAACAAAAAACATAATCAAGGATTATGTTTTTTTAATAGTCTAATTCAACAATAATCATATCATAACCAATTTTTCTTATTGACTCCCAGGGTATATCCATAGAGTTTTTTTCCAAACCAAATATTCTTAAAGATAATCTTCTATCTGGCACTAGTATACTTATGATTTTTCCGGAACCTTCATCAATTACTAAATCAGAATCTGACAATATGCCTAATCTTTCACCATTGTTTAAATTGACTACTTCTTTTTCACCCAATTCACTTAATTTCATATTTTCACCTCTTCATTCAATAAATAATAAATCTTGTTTAAATATATGATATTATTTAAAGAATATACTAATTCATAATGATAGTATATTAATATATTTATATTAAAAAAACGGTAAGAAAAGTCTTACCGTAATGATTATATATACTTTATTATTTTACACCAGTGCTACCGAATCCACCACGTGATTTATTTCCTAAATCGTTTGTTTCTTCAAATTCAATTACTGGTTGATGTTTCATTATTCTAAATTGACATATCCTGTCATTTACATGTATTATTGTGTCTCTAATTGCTAGAGCTGGAAACATCCATACATCTTCATTTGAACAATATGATTCATCTATAATGCCACAATGATTTGTTTGTATAATACCAAAGTTTTTAAAGGTACTACTTCTTGGAACAATATGAGCTTCATACCCTTTAGGTAACTCCATTGCAACCCCAAGTGATATAAGTTTAAACTCGCCTTTTTTCATAACAACCTCTTCAGCGGCCCTTAAATCTATCCAATCACTTTTACCATCAATATATCTTAGTTTTTCTATTTCCTTACTTAAGTATTTTATTTTTATTTTTTCCATATTATTAATCCTTTCTATAAATATTTTCTTTAGCTTAATTAATTATTATAGCTCATTTCCTATTTGATAAATATAGAAATATAAAATTTTAATAGAATTCAATTAACTATAGATATTGTTTTATTGTATTACATCACTAATTGTACCAATTTTATAATTATTTTCAAATAGATATTTTATTATTTCAGGTAATGCTTTTACAGTATTTTCAGTTGGATGCATTAAGACAATAGAAGAATTCTCTATATTTTTGATTACTCTTTCTATTATTAGTTCTTTTGTGCTGTCATTTCTCCAATCAATAGTGTCTACGCTCCACAATATTACAGCCATACCTAAATCCTTTGCTGCTTTAAGGGTGTTTTCATTATATGCACCTGATGGTGGTCCAAAAAGTACTGGTTTAATGCCAACTATATCTTTTATTATATCATTTGCAGTAGAAATTTCTTTTTTATTGTTCTCATAGGATAATTGACTATAGTCTAAATGATTATTACCGTGATTTCCAATTTCATGATTGTGATATTTAATATCTTTTACAATATCAGGATTCTCTTTTGCCCATCTTCCCGTTAAAAAAAAAGAAATATTTATATCATTTTCATTAAAAATATATAACATATCATCGATAAATTCATTTCCCCAGTCTACATTACATACAAAGGCAACTATCTTATCGTCTTTTATACCTTTGTAGTAAATATCTTCATGAAATACTTCTTTACTTTTAAAAACACTTAAATAAATACTAAGTATGATTAATATAATCAGAACTATTGAAATAACTAAAACTAGCTTTTTATTTATTATCATAAATTTCATTCTACTACCTCCATATAAATATATTTTTTAAATATATATTCAATGGAAATAATATTATACAAAATTAAAACATGAACCAAAAGGTTCATGTACTAATTAGCTTATTTTTCAGTTTTGTCTTCATCAGGTAGACAAGCTTTTC
>JAAYNS010000179.1 GCA_012520755.1 Tissierellia bacterium
TCTCGTTCATAATTCACCTCATTAAAACTAAGATAAAATGCCCCTAAAATAATGACCATTAGTTATAGATCTCTTTTTTTTAAATTCATCCATAAACACCTTAATGCTATTTATATCCATATTATTAAGGCAATCATAGAAGACTCTTTGTATTTGGATAATGTCTTTTGTTTCATTTATAAAATCCAATCTAAACATATTTATACCCGAATTTATTATCGAATCTAAATTATCCAAAAGCATTAAGGGTACAGAATTGTATATGGTTGAATATCCTTCCCTTCGTTCTAGCCCAAATATTGCATTCATTCTATCTTTTAAACCATATCCTACTGCAAAATTACAATTACTACAATTGTCATCGTTCTTACATCCTTTAACTACTGCAAGGGGACAATTTTTTGTTGTCATTACAGGTAAGTATCCATATACGATTCCTTCTAGATTTCCACCTACATCATTGCTAATGTTTCTAATTTGCGACAAATTTAACTCAGGCGATAATGTTATACTTTCTATATTGTGTTTCTTTAAATACTCTACTGTATTAGAATTAAAAATATTTAAGCCTATATCTGCATGAATTTTCAAGTCACAACTTTCATGAATAAGCTCTAAGGTACCTAAATTTGACACAGAGATTCCGTCTAACCCTTTTGTGTTTTCGATTATATTCCTAATAAACAGCAAATTCTTTGAATACAATATTTTGTCAGTCCAAAGATACGCCTCTTTATCGTATTTTTTTAATTTATCTACAGTCTCTTGAATGTTCTTATAATATCCTATATACACCCTATCTAACCTATCTAAATCTAACATATTAAACTGCTCTTGAGTACTTACTAAAACTGTTAACTTATTATTAGAACTTATGGACTTTTTAAAATTATAAAAATTAGATTTAGCTTTATTAAACTCTATTTCGCTTATTATTCTTCTGTTATTAATATTCTTAAATTTGATGTCTAATTCTTCAACAGCATCGCGTCTTAATTGGTTTAAAACACTAATAGGTAGAAAAGCATGGTCATCTAAGTTAATATCTACATTGTCCAAGTAATATACTGTGTCCCCTAGTTTAGATATTTGTTCAAAAACCTTCTCCTTTGTAAGAGCTACTTTTTTACTTTTTTCAACTATATTATCTGTTTTCACTTCTATCTTCTTGTCTTTACATTTAACTTTTAATAGTGGTTTAGAATTGATAGCCAAATCAATTGATATATCTATCGGATATTTTACTGTTTCATTTTCATATGATTTTTTTGCTTTTTTTAACAGGCTAAGACTAGATGTTTTGTAAACAGCAGATCCTTCTTCTATAAATCCTGGCTTATCAAGTCTAATAGTAGAACCTTTATTCCCATCTATAGGAGATTTTAGCCCTTTATAGTTACCATTGTTTAATAAGAATTCTATTCCGTCTCCTTGTTCTATGTCTTCCTCTAGTTCAATATAAACCTTATGCTTATCTATTCTAACTACTTTCCCAAGATAAATCCCTCTGTTATCAGGTCTTTCGATTGACATAAAACTCTTTCCAAAATCATTAAATGTCAAACCTTTTGTAAAATCTCTATTAAAAATCTGCCTAATATCTTTCTTATCATTAATAGTCAGGGCATTAACAGAATTATCAATAATATTTCTATAGTTTCTTACTATAGTGGCTACATATTCAGCTCTTTTCATTCTACCTTCTATTTTAAAAGATTTAATACCATTATCATACAATATGTCTAAATGTTCTATTGAATTTAGATCTTTCGGACTCAGCATATGTACTTTATCAAAACCACTAATAAGATTATCGTGTTTATCTACTACTGAATACTTCATCCTACATGGTTGTGCACATTTACCTCTATTACCACTTCTTCCTCCAATCATACTACTCATTAAACATTGTCCAGAATATGACATACAAAGGGCACCGTGAACAAAAGTTTCCAGTTCAATATCCACATTTTTATGTATTTCTTTGATTTCTTCTAAAGGGGTTTCCCTTGCCAATACAACTCTTGTAAAGCCTAAATCCTTCAGAAATTTAACACCATATGAATTATTAATAGTCATCTGTGTACTTGCGTGTATATCTAAATCTGGTAAAAGCTCTCTAATAATACTAGCAAAGCCCAAGTCTTGGACAATAATCGCATCTACATCTATATCATATAGGAACTTGACATATTCTATTGCCTCATCCATTTCACTGTCATCTATCAAGATATTCACCGTAACATATGCTTTTACATCCCTTAAATGAGCATAAGAAATAGCCTCTATTAACTGATCATTATCAAAATTAGAGGCATTATGCCTTGCATTAAACAACTTACCACCTAAATATACTGCATTTGCACCATTTTGAACAGCAGCTATTAAAGCTTCTTTACTGCCAACAGGAGCAAGCAATTCGATTTTATTGTTCACAGGAAATTGTTTCCTCCTTAATTACTTTTCATTAAAAAGCTCAAGAATTTCAGACAATTCTTTTTTAGTTTCAATTAATTCAAGATTGTTCTGAAAAATTTTATCTTGAAGCAATTTATTTTGATTTCTTAACTCTTCTATCTCTATATCCTTTTTTTCTAACTCTTCTTTTAGTTTTGTTACTAGATTATACTGTTCTTCTATTTCAAGTTTTGTTTTGATTACATCATCTTTATACTCTAAACTAAGTCTTTCCAAATCTTCAATTTTACTTTTAGATTCTTCTAATTCCTTTACCATTCCATCAAATTTTTCCATAGGCTCTTTAGCTTTATTTTCTAATTCATTCAATTCGTCTATCGCTTTAGCCAATTCATCTGCAATATTTAAAGCTGCTAAAGTAGCTGACATAGTTTGGCTTAGTTTATCATTTTTGGAAGCTAAGTTCTTAATTTTTTTATCTACATAAGAGGCTAAATTTTTAATATAGTCTTCATCTTCGGCTCCAACTACAGTAAAGTTACGACCATCAATTGTTACATTTATTTTAATTTTATCTGGCATAACTATCCCCCTAAAATATTTTATTAAAGGGTAGAATATTCTACCCTAACAAGCATTAACTCCTTAACTTAGCATCAACACTTCTTTCTAAATCTTCGATAATTACCTTTTGAATCTCATTAACCTCATCATCTGTCAAAGTTCTTTCATATGATCTATATACAATTGAGTAAGCAACGCTTTTTAAGCCTTCTTCTATTTGGTCTCCTCTGTAAATATCAAAGAGTTCAAGTTTTTCGATTAATCCTCCACCATGTTTTAATATTATTTTTTCAATATCTCCTACTAAAACATCTTCCTTTACAGTTATAGCAATATCTCTAACCATAGATGGATATTTTGGAAGGGGTTTATAAACAATTTCTAAATTAGTTAAGTCAACAATTTTATCAAAATCTAACTGAGCAGTATATACTTTTGTTTTAATATCATATTTCCTTAATACATCAGGATGTATCTCGCCTATTATACCTAAAAACTCCTCATTAAAGCAGACTTTTGCAGTTCTCCCTGGATGATAGGTTGGATTGTTCTCTTCTCTTTCATAGCTTAAATTTTTAATACCTAATTTAGATAATGTAATCTCTACTATTTCCTTCATTTCATAGAAGTCCACATCACCATATGCTCCTATGGACAAAACTTTTTTCTCATCTGGTAGGCTTTTAACAGGTAAATTCTTAGGAATGAACGTATTACCTATTTCAAATGCATATATTGAATCAATTCCTTTATTAAAATTTCTGCTTAATAAATCAAGCATATTTGGTAATAAAGTAGTTCTCATTGTACTATAATCTTCGCCTAAAGGATTTAGTATCTTAATGTATTTTCTTTTGTCATCACTTTTAGTTAAGTTTATTTTATCATAAGCTTTCGGACTTATAAAGGAATAAGTCATAACTTCATTAAGTCCTAATCCTTCAAGAATACTTTTTACCTTGTCTTCTAACATATTTTTATATGGCTTATCTCCTCTAGATAAACCACCTAATAATGCTTTTGGTTTTATATTATGAAAACCATATAATCTACCTACCTCTTCAATTAAATCAACTTCAATATTAATGTCTAGTCTATATGTTGGTACTGAAACATTAATAAGGCTTCCGTCATATGCAGACTCTAAACCTAAAGCATTCAAATACTCTAACATTTTATTGACTGGAATACTCTCACCTAAAAGCTTATTACATCTTTCAGGATTCAATTCTAATTCTTTATTTTCTTTAACATTGTTGTAAACATCAATGCTTCCTTTAACTACAGTTCCAGCGCCTATTAATTCTACTAATTGACATACTCTCTCAACTGCAATACTACATAAATTAGGATCTAGTCCCTTTTCAAATCTAGTAGATGCTTCAGTTCTAAGTCCTAGTTTTTTAGATGTTAATCTAACATTTTCACTGTTAAAGTTTGCTCCTTCAAGTAAAACGATTTTTGTATCATCTGTTATTTCAGAATCCAGTCCACCCATTACACCAGCTAGTCCTATTGGCTCTAATCCATCTGCTATTACTATATCATCTTCATTTAAAGTTCTTTCATTACCATCTAAAGTAAAAATCTTTTCATCTTTTTCAGCTTGACGAACAATAATCTTTTTCCCATTTAATTCTTCTAAATCATAAGCATGTAATGGTTGCCCATATTCTAGCATAACAAAGTTTGTAATATCAACAATATTGCTAATTGGTCTTACTCCAGCTTTCATTAGACGTGTTTGCAACCATATAGGTGAAGGTTCTATAACTACATCTTTTATAACTCTACTATAGAATCTTGTGCATTTATCAGTTTCCACAGAGATTCCATTAGTATAATCATTAATATCATCAACATCATTGTGTATTTCAACACTTGGCTCATTTAGCTTATAATTAAATGTAGCTGCTGTCTCTCTTGCCATACCAATAATACTCAAACAATCAGGTCTATTTGGAGTAATTTCAAATTCAATTACCTGATCATTTAATTCTAGTACCTCTAGAATACTCGTTCCTAATGGATATTCTTTATCTAAAATGAATATCCCATCTCTCATTTCTTTAGGTATTACATTGTCAGGTAACCCTAATTCCTGTAAAGAACAAAGCATACCAAATGAACTAACTCCTCTAAAATTTGATTCCTTTATTTCTAATCCATTTGCCAATTTTGAACCAATCAAAGCAACAGGTAAATAATCTCCCTCATTGACATTCTTAGCACCTGTAACGATAACTAGTTTTTCTTTTCCAATATCTATAGTGCAAATAACTAACTTATCTGCATTTGGATGTTTTTCAACTTTTAAGACTTTCCCAACGACGACATTTTCAATACCATTATCAAGGGCTTTAATAGATTCAACATGAGAACCAGATAGTGTAAGACCATCTGCTAATTCCCTAGCGCTTTTATTAGTATCTATATAATCTTTAAGCCATTTAACAGGTAATAGCATAATCTCACTCCTTTCTAGAATTGTTCCAAGAATCTATTATCATTTTCGAATAATAGTCTTATATCATTAATTCCATATTTAATCATAGTAATTCTATCTACTCCCATTCCAAAAGCAAATCCTGAATATTTGGTAGAATCAATACCACAATTCTCTAATACTTTCGGGTGTATCATTCCACAGCCTAGTAATTCCATACTCCATCCAGTATGATTGCAGTTAGGACACCCTGCTCCCCTACACTTAAAACAAGTAACATCTACTTCTGCACTTGGTTCTGTGAAAGGAAAATAATGTGGTCTATATCTAGTCTTTATGTCTTTTCCAAATAATTCTTGAATAAATATATCTAAAGTATGGATTAAATTTGCCATAGAGATATTTTCGTCAACAACTAAACCTTCTAGCTGATGAAACATTGGTGAGTGTGTATCATCAACATCATCAAATCTAAATGTTCTACCAGCTGAAACCATCTTTAGAGGTACACCATATTCTTTCATAGCTCTAATTTGTACTGGAGAGGTATGAGTTCTTAGAAGTATGTCTTCTGTGATATAAAATGTATCAGACATATCTCTAGAAGGATGATTTTCAGGAGAGTTTAAATCATCAAAATTATTCTTAACAGTTTCTATTTCTGGCCCTGGTATTACTTTAAATCCCATACTTATAAACAAATCTTCTAATTCTTTAATTGTGGATAGCAATGGATGTCTATGTCCAACTCTCGATTTTTTCTTAGAAACTGTAATATCGATTTTCTCTGATTTAAGCTTAGCTTCTAAAGCTTCATTATTTAGTTTGTCTTTTTTTACTTCTATTAATTCTTCTATTTCTTTTCTAACATCATTGGCAATTTGACCAATAATAGGTCTTTCCTCAGCAGACAACTTGCCCATTCCTTTAAGTAATATGGTAATTTCCCCTTTTTTACCTAGGTATTTAACCCTTAGATTTTCAATATCCGCAAGATTAGATACACTATCTATACTATCTATAGCAAGTCTTCTAATTTCTTGAAGTTTTTCCTTCATACCAAGACTCCTTTCTTAAAAAAACAGACCCAAAGGCCCTTTATACTAATTGCTGACTAAATTATAGCACCTGTCAATTGAAAACTCAAGATAATTTACCTCTTTGCTTCATTGCCTCATACATTATTATTGAAGCTGCAACTCCTGCATTTAGTGATTCAGCTGAACCTGGCATAGGTATTTTTATAGATGCATCAGCCAGATTTAAAACTCTATCTTTAACACCTTGAGATTCATTACCGATAGCTATAATAAAGTTATTTATATATTTAACATCATTAATAGGAATACTACCTTCTAAAGAAGTAGCATAAATCCTATAATTGTTCTTCTTTAATTCCTCTAAAATTATGTAATCATTAATGAAATATAAAGGTATCCTAAATATTGAGCCCATAGTTGCTCTTACTACTTTAGGATTATAAGGATCTACACATCCTTTTCCAATTAAAATTCCATCAGCATTAAAAGCTTCAGCAGATCTTATTATAGTTCCTAGATTACCTGGATCTTGTAAGGAGTCTAAATATAATAAGAACTTGTTTTTTTCATTCATTAATTCTAAAGTATCATTTATATAAAAATGTACAACAGCCATTACTCCTTGAGAATTTTCTGTACCGCATATTTCTTCAAAAAGAATATCTGGTACATTAATTAAATTATCAAATTTACTCAATATACTGTAGAAGGAAGTTCCTTCATCAGTATAAAGTAGTTTGTCAGTATATAGTATATACTTAATATTCATACCATAATTAATGGCTTCATGAACAAGCTTTATCCCTTCAATAATATAAAGCTTGTTTTTCCACCTATCTTTTTTCTTATATAAACTTTTTATTTCCTTAATAATCGGATTTTTTGAAGAACTTATATATATCATATTTTTCACCATTATTTACATGTTATTTATCTTAGGCTTTAGATGATTAAATAATACTATCAATTAAAAAAGCCCTTATTAGGACTTTTTACTTAAACATTATTTTACGCTTCTTTTGCAATTTCAACTAATTTTGAAAATCCTTCAGGATCATGAATTGCCATTTCAGATAACATCTTTCTATTAACTTCAATATTAGATTTCTTTAATCCATTAATAAACTTACTATAGCTAATACCATTAGCTCTAGCAGCTGCATTTATTCTCGTTATCCAAAGTTTTCTAAAATCTCTTTTTCTTAATTTTCTACCAATGTATGCATAATTTAAAGATTTCATTACTGCTTGATTAGCAGGTCTAAATAACTTACTTTTAGCACCAAAATATCCTTTTGCTTGTTTTAGAACTTTCTTATGTCTTTTTTTGGCATTAACGCCACCTTTTACTCTTGCCATTTATTGTAATCCTCCTATATAAAAATTCGTAATTATTTATGGTATCATAGAGTTAATTCTTTTTTGATCGCCCTTACTTACCAATGTACCTTTTCTTAAATTTCTAATTGATTTTGCTGGTTTTTTACCAGTTCCGTGGCTTTTATATGCTTTATATCTTCTTAATTTGCCTGAAGCAGTTCTTTTAAATCTTTTTGCTGATCCTCTATGTGTTTTCATCTTTCTTGCCATATTATATCCTCCTAAAACTATTCTGATTTTGGAACTAGAAACATAGTCATGTTTCTTCCTTCCATTTTTGCAGCTTTTTCTACTACAGCATTATCATCCATCAACTCTAAAAAGTCATCAAGTACTTCTCTTCCCTTTTCTGTATGGCCCATCTCTCTACCTCTAAACCTTACAGAAACTTTTACTTTATCACCATTATTTAAAAAATCAATAGCCCTCTTAGCTTTAGTGGTTAAATCATGAATTTCAATATTTGGTGTTAAACGAATTTCTTTTACGTTTATGACCTTTTGATTTTTTCTGGCTTCCTTTTCTTTTTTGGCTAATTCGTATTTGTACTTGCCATAGTTCAATATTTTACAAACTGGTGGCTTTGCATTTGGAGCTACATTTACCAAATCAAGCTTTCTTTCATTAGCAATCTCCAAAGCTTTTTTAATAGGTATGACACCTAATTGGCTCCCATCTTCGTCTATTAGCCTAACCTCTTTTTCTCTTATCTCTTCATTAATTTGAAGTTCTTTAATAATCCAGCACCTCCTATATTATTTCAAAAAACAAAAAGCGGGTAAAATACCCGCTTATATACATTATAAGTCATTAGATTATAGTCCTTTTTACAAAAGGAAATCTGAAATGTAACCTTATAAGCCGCAGCAATAAGGTGAGAAGCGGATACTTCTACTTAAATCTTTTACTTTGAATCACTTACCAATTATAAGATATATCCTTCTATTTGTCAATGATAATTATTTAATACATATCATCAAGTTTTACTAATTTGAAATTTTTACTGTCTCTTAAAACATGCTTTACAGTAAATACTAAATATTAAACTCATTACTGTATTTCACCAACTCAAGCTCTTTGAGAATGAAGCTTAATATCTTTAACTGCGTCAATACAATAATTATCAAATCAAATGGTATCATAATCCATAAAAGACACTTTGTCAATAATTAATTAACAAATATGATTTTCATGATTCCTAATTATGGTAGATAAAAATTTCTTCTGATAATTAATACTATTAATAGCCAAATAAAAAAATAACTTCCAATTGCACAAACATTATATTAAAGATTCTTTTGGATACACTAACTTTAGACTATTTTAAGGTGGAGATAAATTGAAAAAGAAAAAAGCAGTACTTTTTTTTGTTGTATTAGGGATAATATTTTCAACAATTTTAGTGTTAAGTTGGTTTAATCCATCTATGATAACTGGAAGTTTTAAAGCAGGTGATAGATTGTTAGTTATAGCTATTACTATCGCTTTACTAATCTATTATTTTAGCATCGAAGAAACTCCCCAATTAATGCCATCTATATTAGCTACAGACAAAGAAACTGCAAGAGAAAAAGATAAATCTAATGTTACATTCCGAGATGTAGCTGGATTAGAAGAAATTAAAGAGGAGCTTCAAGAAACAATTGATTTTATAAACAATTCTTACAAGTATAAAAGAATGGGTGCTAAAATCCCCAAAGGTATATTATTCTATGGCCCACCTGGTACGGGAAAGACATTATTAGCAAAAGCTGTAGCTGGAGAAACTAATGCTACATTCTTGTATGCGAGTGGTTCAGAGTTTGTAGAAAAATATGTTGGTGTTGGAGCCAAAAGAGTCAGAACTCTATTTGAAAAAGCAAAAAAAGAAGCCCCTAGTATTATATTTATTGATGAAATTGATGCTATAGGGTCAAAAAGAAATTCAGAATCAAATAATGAAAAAGATCAGACCCTAAACCAATTATTAGTAGAATTAGATGGATTTAATACAAATGAAACTGTAATTGCAATAGCTGCTACTAATAGATTGGATCTACTGGACGAAGCCTTGCTTAGACCCGGTAGATTTGATAGACATATTTATGTTGGAAATCCAAATGTAAGGGCAAGGGAAAAAATTCTAGAAGTCCATACAAATAATAAACCATTAGATAAAACAGTTGATATTGAGTCCATTGCAAAAAAAACTACTGGTTTATCCGGTGCACAACTTGCAAATATTGCAAACGAGGCGGCTATAATTGCTGTAAGAAATAACAAAACCATTATTACAATTGATGAGTTTGACGCAGCTATCGAAAGAGTTCTTGCAGGACTGGAGGTAAAAAACCCTAGTGTCTTAGCAAAAGAGAAGAATATAATTGCTTTTCATGAAGCTGGGCATGCCCTCGTATCAAAAGTTTTAAATGTTGATTTAATACAAAAAATATCTATTATCCCAAGAGGTCAAGCACTAGGATATGTATTAAAGTTTCCAGACGAAGAAAGATATTTATTAACCGAAAAGGAACTTTACTTCAAGATAACTGGATTATTAGCTGGAAGAGCAGCTGAAGAATACAAATTTAAAGAAATAACTACAGGCGCAAAAGATGATTTAAACAAGGCAACTGAAATAGCAAGAGAAATGGTATGTAGTTATGGTATGAGTTCTCTAGGTACATTGGCTTTAGATGAACTTTATATAAGATACAACTATGACTCAATCAGGCTTGAAATTAAAAAGATAACAGATAGAGCTTATAATGATGCTTTAACGATAATTGAGGAAAACAATGAAATACTAGAACAAATAGCAAATTTACTTATAAAAAAAGAAATACTTGATAGTGACGAGTTAGATATAATCTACAAAAAATACAAAAAGCGGCTACATTATGCAACATAACAAAAGAGCGTAGATACGCTCTTTTGTTAATCAGTATATTAAATACTTTTTGTTTGAATTTCATTCATAATTCTATCTACAAATGATTTAACTTCCATTTGTCCTATATCCCCATCATCTATTTTTCTTACAGATACTAATTTGTTTTCTACTTCTTTTTCTCCAACAATTAACATATAAGGTATCCTTTGAAGTTGTGCTTCTCTTATTTTATAGCCTATTTTTTCTGATCTATTATCGACTTCTACTCTTATTCCTTGAGCTTTTAAATCCTCCATCAGGTCAAAAGAATAATCATTAAATTTGTCTGATATAGGTAGTATCGAGACTTGTATTGGAGATATCCATAAAGGGAACTTTCCAGCAAAGTGTTCAATAAGAATTCCTAAAAATCTTTCAATACTGCCTAAAATTGTTCTGTGTATCATCACTGGTCTTTTTTTCTCATTGTCTCTATCTATATAAGTTAAATCAAATCTTTCTGGCATTTGAAAATCAAGTTGTATAGTACCACATTGCCATGTTCTGCCTATTGCATCTTCAAGGTGGAAGTCAATTTTTGGCCCATAGAAAGCACCATCGCCCTCATTTATTACAAATTCTATTTCTTTTTCTTCTAAGACCTCCCTTAGACTACTTATCGCCATATCCCATTGTTCCTCTGTTCCCATTGAGTCTTCAGGTCTAGTAGAAAGTTCAACATGGTATTTAAACCCAAATACATTATACATATCATCAGCTAAATCAATAACTCTTTTTAGTTCATCTTTGACTTGGCTTGGTAAGCAATAAATATGTGCATCATCTTGAGTAAAGCTTCTGACTCTCATGAGACCATGTAATGCACCAGATAATTCATGTCTATGAACTAATCCTAATTCTCCCATTCTAATTGGGAAATCTCTGTAACTATACATATTTGATTTATATATTAAGATTGACCCAGGGCAGTTCATTGGCTTAATTGCATAATCGGAATTATCGATTTTCGTAAGATACATGTTTTCTTTATAATGGTCCCAGTGACCAGATTGGTGCCATAATTCTTCACTTAATATTAGGGGAGTCTTTATTTCACCATATCCACGTTTTACGTGTTCTTCTCTCCAATAATTTTCCAAAATATTTCTAAGAGTCATTCCTTTTGGATGGAAAAACGGAAAGCCTGGACCCTCTTCTTGCATACTAAATAACTCCAACTCTTTACCTAATTTTCTATGATCTCTTTTTTTAGCTTCTTCAAGCCTTTCTAGATATTCATCTAAATCCTTTTTCTTTTCAAAAGTAATACCGTAAATTCTTTGTAACATTTTATTGTTTTCATCACCATGCCAATAGGCACCGGCAATGCTTGTTAGTTTAATTGCTTTTACTTTTTTTATGTCGTATAAATGAGGCCCTTTACACAGGTCTGTAAACTCATCTAATTCATAAAATGAGATTACTTCATCAGGAGGTAAGTTTTCAATTAAATCCACTTTATATACTTCATTCTTGTTTTTGAAATATTCTAGTGCTTCATCTCTTGGCATTTCATACCTTTCTAAAACATAATTCTCTTTTACTATCTTTTTCATCTCTGATTCAATTTTTTCCAAATCTTCTGGAGCAAACCTATGCTCTGTATCAAAATCATAGTAAAAACCATTATCAATAGCAGGACCAATGGCAAATTTTACATCAGGATATAACCTTTGCACAGCCAATGCCATTATATGAGCAGATGTATGCCAAAAAATCTGCCTTCCTTCATAATCCTCAAATTTAACAACTTTAAAAGTTGAGTCTTCATAAATTGACTCTTGCATTCCTTTTATTTCTTTATTAACAACTGCCCCTAGGGCAACTCTTGCTAAACCTTCTGAGATATCTTTAGTTACATCATAAACTTTTACGCCTTTTTCATATTCTCTTGTTGAACCATCCGGTAATATTATTTTTATCATTATTATCCTCCTTAAATAATCTAAAAAAAGACCTTCCATTCCTACAAAATGTAGGGACGAAAGGTCGTGGTTCCACCCTAATTACTTCTCTTTTAAATAACGCTTTTAGCGGAAATCCTTATAGGATTCAGCTCAGGGGTGGTTTTCAGTCACTATTTGTATAAGAAGACTCCCAGCCTAGATCTTCTCTCTCTTAATAAAATATAATAACCTACTCTTCCCATCATAGCTATATATTGATTATATATATAATATATTTTCATATATATTTTGTCAAGATATTATAATATATACCAAAAATATATTATTTAAAACACTTTAAAACCTCTTCTATTGAAATAGTTTTTTGTTCCCCTGTTTTCATATTTCTAAATGAATATTTGTTATTCTCAGCTTCTTCTTTACCTATTATCATTACATAAGGTATATTCAATTTATCTGCATAATTGAACTTTTTGCCCATTTTTCCGTCTTCAAAATATATTTGTGAGTATATACCTTCTTTTCTCAATATACTGGCACCTTCTATCGCTTTATCCATAAACCCATCCATTGGTATCACAAGTACTTGAGTTAATGAATTATCTGTACTCTTAATAATTTTTCCCTCTGTAAGCTGATAAAATAATCTTGTTAAGCCTATAGATATACCTACACCAGGGAGTTTTTGCTTTGTATAATATGTAGCTAAATCATCGTATCTTCCACCAGAACAGACACTTCCAATCTCAGGATAATCATTTAAAAACGTTTCATAGACTGTACCAGTATAATAATCAAGGCCTCTTGCAATTGTTAGATCTACAGCAAAATTCTCTTCTGGTACTCCAAACAGCCTAATGTACTCTACAGTTTTTGATAATTCATGTAATCCTTCAATAAACAATTCATTTTCTATTCTCAAATCTTTTAATTTATTGATAATCTCGTCATTACTTCCATTGATAGAGATAAATTCAATAATTTTTTCAATATTATCCTTTGAAATTTCGAGATCTTCAAGTTCTTTCTTTACATTGTCAACACCGATTTTTTCCAGTTTGTCCACTGCTCTTAGTATCAAAGTTGAATCGTCAATTCCTAGGCTATTAAAAAAACCTGATAAAATTTTTCTATTATTGATCTTAATCGTAAAGGAATCAAAACCTAAGTCTTTAAATGTTGAATAAATTACACTCGGGATCTCAGCATCATTAATTATATCTAAACTTCCATTACCTATAATATCAATATCTGCTTGATAGAATTCTCTAAATCTTCCCTTTTGATTCCTCTCTCCCCTATAAACTTTTCCAATATGATATCTTCTATATGGAAAACTAAGTTCTGAATAGTGTTGTGCTACATATCTAGCTAAAGGTACTGTAAGATCAAATCTTAGACACATATTTGTATCACCTTTAACTACCTTGTATATTTGTTTCTCTGTTTCTCCCCCACCTTTTGCCAATAATACTTCCGATTTTTCTATTAATGGAGTATCTATTGGTAAAAAACCAAATTTCTCATAATTCTTTCTTATAGTATCCATTATTTTATTGAACAGAATTTGGTCGGAAGGTGTAAGTTCCATAAATCCTGGTAATATAGATGGTTTTACAATGTTCTCACTCATTTTTATACCTCCCTCAATAGTCTATATATAATAATAACATTTTTGGATAGATTTTCAAATATTATACCTGATATTTTAAAAAAATAAGAGTTAGGCTTACTTAACTCTTATTCTAAATCATTATTCATGATTATAGTATTACATAAATTGCAACTGTAGCAAAAATATAATCTATCTGTAAATATCTTTTTTAATATTTGCATTAGTTCTTTTTCATTATCATTTTTAATATGAACAATCACTTTGTTAGGCGCTAAAACAATTAATGAACTTACAAGTACATCTGCCTTACTTAGGTCATCTAAGTTATAATCTGCAATTATAGATTTTACATACTCATTTTCTATCTTTCTATTTTTATGATCGTATAAGAAAAATCTATCGTTATTTATAACAACATTTACTATATCAACCTTGGCCATCTGCAAACTTAAATAATAGCGTAGCATTTCAATAAAATCTTCATATTCTGTTTCCATTTGTATATCCATAATTACTTTTTCAATTATTTTATCAATTAAATTTTCAAATGATTTATTTCTAAATCTTAAATATCCCTCAATAATCAAAGTATTATTTTTTGAAATAAACGCCTTCATTTCATCATATATTTCTTTCTTGTCATCTATAAAATAATCTTCATCTAACAAAAGATCATAAACTGTGTTTTCAATTTCTTCAATATCACTATCTATAAAATCTTGTAGCAAACTTGAAACTTTTATATTTATAAGATCTTTTATATACAACTTATTTATTAAATGAAGTATGAACTTTATTAGATTGTCATACATTATATCATCATCAATTATTTTTTCATCTATATTAATAATTAAGGAATCATTGTTTTCAACAGTTTCATTTATTATTTCAAATTTTGTTTTAAAGGGATAGTAAAGCGCTATTTGGCTAATTTCTTCTTTTGGTTGATTTGCTACAATCTTGATGGATTTCACAATATCACTCCCTTACCTTATAGTATGTACTTCAGATAATTGGGTATACAGTTAATCAAATAATAATTATTTCCTAGCTTAAACAATATTAACAATTCCCTTCAAGAGTAATTATTGTACCCAGGTCGATAATATCACTACTGGATAAAAAAATTGATTTTATATTTCTTGTTTGTAAAAAAGTTTCAATTTCTTTTGAATTTGGATGGTTATTAAAATCCCCAGTAAATAATATAGTATTATTGTCGTAATTCCCCGATGTACCACCTATGAAACCATAAATTTCATTATATAGTTTTATATAGCCTGGCTGAATTAAGAGTATATTATATCCTATTTCAGATAATCTTTTATACATATATACATCTGAAGTTATTCCACTCACATCATCCACTATTAATAATGAACACTTGCTATATCCTTGGTTTATATTTATAAACTCTAAATTTTGCATTTTTAAATAATACTTTAATTTCTTATCTGTATATTTAAAATTATGAATAGCAATATTATTGAGCCTACCAACATTATATGCAATATCTCGCGGATATTTACTTCCAAGTATTGTTTCACCTTTAATTAGATTGATACCTAAATTAGATAATTCTTGTTCATAATAGTCATAAACATTTGGTGCTATTATTAGAGTATTGTGGTTTATAGGATGCATAACAATATCAGGGTGATAGGAAATACTTTCTTGTAGCTCATCACATTTTATGGTTTTTATTACCTTTATATTAAGTTCTTTTAAACTATTTACAATCACTTCATTAGCCCTTCCGTCTACAATTGCTACATTAGCTTTCTGTTTTGGAATAAATGGAACCATTGAAAGCCTCCTAAAAAAACAACCTTCTAAATAACTTAGAAGGTTTATTATGGAGGCGGCACCCGGATTTGAACCGGGGGTAAAGGATTTGCAGTCCTCTGCCTTACCACTTGGCTATGCCGCCATATTAATATATATTATAACATAAAATGGAGCGGAAGACGAGATTCGAACTCGCGACCCTCGCCTTGGCAAGGCGATGCTCTACCACTGAGCCACTTCCGCATTACCAATTTAATTCTAAAATGGTGCCCGAAGCCGGAATCGAACCAGCGACACGTAGATTTTCAGTCTACTGCTCTACCGACTGAGCTATTCGGGCTATTTCTACTACTTTAATTGTTGTATGTACTGATAAACATTAAATTAGTAAATTACAAAGGTAAATTTAGTGCTGAACACTAAAACAGTATATAACATATTTATTGAATTGTCAATAATAATCTAATTAAATCTTCCTTATTAAATTGATATTTCGTATTGCAAAAATGACAAACTAATTCAGCTTGACCATCCTCATCGATAATATCTTGTATCTCTTTTTTCCCTAAACTAATAATTACTTTTTCAATTTTTTCTCTTGAGCA
>JAAYNS010000180.1 GCA_012520755.1 Tissierellia bacterium
AAAACCCGAGATTTTTAGAAGTCGTAACACTACCAACCAGGTTAGTAGATGTACATCTCATTTAATAATCTCGGGTTTACTCTTCTTTTTTATTTCTTCACAAATATTTCTTACCTATTACCTTTTACCTATTATCTCTTAACCAACATATTAGGCAATGTGTAATAGCTAGTAGCACCTGATATAATATTTTCACTACCTACTCTAGTGTAAAGTCCAGCGAATTTTTCTTTGTATATGAATAATCCAACTACACTTTTAAACTCTTCTACTTTTACATCATCGTCAAGAAAAACTACATGTTTCCTAAAGAAGGGATCAAAGTACTCTTGATATAGATAGTCTTTGTTCCATACATTTTTAAGCCTTTCTTCCCATTCTTCTTGACTTAAATCTCTACCTACAAAAACTCCTTGAGACGCATTTAAATCCATCGGCTTCATTATATATTTATCCTTGTTCTCTAAAACAAGATTATAGGCCTCTTCTTGTCCTCCAAATATTCCTGTATAAGGTATATGCCTTTTAACAAAGTCTTGTTCGTCTTCAGATAAGCCCTCTAAGGTATCTTCATCATGTAATATTTTGAAGAATATCTTATTGTGTACTACATGAGATTTTATTGAGCCTATGCAACAGAAGGCTCTATCCTTGTAAGCTTGAATAAAATCAGGTATTTGCTTTGCTTTTTCTATTAACTCATAGGATACTATCCTTCTGTAAACTAAGTCTATTTTATAATCACCAAAATATAGACTTTTATCTCTATACTCTAAATCCCTTGGGTCAGCTATTATGCAGTTATAGCCTTTCTTGATATAGGACTTCTTAAACTCTTCAAATTCCGCAGATGTGGCACTCTCAACAAAATCTACTATGGCAACATTTGGTTTTTTATTGTTTGGATCATATATATTAAATATTTCTATACTACGATCTACCCAGGAATCAATCAATTCAAAGGGTTCAACTTCATAAATTTCCCCAAAATCCTTTATGGACTTTGATTCTAACAATATTCTTCCTATTGTATTATCTTCATTCATAGCAGAAGAGCCATCTGTGTTTATCTCACAAAACATAAAGTTCTCATAATCCTTATAGAATATGTCAAACCTTCCTATAGGAACATTGATATCATATCCATTATCTACCTGAATCAAGTCTTCAATAAACTTTGGATAACCAAATTTTCTCCTAAAGTCTTGGTCTCTAATATACCTATCTGTAATCTTATTTGTTATAGATATAATGTTTTTGCTAATTTTCTCGAAATTTTCAATATCTGCTTCTGTAAAAAACATTGGATGATATAAAAAGGGAACAGGTTTCCCCCTATATATAGCGTTGGAATTTGCAACCTTTTCTGATGTTAGTTTATAATCTTTTCCATAGTCTTTTTTATTACTTAATATTAAATCAATATACTCATTATTAATCTCTAAAGCATCCATAGCCTTCACCCCTAAATAATATCGTTAAGCATACACCAGCGTAATGCTTCTTTTTTACCCTTGTATTCATTTTCTTTTGTTATTAAATATGGATTTTTACCCTCATCTAACATCCTCTCTAAAGGCAAGATATAGCTTACTTCTTTGTCATCTAAACCCTTCTTTGCAATTTGAACCACTGTTTTACCAATATCTAAAAGTGTTTTGTCCTTTATTTTTGCCATAAAACCTTTTTCTATCATTTCTTCTTTAGCCTTATTTGCTTCAAAATCACTTATATCTTTTGTTAAAGTATATATTTCTTCTAAAGAATCATTGTTGTAAAGCAAGCCTTTCCACAAAGCAACTACAGAAAAGTTTAAAGGATATGGAATAGAATCCATCATTCGAATCTCCATGTACTTCTTTGTCCTCACATCAGGGAAAAACATAGTTAAAAAGTGTTCCAAGTCTTCAATTTTATAATTATCTGGATCCAATAGATCCCTAACTTTTTTATCCCCTGTAGATTTTGCAATTCCATTAACCATCTCAAGGATAGGTGGTCTATTTAAGACATATTCAGCATATGACTCATAGCCAAAATCTTTATCTAATACTCCAGGGATAATACCAGACCTATCCCTGTCTGTATTCTCCCAAATAAAGGCTCTTATTGTATGTTCATCCCTTGTTTCGCCTTCAAAATACCTTGCATTCTCAAATAGTGCATACATTACAGGAGACAAAGCATTGATAACCCTAAACTTCTTCTTATAATCATCTTCGTTCATGTAGTCTACAGATACTTGCAATGCTGCTGTGCCTTTCATCATATTGTGTCCATGGCTTCCAGCACTTTTAAAATGATTAAACATAAAATCATAGCGTTTTTTTGGTAACAAGCGTATTTCTTCTATTTTAGTAACAGGATGATAACCAAGAGCCATTAGACCTTGTCCCTTTGCTTCTAAGACTGGTATTACTTCATTTAGAAACTCTAAATAAATCTTCTCCAGATCTTCAATTTTCTCTTCTTTCATTATACTTACTTCAAACTGACTGCCAGGCTCTAAGGTTATATTCATATTATCCTTCATCAAACCAAGAATATTTTCTCCTTCATATATTCCTTTCCAGCCATTTGGTTCTAGTTCTTTCAAAGTTTCGGCAAGGCCATTTTTTCCATAATATGATATGGATCTAAGGCTTTCCTTATCTATTATAATATGCTCAAATTCTACTCCTATTTTTAAATCATCCTTTGATTTTTCTCCACTTCTGATGTAGCCAGATATCTCTTTGATTTGTTTTTGATAATCCATTTAAACATCTCCTACAATTTATTTTTAATACTCTATATCAATAATTATATCAAAACTAATATTAGGGAACCTTTTTTTTATAAATCTTTCAAATTCATCTTTCAAAATACTTACTGTTTCATCCTTATCTAACTTGTTTCCATCAATAACCAGATGAAACTCTACTGCTTTTTCATTCTCATTTTCTAGTATTTGAAAATCATGTATAGACTTTACAATGGGATCTGCTTCCAATAATCTTGTTATGCTTTTTCTTAGTTTATAAACCTCATCACTTTCAGGACCTAATGGATCCATGTGTACAACTAAGGTTAAATCATATCTTTCTCCAATTTCCTTCTCCATAGTGTCTATAACCTCATGAATAGTCAAATTATCAATATCTGCTGGAAATTCAACATCAACAGTTGCCATAGTCTTTCCTGCACCATAAGTATGAACCATTAAATCATGAGTCCCAATTATATAATCATATGTAAGGATATCCATGTTTATTGCCCTAATTAAGTCTTCATCGGGTGCTTCACCTATTAATGGGTCTATGGTATCTTTAACAAGATTGAATCCATTATACATAATTAACAGGGATACTATGATGCCTATTATTCCATCAATAGGTAATGAAATATGCCTCCCTACAAGTATTGAAGTCACAACAACAGTACTTGTTAAGACATCACCTATAGCATCAATAGCCGTAGCCCTTAGACCTGATGATTTAATCTTCAATCCTAAATCATAATTGAATTTTGCCAACCAAGCTTTAACAAATATTGAAAATATTAATATTATCAAAGGGAAAAGGTCAAACTTTACCGGATGGGGATTTATTATTCTATTATAGGAAGTTTTTATAAACTGGAAGCCAACCAATATTACCATGAATGCAACCATAAGGGCTGATATGTATTCTATTCTTCCATGACCGTATGGATGCTCCTTATCTGGTGGCATATTAGCCAGTCTAAATCCTATTAGGGTTATTATTGAGGAAGCAGCATCAGATAAATTATTAAAACCATCACCAATAACACTGACTGAAGATATAACTACACCTATAATTATCTTTATTAGAGATAGTAATACATTGGCTACAAGCCCTACAAGACTTGCTAGTGTGGCTACCTTTGTCCTTGTCTCCTTTTTATTGTAATCAATATCCTCCTTAAGTATCTTTTTAAGTAAATTATCAAACTTCATTATCAATAAACCTTTCTTTCATAATTATGACTATACTATTTTCTACATTATAATAATATTACCCAAATAATCTATTTTTCAACAAAAATTTAAGGGCTATAAAAATAACCCTCTATATTTAAAACCCTCCATCTATTGATGAAGGGTTTTAAGGGGGATTATTTATATTATACGCATATTATGCGTTTGTTGCTTCTCCCATGAACATTGCAATGTCATCTTCAACATTTGAGATTGTTCCAATACCGAATGTATCTACTAATACATTAGCTACATTTGGTGAAAGGAAAGCTGGCAATGTTGGTCCTAAGTGAATGTTCTTCACACCTAGGTGTAATAGAGCTAATAATACTATTACAGCTTTTTGCTCATACCATGCAATGTTATATGCTATTGGTAATTCATTTATATCATTTAATTCAAAGATTTCTTTTAGTTTAAGTGCTATAACTGCTAAGGAGTAGGAATCATTACATTGTCCTGCGTCTAATACTCTTGGAATTCCACCTATATCTCCTAAGTTTAATTTATTGTATTTATATTTTGCACAACCTGCTGTAAGGATAACTGTATCCTTTGGAAGTGCTGCAGCAAAATCTGTATAGTAATTTCTGCTCTTCATTCTTCCGTCACAACCAGCCATTACAAAGAATTTCTTGATTG
>JAAYNS010000181.1 GCA_012520755.1 Tissierellia bacterium
CAGGGATATTAAATACCTACCTTATCTAATTCATCTAAATTATAACTATCTATCAATTTCATAAGTTTTAATGCATATTCTGGATCTGTTGCATATCCAGCATCTTTCAGAGACCATGCACCTTGCTTATAATCATGCATTACATCTCTAAAAGCCTTATACCTATCTCTTTCTAAAAACTCTTTATGATCCGCCCAACTCTCTTGAGGGCTATTATATGCCCTGAAGTCAGCATCTACTGTAAATCTTACACCATTGTAAACTTCCCATGTTGTTGATGTTACGCTTCCAGCAGGACCTACTCCTTTTATGCCAAATAAATTATTTGATTTTTGTCCAGTATATTTGTCAACTGGTGTACTTTGTCCCCATCCTGTTTCAAGTATAGATTGTGCTGTTTGAAGGGCTGCAGACATTCCTGTCTTATTAAATGAATCCTTGGCTAAATTTGAAGCAAAATTTAAATATTGACTCTTCTCTACTATTGGTTTGGAACTGAATATTTCCCCTAGATAAACTTTAAAAGGAATCTCTTCACTGTACACCCTCTTACCATTGTGTGATCCTTCTGCTTGCAGGATCCATTCTCCACTATAATCAGTTGGATTGAATGTAAATTCAGCCGGAAGAGATAAATTAGATGCTAGTACTATTCCCTCACCAGTTTTAGAGTTTTTAAGAGTATAGCTTATTGAATCAATGTTTACATTACTGGATGCTTTAAGGATTGCTGAACTTGTTAATACTTGTTTTGGCCCTATCCCTTCTACTAACAGCTTAGGACTTCCATCAACTTTAACTCTAATTGGAGGGCTATCAATTACATTGCCTCCAGCCTTCACTCTAACAATTATATCCTTCAAGCCAGAATCTTCTGGGCTTGGATGCCATGTATAACTTCCATAAGGTATTGTAGCTAATACCTTTTCTTCTCCAGTGTTTACATCCTTCATTATATATTGAGTTTCACTTACATCAAAGTTTCTATCCGCTAATAGAGTTTTTGTTCCCTTTACTGTTTCACCTTCTTTAATTCCAGTTAGTGACAATTGCCTTTCCATTGCTACTTGTACATTTACAGGTTCACTAGTTGCTACAACCACATCATTATCATATGCAATTACTCTAACAGAATAATAGCCATTATCTTTCATCTGAGGTTTCCAAGTATAAGTGCCAGATGGACTTTGGAAATCAGTAATAGTCTTTGTACCAGTTACCATGTTTGTGAATTCATACTTTACAAAGGAAGGGAAAAAGTTGCTCTGTGAGCCCATATAATGAGCATAGCTAATAAGCTTGCCATCTTCAATACCGCTTAAGCTTATTTTAGGGTCTATGTTTACATTAACTGCAACTGCGTCTCCACCAATTAAGCTACCATTTTGGTCATATATAGCTCCAACTAATACTTTATTACCATTGTCATCTAACTTTGGCATATAAGTATATACATCAGTTACGTCATCTATTCTCGGTGTAGGATCTCCCCTACCTACAATACTATTTACTCCAGCATTTTCAGTTCTTGCTATAATAAATCCTTTTGCTGTATCTGGGTCTAATAGCAAAAATCTTACCTCGTATCCTTTACCTATGTATCGGTCAGATGCTCCTATTTGCAAATTAGTTCTTCCAGTAATTGTATCTCCATCTTCATGGGATAAAATCTTTACATCGTAAAAGCTTGTCTCCTCTGGTAATATTTGAGAATCTATTAACACTGTACGTGTAGCATTATCCCAATCTATTCCAATATCTAGGGCATTACTTATTAGTCTTAAGGGTACATAGGTCCGATCATTTATTATTTTTGGTGCTATATCACTTACTTCATAATCTGAACCATTATCATAAGAAACTAATTGGCTGCCTATTCTTAAAAGGACTGTATTATTGCCCTTTTCTACTAAAACGGTTCTATCCGCATTATTCCAAGTAACATCCGCCCCAAGTTCTTCTGATATAAAGCGAATAGGCACCAAGGTCCTATTGTTTTCTAAGATTGGACTTGACAATGAGGTTATGTCATTTCCATTAACCACCAATCTTATGGGTTCCACCGCTAAAACTTCTCTATTTGGGGTCCCCATCAATAAAAGTGCTCCTGTCATACACAAAAACATCATCTTCTTAAGCTTCTTCATAAGTTTGTCCCCCTACATTCAATTTATATCTTACATTATATCATAGAAGAAAAGCTTATCTTGTTACAATAAGATTACAAAGGAAAGCTTTATTAAATCTAAAAAGGAACTGTCATTAACAGTTCCTTTTCTTCTTTGTATAAGACTGGCAAATTAAAATTCAAACCCTTATATTAACTTACTTATGTCTTCAGCATAATATGAACTTCTTACTAATGGGCCAGATGCTACCTGTATAAAGCCCATATCATAAGCAATTTCTTCATACTCTTTAAATTGTTCAGGTGTAATATATTCAAGAATAGGTAAGTGTTCTTTACTTGGTCTTAAATACTGACCTATGGTTATCATATCACAATCAACATCTCGTAATGCTTTAAACACATTAATTACTTGTTCTTTTGTCTCACCAAGTCCAAGCATAATTCCAGATTTTGTAGCCATGTGAGGCTTTCTCTCTTTTACATATTTTAACACTTTTATTGATCTTTCAAATATAGCCTGTGGTCTTACTTTATCGTATAACTCTGGAACTGTTTCAATATTATGATTTAAGACATTTGGTTCCGAATCAATAATTATATCTAACAAATCAGTATTTCCTTGCATATCCGGTATAAGAAGCTCAACACTTACTTGAGGTGCGTGTTTTCTTATTTCCTCTACAACTTTTCTAAATTGATTTGCTCCTTGATCTTCTAAATCATCCCTTGTAACGGAAGTAATAACTGCATGTCTTAATGCTAGTTTTGCTACTGCTTTAGCCACATTTTCTGCTTCCATAGGATTTACATCCTCAGGCTTTCCGTTTTCTACATTACAAAATCTACAATTCCTTGTGCAATTTCTACCAAGAATCATAAATGTTGCTGTACCTCTAGAATAGCATTCCATCTGATTTGGACAATTAGCTGCATTGCAAACTGTATTTAAATTAAGATCAGATATTAATGAACTTACTTTTTTGGATTCATGTCCACCTTGAAGCTTCACCCTAAGCCATTCAGGTTTTCTCTTTCTTTCCATTAATCATTCACCCTTTCAATATTCATTATGCCTTCGATAAAACTCTCTTTACTTAGTCCCTTAATATAATCATCTATATTCACTTTGGACAATACTTTATTCAAATCATTTTCATCATGTTTTGAATTTAGGATTTTTTCTTCTAATTCTCTTATTTCTCCCTCACCAAAGAAATCCCCTGTTAAGGATAATTCTTTTATGAAGCCTCCTTCGACATTTACATTGTATTCTACTACACCAACGCCAGGATATTTAAGCTCATTTTTCAATGTGTAAACTGGAGATTGACCATAATTCCATTCCCAAGTTTCAAACAATTCTCTTGAGATTTTTTCTATTTGCCTAAGATCATTTTCAGTAAACTCATAGATGGTTTTTATATTATATGTCTTTATTACATAGTTTTTTAAATACTCCCTAAAGTCTGCCAAGTTCATTTTTGTCTCCATATGGTCTAAGATATTTGTAACTCTTGAGCCTACGGATTTAACAGATTTATCTATAAATTTAATAGGCTTTGATTTTAGGGCTTGTGCTAGCTTAGACATGTCGCAATCATATAAAAGGGTACCATGATGTAATAGTTTGTCTTTTTGAAAATACTGAGCATTGCCTGAAAATTTCTTCCCATCTATGGTTATGTCATTTCTTCCTGTAAATACTGCATTTACTCCCAAAGATTGGAGTGCATTAACCACAGGAAGGGCAAATCTCTCGAAACCATTTTCTACTTTTGGCCCAACCCCATCTCTATAAGTGATAAAGGTATAGTTCATATCCCCCAAATCATTGTAAACTGTTCCTCCCCCTGAAAGTCTTCTTACTACTGATATATCATTTTCTTTAACATAATTTATATTTATTTCAGAAAGGGTGTTTTGATTCTTACCAATCAGTATTGAGGGTCTATTAATCCATAGCATAAATACTTCTTCATCAAAATTATCCATTAAATATTTTTCTGCTGCATGGTTAAAAAAAGGATCATTGCTATTATTTATTACATAAATCATATATTCCTCCTTAATGATTATTCCATATTAGCTAAAGCTTCTGTAAGTGGTGGAATTACTTGTTTTTTCCTTGAAAGAACTCCTGGTGCATAAAATGAATTGTTTTCTAGTTTTGAATTAAAGGCATCAGCTATTATATCTTTGTGGTCACTGACAACAATCATTTCCGACGTTTCATTAAGGATATCAGTTAACATCAAAATAAAGGCAAAATAATTTGAATCTCTGGCTATTTCCTCCATTAATTTAATCAAATCATCCCTAATATCATTTAAGCTGGCAGCATCCATAGTATAAACTTGTGAAATGCCAATTTTAGCTTCATTTATTGCGAAAGACTTAAAATCTTGATTAAGTAATTCTTTTGGTGTTAATCCTGTTAATGAAGTGCCTGCCTTGAACATTTCATCAGCAAATTTCTCAATATCAATCCCAGCTATTCTTGAAAGTCTTTCTAAGATTATCTTATCTGTATATGTTGCAGTAGGAGATTTTAATAAAAGTGTATCTGAAATTATTGCTGCAGCTAAAATCCCTGCTATTTTTTTTGATGGAACTCTTCCATTTTCAAAGAAGATAGAGGCAATAATTGTAGATGTACTTCCTACAGGCTCATTTCTAAAGTATATAGGATTACCTGTAAGAACATCGCCAATTCTGTGATGATCTATGATTTCAAGAATTTCAGATTCTTCTAATCCATCTATGGATTGACTTCTTTCATTATGATCTACTAAAATCACCTTCTTTTTCATGCTTGTAATAAGGTGGTATCTAGATAATAGTCCTACTACCCTATTATTTCCATCTACAACAGGGTAAGCCCTATACCTGCTTTGTGACATCTTTACTTTTGCATCATCAACTAAATCATCTATAGATATTCTTACTATGTCGTCTTTAGTCATACAATAGCTTACTGGTATACTTTGAGTTATTAGTCTTGAAGTCATAAATGTATCATAAGGTGTAGTAATAATAGATGTATTATTCTCTTCTGCTAGCTTAATTAATTCCTCATCCACTTGACCATTTCCAGTCACTATCATTAAAGCAACATTGCTTTTTATTGCAAATTCTTGAATATCGTCTCTACCGCAAATAGCAACGCAGTCTTCATAATCATTTTCTTTAATCTTCTCAATATCCATTGCAAATATTGACACTTTCCCTGTCATTTTTCTAGGGTTCTTTGGTAGATAGACTGAAGTTGCATTTAAAGTATCAATTATATTGTCTAATGATGTACCAGCCCTTCCCAAAACCGTGCTATCCCATACATCTATATAATTTTGAATTATATCGGATATTGTAACCATCCCTATTAGCTTTTCATCACCATCTACAACAGGTAAACTGTTTAGATTGTTTTTTTTCATTAAACTTAAAGCCATTCTTAAAGATATTCCAGAACTTATTGGAGCAACCTTATCAAAACTCAAGTCTGAAACGCTTAGTCTTACGGTTTCAATAAGTTTTGGAGCTTCAACACCAAAATAATTCAAAATAAATCTTGTTTCTAAATTAATATCCCCTAATCTAACTGGTATCGCCTCAACATCTCCACTAGCACTTTTATAATCTGCATAGGCTAATGCTGCACAAATGGAATCAGTATCAGGATTTTTGTGGCCAGTTATATATATCCTATCTTTCATTTAAATCCTCCAATTAAAAGTTGATTTTCTGATATCATAACATAATGATTATAGCATAAAAAACTACAGAAACTTAAACTTGTTTCTGTAGTTTATAAATTATTTCCTATTTTGTGTATTCTTCATAGCTTTAGACTTATTATTCTGTCTTCCTAATGAACAGCAGTCTAATGGCTCCTTCCCGAAGTTTTCCTTGTTTGTCTTTTCTAATCTTTCAAGCCACCTTTTGATGAAATTTTTCATTATATCTCCTCTATTCCTACCACTTCATATCCTGCTTCTTCCACTGCAAATTTCATTGCATCATCTAAGTCGTTATTTTCAGAATCAACCATAGCATATTTTTCTTCTAAGTTAACATTTACATTTTTTATTCCGTCTATTTCGCTTAAAGCATTTGTTACATGATTAACACAGTGGTTACAACTCATACCCTCAATTAATAATTTTTTTCTCATTTCATTAACCCCTCTCAACTTTATCTTTATTTATATAATCTGCTCTAAAACAATTAGAATTATTATCTTATTGGCTTAAATCTCTTTAATCTCAAAGCATTTGAAACTACTGAAACTGAACTTAAACTCATGGCCCCTGCTGCTATCATTGGGTTTAATAGAGGTCCTCCAAATATGTGGAGAAGTCCCATTGCCACTGGTATACCCAAAGTATTGTAAGCAAATGCCCAGAACAAGTTTTGTTTTATATTTCTTATGGTACTCTTACTTAATTGAATTGCAGTTGGAACGTCCATTAAGTCACTTCTCATTAATACAATATCTGCAGATTCCATTGCTACATCTGTTCCAGATCCAATTGCTATACCTATATCTGCTTGAGCTAGTGCTGGAGCATCATTAATACCATCACCAACCATTGCTACCTTTTTGCCTTTATCTTGCAGCTTTTTAACTTCATTTGCCTTATCTTCAGGTAATACATCTGCTAGGACTATATCTATATTCACTTGCCTTGCTATGGCTTCAGCAGTTTTTCTATTGTCACCAGTTATCATGGCAACCTTTATGCCCATATTGTGAAGTGATTCAATAGCTTTACTACTACTTTCCTTTACGGTATCAGCTACAGCAATTATACCTGCTATTCTATTATCAATAGCTATATACATAGGTGTCTTTCCTTCTTCAGCCAACCTATTTGAATCTTCTTCAAGATTCTCTAAGGAAATCTTCTTATCATTCATTAACTTTTTATTCCCAGCTAATAGGGTTCTTCCTCCAATAGCTACTTTAATTCCATGACCAGGAATGGCTTCAAATGAATCGCTATCCATAAGCCTTAAGTCTTTTTTTTCTGCATCATTTACTATAGCTTCCCCAAGTGGATGCTCTGAACCCTTTTCTGCGGATGCAGCTAACTGTAGCAATTCATTTTCTGATATCCAATCTGCAACAATTATATCAGTTACTCTTGGCTTACCTTCTGTAATTGTACCTGTTTTATCAAATACTATAGTCTCTATTTGATGTGTTGTTTCCAATGCAGTACCACTTTTTATTAAAACGCCATTTTCAGCACCCTTACCAGTACCAACCATAATAGCTGTTGGTGTAGCCAAGCCAAGAGCACAAGGACATGCTATTACTAATACTGATATAAATATTGTTAATGAAAAGGTTAGTGATTCTCCACCAATAAAATACCATCCTAATCCAGATAAAACTGCTAATACCATTACTATTGGAACAAAATATCCTGATATAATATCTGCTAACCTTGCAATAGGCGCCTTGGAACCTTGAGCATCTTCAACTAATTTCACAATTTGAGCTAAAGCTGTGTCTTTTCCTACCTTGGTTGCTTTATATTTTATTGAGCCATTTTTATTTATACTTGCTCCTACTACACTGTCTCCCACGTGCTTTTCAACAGGTATGCTTTCACCTGTAAGCATTGATTCATCTACAGAAGTAAGGCCTTCTACAACTTCACCATCAACTGGAATCTTTTCTCCAGGTTTTACAATTATTACATCTCCTACTTCTACTTCATCTATTGAAATTTCAGTTTCTTTTCCATCCTTAATTACAAGTGCTGTTTTAGGTTGAAGTCCCATTAGCTTCTTAATAGCATCTGAAGACTTTCCTTTGGAAAGAGCCTCCATATAATTACCAAGAGTAATTAAAGTAAGAATTACTGCTACAGATTCATAATATAGACTCATTGCATAGTCTGCTTCTCCCATATAGATTCTATATGTGGCATATAATCCGTAAATAAATGCTGCACTTGTACTAACTGCAATTAATGAATCCATATTTGGGCTTCTCTTAAAGAGTGTCTTAAAGCCTATTGTATAGAACTTAAGACCTGTTATCATTACTGGAATAGTTAATAGCAATTGGGCAATAGCAAAATTCAATGGATTTACCATTGGCTCAATAAAGTCTGGAAGAGGTGCACCCATCATATGACCCATTGAAATATAAAATAGAGGTATAGTAAATATTGCAGATATAACAAATCTATGCCATAAAGATTTGATTTCATTTTCCTTTCTCTCTTTATCTGTATCTACTGAAACTTCCTCATCTACTGCCCTATATCCTGCTTTTTCAATTGCATTTTTAATATCTAATACTCTTACAAGGTCTGGATCATAGCTAATAGTAAGTTTTTCTGTTGCAAGATTGACATTTGACTCGACTACCCCTTCTAATTTTCTCGTGACACGTTCTACTGCATTGGCACAGGATGCACATGTCATGCCTTCTATTTCAAATATTTTTTTAGCCATTAAATCAACCTCCTTATTGTCATATTCTAATAAGATTCTTTTACTTGATTATTTCGTAAGTTTAGATAAGAGCTCCATAACCTCATCTAGCTTTTCTTCTCCACTACCTTGCTCAAATGCTTCCCTTAAACAGTGATTTATATGTTGTCTAATTATTAATAAATCAGCCTTTTTTAAAAGAGACTGGGTCGCTAATATCTGATTTGATATATCTACACAATATCTATCATCCTCTATCATTTTAATAGATGCTTCAACTTGGCCTTTAGCCGTTCTTAGATATTGTAGTGCTTTTCTTCTTTCATTATTCATATTTTCATCTCCCATCCCATACCCCCTGGGTGGGGGTGTCTGTATTTATACTATATTCCTTTTTTACATCTTTGTCAAGACTTTTACTAGTAAATATATTGTATGTAATTTACCCTTAAAACATAAAAAACCAAGCAAAAGCAAGCAAAAAGAACCGTCCCTTTTGCTTGGCCAAGCGCAGGGGACGGTTCTTTTTGCTTGTTATATTAAATCCTTAATTACTTCTCCAGCAATTATCAAACCTGCTACAGATGGGACAAATGCTACACTGCCAGGAATTTGTTTTCTTTGTGTATTATTCTCCTCATCATTTACAATAGGCTTTATTGGCTTTTCTTTTGAATAGACAACTTTAAGAGATTCTATCTTTCTTTTCCTTAACTCATGTCTCATCACTCTAGCTAAAGGACATAAACTTGTTTTATATATATCAGTAACTTCAAACTTAGTGGGGTCCAGTTTATTCCCTGCACCCATACAGCTGATAATTGGCGTATTACAAGCTTTTGCCATTTCTATTAGTATTAGCTTTGATGATACGGTATCTATTGCATCAACAACATAGTCATAGATAGATAAGTCAAATTCATCTGCATTTTCAGCTCCATAAAAGCTTTGATGTATTTCTACATTGCATTTGGGATTAATCTCTAGTATTCTATCTCTCATAACTTCAACTTTGTTCCTACCAATTGTCTTGCTTGTTGCAATTATTTGTCTATTTATATTGGTCACACATACTTTATCATTATCAACTATTGCAATACTACCTACTCCACTTCTTGCAAGAGCTTCAACTGTAAAAGAACCAACTCCACCTACTCCAAATACTGCTACACTAGAATTTTTGAGTTTGTCTACTCCATCCGCTCCTAAAAGCAGTTCTGTTCTTGAAAATGCATTCATTTATTATACTCCTCTCACTCCAACCATTATGTACAAATTCAAGGGCTGATTATACTGATAATCAGCCAGCGTGTTTTTTCATCTAGGGGTCCACCCTTTTCGTGAATAAGTTTTCCGAAGTTTTGATATGTCTCATAAATTTCACCATGATTCTCCATCAAGTATTTTAGATTCTTTTCAGCAACATCCGAGTTATCAATATAGTCCTTCATCCCAGTTCCTCCTATTATTTTATTTCCCTATCTTCATTATGTATTTTACCCAATTTTAACATAAAAAACGACAAAATATAGTCTATAGAGAGGAAGGTCTCTGACCCAAACCACTAAAAATGGCAGACGGTGATCAGTCACCATCTGCCATTAAATAAGCTCTAATATTATTCTTGTGCAAGAATATTGTATTTTTCAACTAATTTAATTATTTCATCATTTGCAACCATTTCTTCTACTACAGAGTTAATTAGGTCTAATAAATCTTGATTTCCTTTATTCACTGCTATATTAATTCCAGGTTCTTGACCTAGAGTAATATCTGGCATATATAAATCTTCATTTTGGTTAACATATGCCATAGCAACAGGCTCAGCGATTATTGCAGCATCTATTTTTCCACCCTTTACTTCCATTACAACGTCTGGAAGTAGACTCACACCTATTACTTCTGCTTCTGTACATATTTCGTTTGCCAGAGCATCTTGTGTAGTGGCCTTTTGTACTCCAACTGTCACTCCTTTAACATTTATGTCATCAAAATCTATATATTTATCCTTATCTTCTGATCTAATCACAATCTTATGGTTCGCTTGATAATATGGTACAGAAAAATCAACTGCTTGTGCTCTTTCCTCTGTTGCTACCATACCAGCAATAATCATATCTATATCATCTGTTACAAGAGCTGGAATTACTCCTTCAAATTTCATATCTACTATTTCAAGCTCTACACCTAATTCATCAGCAATTTTTTTAGCAATTTCTATATCAACACCTATTATTTGATCCTGTCCATCAATTATTTTATGAAACTCAAAAGGTGGATATCCTGCTGCTGTTCCAAGTACTATTTTTCCTTCATTCTTTATCTTTTCTACTTTACCGCCATCAACTTTTGAAACATCTGATGTTGAATCATTTGTTGCTGGACTTGTATCTTCTACTACATTTCCACTTGTTTTCTCACTTGAACATGCACCAAATACCAAAACCATAGCTACCACTAATAATAAAACTAATATTTTCTTTTTCATTTATATTCCTCCTATTTTTTAAAGTATTATCTAAAATAGCGAGGAACTCCTTATACCTCTGGAAATCTTATTCTCTACGTAGCCGAATACAGATTCCCAATGGCTCTTGCTAATATTTTTAATTATCAAGATTAAGACCTCCTTATTGAATATTAGATACATTATATACCAAAAGAAAAAAAAAGCAACAACTTTTTTTATTTTTTTAAAAGTTGTTGCCTTAAGCCTATAGATTAGAATAATCCTACTATCTCTCCACTAGGTAGAATATCTATATTATTTGCAGCAGGAACCTTTGGTAATCCTGGCATTGTCATTACATCTCCAGTAAGTGCTACTAAGAAGCCTGCACCTGCTGATATTCGTACTTCTCTTACTGTTATTCTAAATCCTTTTGGTCTTGCTAATAGTTTTGGATCGTCTGAGAATGAATATTGAGTTTTAGCCATACATATTGGCATCTTATCATATCCTAATTTTTCTGCTTGTGCTATGTCTTTAATTGCTGAATTTGTAAAGTCGACACCATCTGCTCCATAGATTTCTGTGGCTATTTTTTCTATTTTCTCTTTGATTGTGTCATTTACTTCATATAATGGTTTGAAGTTGGATTCTTTTGTTTCACAAACTTCTACAACTTTCTTTGCTAATTCAATTCCACCTTCTCCACCTTTACCCCATACTTCTGAAAGTACTGCTTCAGCACCAAGCTCTTTACACTTTTCTATAACAAAGTTTAATTCAGCTTCTGTGTCTGTTGGGAACTTATTAATAGCTACTACAGAAGGTACTCCAAATTTCTGCATGTTCTCTATATGTTTCTCAAGGTTTTCAAAACCATTTGCTAATTGATCAAGATTTTCTGTACCTAATTCTTCTTTCTTAGCTCCACCATGATGCTTTAATGCTCTTACTGTTGCTACTATTACTGCTGCATTTGGTTTTAGTTCTCCAAATCTAGCTTTTATGTCAAAGAATTTTTCTGCTCCAAGGTCTGCTCCAAAGCCTGCTTCTGTTATAGTGTATTCTGATAATTTTAATGCTAATTTTGTTGCAGTCATTGAATTACATCCATGTGCTATATTGGCAAATGGTCCACCATGAATCAATGCTGGTGTGTTTTCAAGAGTTTGAACTAAGTTTGGAGCCATAGCATCTTTCATTAATAATGCCACTGCACCTTGTGCGTTTATGTCTTTTACATATACTGGCTCTCCAGCAAAATTATATGCAATAATTATATTGCTTACTCTTTCTTTTAAGTCTTCAAGATCATTTGCTAAACAGAAAATAGCCATGATTTCGGAAGCTACCGTTATGTCAAAATGGTCTTCTCTAGGCATTCCATTTGGTTTGCCTCCAAGACCTACTACTACATTTCTCAAGGCTCTATCATTCATATCTAATACTCTACGCCATACAATTCTTCTTGGGTCTATACCTAATGCATTTCCTTGTTGGATGTGATTATCTAACATTGCTGAAATCAGATTATGTGAAGTTGTGATTGCATGGAAATCTCCTGTAAAGTGAAGATTTATATCTTCCATTGGTACTACTTGGGCATAACCACCGCCAGCTGCTCCACCTTTAACTCCAAAACTAGGTCCTAGAGAAGGTTCTCTAATGGCTGTTATTGAACTTTTTCCAATTTTATTTAATGCCATAGAAAGACCAATATTGGTTGTTGTTTTTCCTTCACCTGCTGGTGTTGGGTTAATTGCAGTCACTAGAATTAATTTTCCGTCTGGCTTATTTTTTAAATCTTCAATAGCTCTTGATGATATCTTTGCTTTATATTTACCATAATTGATAACATCATCTTCTTTAATTCCAAGCTTAGATGCAATATCGTTAATTGGCACCATCTTAGATTCTTGTGCAATTTGAACATCAGTTTTCATTTTATTTATCTCCTCCAACTAAAGTATTTAGGTAAAAAATAAACAATCATAATTGTCATCCCAAAATTTCCTGGGACGCTAAACTTCATATACTTGTAGTATATCAAAATATTATTGTTTTGCAAATAACAATGTTGTAAATATTGTAAAAA